>NZ_NAHZ01000033.1:0-413120 GCF_002196785.1 Desulfosporosinus sp. FKA | reverse complement strand
TGTGGCCGTTCACCCTCTCAGGCCGGCTACTGATCGTCGCCTTGGTAGGCCTTTACCCCACCAACTAGCTAATCAGACGCGGGTCCATCCATCATCGGCAGCATATTCAGAGGCCGCCTTTCCTTAAGAAGCGATGCCGCTTCCTAAGCGTATCCGGTATTAGCCCTCGTTTCCAAGGGTTGTCCCGGCTTGTTGGGTAGGTTACCCACGCGTTACTCACCCGTCCGCCACTAAGATCCTTCTAAGTAAACTTAGAATCCTCTCCGTTCGACTTGCATGTGTTAAGCACGCCGCCAGCGTTCGTCCTGAGCCAGGATCAAACTCTCCAAAAAAGTTATTTCAACTTCTCTTGAAGAAGATGATTTCTGCTCATGATTTCATGATACTTTTCGAAACTCTTGCGAGTTTCTCTCATTGGCTGTCCTTGTTGTTTAGTTTTCAAAGACCATTTTGTCAGCCATCTTGGCCGGAATTACATACTAGCATTTTCAATATTCATTGTCAATAGCTAATTTTAACTCCTTGCGCTCGCTTGCCAAATTTCTCTCATTTGGTTTTGAACGGATATTAATAGTAGCATTTTCCGCTTATATTGTCAATTACAAATTTTTTAATCTTCTTATTTAATTATTACTCCATTAGCCACGACGGTCATTTTTAACTTCCATTTTTGGGCTTTCGATTTTGGGCTAAAGCCTCCTATCCCCTCGAAACTTAATGGTCTTTAATACGGAATCCGATGACGACCGTACGTGGTTATTTAATGAGTTCAATGCTTGTTGGAATATTATTTGTGTACATTGGCAAATTAAATTAATAACCCTGACGAGGACCCGTTAAATAATTACATAGTACATTGTATTAGATCCAAAGGAAAAGGAAGATAACCAATGGCCATCCCCCCCACGAATAAAAGAGTTCAACTTGCGACGAAAGCCGTTGTAAATGCTGCTATACGAGAAAATACCCTAAAGAATATTCATTATTATCGTAATCAAACTAAAACATTGCTGTCACAAAGACTTAATGAGCTTAATTATGAATGGGACACCGAGAGAGTTCTGGAAACAAGTGCAGCTGGTTTAACGTTGCTGACTATCGGTTTAGGCATTTTATTTAACAAATGGTGGTTCTCAATTTCTGCATTGGTTGCTTTCTTCTTACTTATACATGCTCTTATAGGTTGGTGCCCACCGTTACCAATTATAAGGAGGTTGGGGGTGGGGACAATGAGTGAAATTAATGAGGAAAAAATAGCATTAAAGCTTTTACGCGGTGATTTTGACATTCCAACTAAAAATAATGACCCTGATAAATTATTATCTCAAATAAAATTAACATAAGAGTCACTTATTTGAGTCTGTTAGGGCCGCAATTGCCTTTGAAAATTTTGCTTTATACTCCATTCTCTTTGCTACAGCTTGTGCCAACAATTTCGGCAATTTCCTGAGCTGCTTGTCGAGATCCTTCTGCTAATTTTCTTACCCCATCGGATACTACAGCAAAACCTCTTCCACGTTCCCCAGCACGTGCTGCTTCGATGGCCCAATTGACATTTGTCCAGCGCTTTGAAAAATGGCGTCAGGACTAGGCTTCTGCCCGCTATCGCAAAAGTTAAAATCCCACAATTCACTTTTGGAAAGGGATATGGCATCCGCACCCTGGCGCAGAGCTTCAATAATCTGGCCTTCTTCACTGATCAATCCGCCAAGAATAATCGGTACCGAAATTTGAGCGCGGTATTTTTTACAATAGAAGGAGCAATTGCCGGCATTATTTCCACGGCATCGGGTTGATTTTCGGCAATCGCTTCCAGCGAGCTGTTAAAAGATTGAGTATCTATTAAAAACACTCTTTGAATCGAAAAAAAGCCTTCTTTTTTAGCCGAACGAATACTTTTGCTCTTGGTACTAACCACACCGAAAGGGTTTACGTTATGTTTCAAAAAATGAAGTGCCTCTTTGCTTCCATTCAGCCCTTTCAGAAGATCGATATGGATAAATATAGGCTTACTGCGGCAAACTCTTCTGAACTCTTCACTAACCAGCGAGTTTAGATCGCCATGCATATAAATAACAGCTTTTGCTTTAGATTTCAAAGCATTGGACAAATTCTTGTGTTCGCAGGCTGCAATAATACTTTTATTAAAAATATCCTGAATCAATTTGACACCTCCAGAGGAACTTTCTTTCCCTAAATTATAGCTTAAATAGAACGCGCAAAATTAAATTTAGCCAATATTTCACATAGATTTAACAGTTATTTAATTGTTTGTCGTTAACGATACAGCTACAATATCTTTAATAAAATATAATCCTGGGTGGAGAGATAGCGAAAACCTGCCGGTACAAAGAATGACATGCCAAAATTATTCTGCATGTTCTTTTTGGGGCAGGTTATTTTATTTACCTTTTATCAATCGTTAGACTCCCACTTCTTAAGTGGAAGTGGGTCTCCCGCACTCTACTTCGGTGGAGGTAGAGTCCCCCACGAAGCCCAGATGTTCAATTTTAGCTGAACGTGTCCCCTAAATCCAGGCAGAGGAGAGCAGTCATGAGCAAAATACGAATGATAGTCAGTGATTTGGACGGTACACTGCTGGATGGCGATCATCGCTTGTCCGAACAGGTGGAAAAAAACATCCGAGAATATATCTCGACAGGTGGATTATTTACACTGGCGACAGGAAGAAACTGGTCTGCAGTAAGACACATTGTGGCAAGGTTAGGCTTAACAATTCCCGTGATTCTAGCCAATGGTTCGGTTTTAGCAGATAAACAAAGAATTTTATACCAAGCCAAACTGAAAATAGAATCCATCGCCGATTTTTTGCTTGAAGCAGGCAAAAATGGATATTTGGCCGTTCTGTTGTTCGAACACGACAGAGTTTACGGTTTCGGCAGCTCAAAAGGAATTGACAGATTTAGCCACAAAGAAAAAATAACCTGCGAATCTCTTCGGGGCGGCAAGGAGTCGCTGCAAAACATTAATCCGCAAAAAGTGGTCTTAGTCGGCGACTTTAGCCGCAGTCTGGAACTTTGGTCAAAATACAGCGTAGCCAGCCTGGGAGCATACAGCTTTCTGCAAAGCGAAGATGATTTCTTCGAAATCGTCAAACAAGGCGAGAATAAAGGCAAGGCCATGTTAATGTTGGCCCAGCTCTTGGGGGTGAAGAAAGAAGAAATTTTAGCTATTGGAAACCACATGAATGATAAAGAAATGCTCCTGGAGGCAGGCATCGGGGCTGCTGTGTTCAATTGCAGTGCCGAATTGAGAAAGTACGCCGACTATTCATGTCTGAACGCTTTCGGAGAAGGAGTTGAAGAAGTTATTCACAAATTTGCCATCTATTAACACGAAATTAACCTTCTGTTAATGGACATGATCTGCCTAAAGAAGTATGCTATAACCAGAATAAGGATAATTTCATAGTGATTAAAGCCTGCAAGTACGGCTATAAGGTGGAGTAAAGAGAAAACCTTATGATCGCGAAATGTTTCGTCGCAAGAACGAACCAATGTTGCGCATTATTAAGTGTTTCTTTTTTTTGACGAAAACTCTAACCACCTAAAATATAGCCACAGGCTATTTAGGACATATTCGAAATCAAAATTAAATGTAAGGAGTGAGCCATTAATGAAAAAAAACAGGATCATTGTTACCGCAGTAAGTTTATTACTTATTGTTACAACGCTACTGGCAGGCTGCGGTACGTCTGCTCAAACGGCCGGCAGTTCTGCCGGTACAAACCCGCAAAAGCCAATTGAGCTAACCTTCTATTATCCGGTTGCGGTAGGCGGACCCGTAACCAAGATAATCGACCAGATGGCGGCCGATTTTACGAAAGAAAACCCGAATATTAAGGTGAACCCCGTCTATACGGGAAGCTACGCTGAGACCAGAACCAAAGTCCAAACCGCTATTCAGGGAAATAAAGCGCCCGATCTGGCCATCATGTTTTCCACAGATTTGTATTCCCTGTTAGATATGGATGCCATTGTCGATATGGACCAATTCATTAAAACAGACGAAGATAAAGCCTATCTGGCTGATTTTTACCCTGGGTTTATGACGAATTCCCAAACCCAGGACAAAACCTGGGGAATCCCTTTCCAGCGAAGCACCATCATTTTATACTACAATAAGGATGCCTTCAAAGAAGTAGGACTTGATCCAGAAAAACCGCCGGCCACTTGGGAAGAAATGGTCAGCGATGCTAAGAAGCTGACTAAAGACGGGCGTTGGGGCCTGGAAATCCCCTCCACTGACTATGCTTATTGGATGCTGCAAACCTTTACCTTACAGCAAAACGGCAAGAACCTGATGAACACGGATGGCAATGAAGTGTATTTTAATTCTCCGGAAGCCCAAAAAGGCCTGCAATTCTGGTTGGATCTCTCTAAAGTCCAGAAAGTCATGCCGGGAAATACCATCGCCTGGGCGACTGTACCCACAGATTTCCTGGAGGGCAAGACTGCCATGATGTATCATACCACAGGCAATCTGACGAATATCAAAAAAAGCGCCAAGTTTAACTTCGGCACGGCCATGCTGCCGGCTATGGATACCCGTGGCACCCCGACAGGCGGCGGAAATTTCTACATTTTCAAAAACTCTTCCCCTGAAAAACAGCAGGCCGCCTGGAAGTTTATCCGCTGGATGACCACGCCGGAACGTGTGGCCCAGTGGAGTATCGATACCGGTTATGTGGCTACCAGAAAACAAGCCTACGAAACAGACACGATGAAAAAGTACATTAAGGACTTCCCTTACGCCCTGACTGCGCGCGATCAACTACAATATGCCGCTGCTGAACTTTCCACCCATGAAAACGGCAAAGTAACCAAGATCATGGAGGATACCATTCAGGCCGTTTTGACCCAGCAGAAACCTGTTCAGCAGGCTCTGGACGACGCTCAGAAAAATGCAGATACCGTGCTCAATCCCTTTAAAAAATAAGGACACGATTTGAAAATGTGGTGAGGACAATATTTATGATTATAAAACTCCCGTTTGGAAGGTATGAGAAGCAAAATCCCCAGAGGCTGCTTCTCAAGCCTTCTTTTAACAATCGAAAACTGAAGACCAGCATCATAGCCTGGCTGCTTATACTGCCCTCCTTTATTTTTCTGGTGCTTTTTACCCTCTACCCCATCGTAAAAACCTTCATCAATAGTTTGTATTTAAAAGACCTCGCTCATAAAATACCGCAGTTCATCGGTCTGGCCAATTATCAAAACCTGATAAAAGACCAGGTTTTTCTGCAAGCAGTCCACAACAATATGCTCGTCGCCCTAATCACCGTCCCGGCCAGCATCCTGCTGGCCCTGATCATGGCTATCCTGGCCAATGCAGCCGTCAGAGGCCGGGGAATAGTCCGAGCCGGGTATTTCTATCCAACATTACTGCCGATGATCGCCGTAGCCAATATCTGGCTGTTTATTTACACGCCCGGTTACGGATTGTTGAGTTATGCCGAACGAATTCTGGGCCTGGGAGGACAGATCAATCTCCTAGGAAGCTCTTCCACCGTTCTGCCAGCACTCATGGTTATGCTGATCTGGAAGGAAGCCGGCTACTTCATGCTGTTCTTTTTGGCAGGACTGCAAAGCATTCCTCGGGAACTATACGAAGCTTCCCGTATCGACGGCGCCGGCTCCTGGCAGGTATTCCGCAAAATAACCTGGCCTATGCTTACGCCAACAACGCTTTTTGTGCTGATTATCTCTTTAACCAACGCTTTTAAAACCGTAGACCACCTCTATATTATGACTAACGGGGGACCGGATAACGCCAGCAATATGATCCTCTATTACATCTACCAGCTCGGTTTCGAATTCTGGGACGTCGGCAAAGCCTCTGCCGTTACGGCTCTGCTGGTGCTGTTCTTGTTAATCATAACCTGCGTCAAATTCTTTACCCTGGATAAAAAGGCCTATTACAGTTAGGGGGATATAGTGATGAAAGCTAAACTCAGCTCGTATTTTAGGCACAGCATGACAATATTGTTCGTTGCGCTTAATGTCATTCCCCTGCTCTGGATCCTGCGCACCGCTTTTGTTGATAAACAGTATACCTTGGATTTGTTCCGGCTTGTCCCACCCACTCTGGCTAATTTTAAAAATGTATTTGCTTCGGCACCCTTTGCCACTTACTTTTTGAATACTTTTCTCATTATCACCGGCATATTCTGTGTCCAGTTTGTTCTGGTGACCCTGGCGGCCTACGCCTTTGCCCGGCTGGACTTTTACGGCAAAAATATCCTCTTTGTCTTATTCCTGATGCAGATTCTGATCACTCCGGATGTCCTGATTATTCCTAATTATAGTTTCCTTTCTCAGCTGAATCTGGTGGATACCCGTTTAGGCATCATGATCCCTTATTTCGCCTCGGGTTTCGGTGTTTTTCTGCTGAGACAAACCTTTAAGCAGATTCCCTATGAATTGGAAGAAGCGGCTCGGGTTGAAGGCATGAGCACCTGGGGAATTATCTGGAGAATTTATGTACCCCTCAGCAAGCCCTCCTATATAGCCTTTGCCATCGTTTCAATAAGTTACCACTGGAATAATTTCCTCTGGCCGCTGGTAGTCACCAATTCCGTAGAGCATCGAACGTTAAGTCTGGGGTTAGCCATTTTCGCCCAAACCTATGAAACCGGAGCGCAATGGGCTGATGTCTGCGCCGCCACTGTTGCTGTCATTGCCCCCTTGTTAATTCTATTTTTCATCTTTGGCCGAAAGATTATGGAGAGTTTTACAAGTTCAGGCCTTAAATAGGAGGAAATATGTCACGTGTAAGTTTAACAAATGTTTGCAAAGAATATGAAGGCGGAGTGACCGCCGTGAGCAATTTCAATCTGGAAATTGAGGATGGAGAATTTATCATCCTGGTTGGCTCCTCTGGCTGCGGCAAGTCAACGACGCTCCGAATGATTGCCGGCTTGGAAGAAATAACAGGTGGCGAGATTTATATCGGGGACCGGATCGTCAACGAGGTCCCGCCGAAGGACCGGGATATCGCCATGGTTTTTCAAAACTATGCCTTGTACCCGCACCTGTCCGTCTATGATAATATGGCTTTCGGATTGAAACTGCGCAGAATCCCAAAACAGCAAATCAAAAGTAAAGTTCAGCAAACCGCAGAAATCCTGGGCATCGAACATTTGCTGCAGCGCAAACCCAAGGCTTTGTCCGGCGGCCAAAAACAGCGGGTTGCGCTGGGCCGAGCTATTGTACGCGAGCCTCAAGTTTTCTTGCTCGATGAACCATTATCCAATTTGGATGCCAAGCTCAGGATACAAATGAGAAGTGAAATCAGCAGGCTGCACCGCGATCTGGGTACAACGTTTATTTATGTTACTCATGACCAGACCGAAGCAATGACGATGGGAACCCGAATTGTCGTCATGAAGGACGGTTTCATCCAGCAGGTAGATACGCCGGCCAACCTTTACGAAAAACCGGCTAACCTTTTTGTAGCTGGTTTCATCGGCAGTCCCCCGATGAACTTTCTTCAAGCCCGGCTGGAAAATTACGAAGGAGGAATCCGCCTGATGTTCGGTCAAAACAGCCTTGAACTTCCGAATATCAAAGCCCGAGAAACCGTAAGCGGCTATACCAACCGAGAGGTCGTTATGGGAATAAGGCCGGAAAATATCCGTCCGAGAGGAATTAGTCCGAAATCTTTGCCGGCGGGCAATAGAATAACCGCAATAGTAGAAACCATAGAATTACTTGGAGCGGAAACTTACCTTTATTTAACCCTGGAGGATGAGCAC
Source organism: Desulfosporosinus sp. FKA (assembly GCF_002196785.1). Taxonomy (NCBI): domain Bacteria; kingdom Bacillati; phylum Bacillota; class Clostridia; order Eubacteriales; family Desulfitobacteriaceae; genus Desulfosporosinus; species Desulfosporosinus sp. FKA. The sequence goes on along the minus strand of NZ_NAHZ01000033.1, from coordinate 405,343 downwards.
ATAACGGCAAGGGTTAACTCCAAGATAACCGCCAAAACCGGAGACCGACTGGAGATCGATTTAGACCCTGCCGGAATACACCTTTTTGACCAGGAAACGGAAAAAGCCATTCTTCATTATCAACTTTTAGCAATGGAGACCGAGAATTTAAGGATTCGACACGTCTAATTGGAATTGTCAAAAGAATTTAATTCTATAAAGCAAACGCGATGCGCTCATTCGATTTTTATCGTTCACCCCCATCTTTAGTCATCACTTTGATAATAATGCGCTTGTCAAAAATACTGAAGAATTCCGGCAGAAGACAGCAGCATAAAACGTTGCTCAAAACTCTCATTCATAATTTACACCATTAGGAAAAGCCAGGATAAATCCTGACTTTTCTACAGTCTATCTACAGTGTTTATAGAACCTTTACTAAACATCACTGCAGGGAACTAATATCTATCCTAACCTGCTTCATTGTCCACTCCCCGGGAGTTACTCCTGCCGGCAGCCCTTTGTATTCTAAAGGTGTTTCCTCTCCATTTTCAGCCATGGCCACTCCGCCGCCCTGGGTATGAACCAGTTTCAAAGTCGGCGTGATAAACAGGGTCTTCGCCCGGGGATCCAGATGGTTGAAGGTCAGGACATACTCCATTTTAAGCATTTCGCCGCTGATTTTTCCCTGCCCTCCGTTCTCATTATAGGCATAGACATTGCCTAAATCATCCTTGATTTCCCAAGCCATCTGCACCGAATTGACCAGATCACTGGGGACTTCCTCTGCGTAGTAAAATTTCATGATCAATATGTTCCGGTCTACGGGAGAAAAAAGGTTCAGCAATTTCTCCATCTCCCGGATGCTCTCCTTTAAAAGCACATGCTCCTCCGCCGATTCTTCCGGCAGGAACATGTCCATACTTTCATTTTCGGAGGTGGGAATTTCCAGCCGTTTTTTCTCGCGGCGATAAAAATCAATGGCCCTGTATTTCGCTATAGCACAAAGCCATTTGCGAAAATCCTCCTCGTTCTCGCCTTTGAATTTTTGGGCATTATGCCAAACAGAAAGAAACACATCGCTTATGCATTCCTCTGCCAGCTCCTGTCTTGCTATGGGAAGTAAGATATGAGTGACTATCCCCTTCACCAAAGGGAAGTATTCATCCATCACAAATTCCAAAGCTTCTTCTCTTCTCTTTTTTAAGCGCTGTATGTAATTAGTCTGATCAGTCTTCATGGTTTCCCCCTTTTCTCTCTTTATTGTAAAAACTTTTACACTCTATACAACGAAGGAAGACGCGATTTTTCGCAAAAAGATATAAAAATGACGGGAGGGCAAGGGTTCATACATCTTCAATTTAAAAATTCGGCGGATTTGAGATTGACTAATCCAGATTAATCGATCTCAAAACCGCCGAATTTTAGGCTGCTATGGCTTCCATACGAACAAATTGCAATGGAGATCCCATCGACGCGGCAGAAGGAAAATCATAAAGAAACTACATTATGCCACTATATCATCCAAATCCACTTGATAGTACGCACCCTCAAACATCAAAGTTTGGGTGCGTTTATCATATACCATAAAGTTTTGACCCATATTTTCATCGGAACCCTTTTGCCAGAGCTCAATACCATAAATAGTTGTTTCCTCCTGAGGAACCCATTCCTTTAAAGCCTCTTTTATCCCTTTAACTCCTTCAGTATCCTGATGGATTAAATTCTGAGGCCTTAAAGAATTAACTAATATTTGAAAATCCTCAGGAGTCAAAAACCTTTTCTTTTCTTCAGCCCCATTTTTCCTATTTATTGTCACGGAATTTATAACTCTAGCCCGATCATAATTATTAATATCAGCTGATTCTTCAAATTCTTTTTTTAATAAATTCTCAAGTACTGGATTAGTATAGTAAGCAATTCTTCCTCCGGCAACATGTTCTTCAAACAGTCCCTGGCCATAACTTAATATTTTTGAGTACCATTTACCATCTATCTCATAACGAATCCACATTGTCAGATCGGAAGAATCAACTCTTTGTTCTTCGCTGCTAACTACCTGCTTTAATTTCATTTCCCTAATACCCTTGCCAAAATCATTCAAAAGCGGCTCTGTGAAGAAGATGGATTTAGCTACACCACTCGCTGACGATGTACCGGCAGCAAACATAAGCGAATCGCCTTCTCTATCTGTTCTGATTGTAATTTCCTTAGGGGCAGTACCTTCAGCTTTTTGCACCCAACTGACAGCTTGGACTCTAAAGATGCCGGCGATCACCAAGGGCGCTATGATCAACAAAGAAATGGCTGCTAAGTAGCTTTTTTTATATAGCTTAAAGCTCCTTTTTTCTCGCACAACATTAAATAATAGATAGGCGAAAATGGCAAGTGTTACAGCTCCCATAATATTCACATAAATCTCCGGAAGGTGACGGTCGTTAATTGGTGGTAATATTTTCACTAGATTATTTCGAATAAAACTGTGAAAGAGGGAAATGCTCAAGTAATACCCCAAAAAGCCTGCTCCCAATAATGTGATTATTTTATCCCGTAAAATTTTCGTCATTTTTTCCTGCCTCCTAATACTTCCTTGATATATTCCAGCTTTTTAGGTGAAATCTGATAAGCTCTGCCATTTCTCACAATCATTTCACCACTATCCATATCCAAGTAAATGGGAATTGTTCCTCCTCCGGAAAAGTCTACCAGCATTTCGTAACCATCTTTCTCCTGTGGGTAGATCTTTCTTCCAACTTCCTTTGCTTCAGTGATTATAGTAACTAATTTTGAATATTTTTCATCGCTTAAAGCATCTTTGTCAATTCTCACCAACCAAGCTGTGCTATTTTTCTCTGCAGTATAAACGGTCATAGCTTTAATCCCTTCAAGGTTCTCAATTTTCTCTAAGGCATGATTATATGCGCCGTACAGAATACCTGTCCAAACTAAGAAAATAATTGACCAGGTTACAAGGAACTTAATAATATTCTTGCGGCGGAAAACCCTTTTATCACTCAAGAGATACCCAATAACTACAGCAATAAATGATGCAACAATAGCCGGGGTTATGGTAACTGCCAAAAGTTCAAGAATGGGGTAATAGGGAAAAAAGCCCATTTCTCCTTGATAAGGATAATTCATGCTTTTCCCAAACGGTAAGCTATTTGCCGAGAAAAAAATACCGAGAGCAAATTCCGCTAATTTATAAGGCAAAGCCATAATTGCTTTTGTTAAGAAAAAATCGTCCCTGGTATAAAACCTGGAAAACATACCCAAAACAAATCCCAACAGGCCATATAAGGTAATTCGTCTCTTTCCTTTTATCCTGGCTTTGATTCTGCTAACCAAGACTTCGTCGTCCACCTCCAAAGGCTTTATTGCTAAACTTAGCTTATTATCAAGGTATTTATCCAATTCTCCCTGGCATTCTACGCAGCTCTCTAAATGGTATTCTATGGCTTCCATCTCCTTTTGAGGCAGCTTTTCTTCTAAATAGTCCTTTATTTTTTCCATATATAAACAGGCCATTTTAGAGTTCCTCCATTTCTTCATAGATTTTCTGAAACTCTCTTCTCGCTCTAAAAATACCGACTTTAACAGAGTTTAACTCTATCTCTGCAATATCGCTTATTTCTTTATAGGATAGATTCTGTATATCCCGAAGGATTAAAAGCATCCGATATTTTTGACTAAGCTTATTTAAGGTTTTTTCAATAAGCTCTTTGGTTGCCATATTAATTGCATGTTCTTCCGGACTCATACCCCTATCTTCTAATTCCTTAACAAAAAATTCTATATTATCAATTGTCACTTTCCTCTTTTGCGCTTGGGCGTAGTCAAGATATGCATTCCTGGCTATTTTATAAATCCAAGTCTTAAAACTAGACCTGTTCTCAAATTTCGCAATATTTAGGTATACCTTCAAGAAAACATCCTGGCATATTTCCTCAGCCGCCGGCCTATCTCCCGCAAGATAAAATATATAAGAGAATATGGGGTTTTTATATTTCTTATATAAAGCAGAAAATTCAGCATCCAACATGAATCTTTCCTTTCACAGTTTACCGGTAAACCTCTTTCGCAATTATAGACTGTTTATCGCTTAAAAAGTTACACAAAAAAAGTACTATCTCCTAAAATCATAAAAAGGGATAGTACCCATCAGACTTTTACTATTTTTCCAATTATATAATCTTAGAAAATGTGAATTCATAACACAAAGTCTTTGAGCTTTGATTTCACAAAACCAGCCTAACCCCCAGTAATACATAATACCTAGCGGATTTAGTTCTACCTCGGAAACTTGATCCTCACTTTTACGATAAATAATTGATAGTTTATTTCTCCCTGGGGCATATTCCTCTAAGCGTTGACAAAAATGACTGCGTCGTAAATCTTCGATAGGTCTTCTGCCATGAATACTAATTCTCTCCTCATTTTTCGGGATATGCAAAGAGATATGCAGCTTAGCGATTAAGGATTTCGCCTCATCCTTGAGAGGTGACATCTCCTGCTGAACAGCCAGATGCTCAAGTAACAAGCTTTTCTCGGTTGCATCTAACTGGATGGGGCAGAAACCGGTCTACAATCTGCTCTCTTCTTACTAAATATGCATCCAGCTCCTTTAGAGATCATCTGCTATCATTGTCAGCAATCAGCAGAGAAGTATCTAAAAGGCTATATCGCACTAAATGACTATTTGACAATACTTGAATTACGGTTTGAACGTTTCTTAAACTCCGAAAAGTATTTATACAAAATACTATCAATAGTGACGATCTCTACTTTGTCATCTAATTTATTACCGTCACCCGAAAACAGGTTAAAATAGTCAAGGACTATCTCATCCTCTACTTTCTTGTAGAGATATTTAATGAAGTTCACAAGTGTTTTATTGAAGGTCACTAATTAGATGTGATCATCTGAAGCAAATCAATAATTACTTAATAGAAAGGGGACTCAGTATACTGCCACGGTCGTCTTGCCAGACCCGGCAACTCCTTTTATTAAGGAGTGACCCGCTGGGCATGTTTGGACTAATTTTCTCTGTTCAACATTAAGATACACTGAAAATCCCCCCCTAGACTTTTATCTGGTTGAAACAGACAACGTTTGACGTATATTTTCTTTTTCGCCGAACTTCCTGCTTTTCCTCCCACCAATCACCAAATATTTCAAAAACTATGCAAAAAGGGCCCAGTCAGTCTAAATAACAGATCGGTGCCCTTTCAGTCTATATTTTAGATTTATTATCGACGGACCAGACCCATGGGGGATCAGCTTTCTAAAAATGCTTATCACCAAGACAAAGGGCATTTCCAATTTGCGAAATAATCATGAGTACTCAATAGCTTGGACTATAATAGGGTACCCTATAGGTACCCCTAAAACCCAACATCAATCCTTACTTAGTGATTCCAGTAACTTCTGGAGATAATCGATTTGTTCTGGTGAAAGTTTTTTCACAGTCCCTAACAGCCGTTGGATCTCCGGTCCCAAGGACTGTTCTTCTTCTGTGAAGAATTCTGCAAGGCTAATGCCGAGAGCAGCACATATGCTTTCGAGGGAGCCAAGTGAAGGTTTTGAATCGTTGGCCTCTATTTTATAAATTGTAGTCGGATCCAGTCCGACTTTTTTCGCTAAAGCATTGGCTGAAATTCCAACTGTATTACGAAAAAACCTTATTCGCTGTCCGTAATTCATTTCATCACATCCTGAATATAATTCATGTTCAATTATATCGGAATCACACAAAGGTAAAAATCATGATTTTTATTCATTTTATTGTCTTGACATACTGAATTATATTCTATATTCTTTTAATCAGGGGTGGTCCTATTAGCTCGCAGCAACTCTCGGTATTAGTATTTCCGAACTCATCGGAGAACAATCCCCTAAACAGCGGGAGGAAAACGATGGACAGACAAGAACTTACTGATTTTGAGATCGGCTATAAGTACGTGCGCAAGCGTTATTCCGTTTTAGCCAAGCGCAGCTACCAGGATTTATGGGCACTGGGAATAGCTTATCTGCAGACAAGGGGGTCTAATGCCGAGCTGTCCAGAGGCATGGGCTTCTATTTCCTGGAGTTAGCATTAAGATCCGCCTCACTAAGATGATCCCGGACAATTAGAAACTCAGCTACACCCACCCGAAGACACTTCTTCGCACGAATTGACCTTTCTTGCAGACAAATGCACCGCTTCCCTAAGCTGCAGACTATGTAGCTGTAATATGAGGGTAATAACCTTAAATAAGAATGCCTATTCTGAATTGGACTTTACCATCCAATGTAGAATAGACATAACCTCTGTTGTTTTATATTGGTTGCATGCAAATATATTTTCACAGGTTCTTCACCTATTTTCTCTCAGAGCCAGAGTGTCCCGCCATCTGCTGATGGGCTACGGTGGCGAGAATTGCCGACCCGAAAGCCCCGCCTATGGTCTGAAATATTGTGGCAGTGCTGGCGTGAGGAACTTGCTCTCTTTGAAGTCCAATAATTGCAGAGGTCATGATGGCAATCAGCAAGCCGCCAAGTCCAGCCCCTCGGATCAGCAAGGCTTAGCAGCACGATCCCTGCGGTCGACTGCTTTGGCGGCCCAGCTTCTGGTGAGTAGCATACCCACCCCTTGGTGAAGCAGCCACAATCCGGCATACAAAGCGCTGGCTCCGCACACCTCCTGATAAACAGTTTAGTCTTTTAAGAATTCGCTTACAATGTATGTCTATAATTTGGTTTCGCCTTAAGCGAAAATAACGTAACCGAACAATTTAACCCACCTATAGGGCGGGTTAAATTGTTCGGTTAAAGAATCTACATTGGGGACTAATTATTCCAAACTACCTAAATGTAAGAAAACCCGGTTTTAGAGCTAATAATCTCAACAAGTTGTCTTAATAGCTAACCTTCTGCTCCCTGCCAGTCCACCTTCACAACCCGACTCGCCTTATCCACATACTCGTCATCCAACTCCACATGAATTTCACCTAACCGTCGTTTCTCCCGCCACTCCTTTAACTCTTCCTCCGTCTCAAGCTTGAGTTCGGCAATGAACTGAGCACGCTCGAGTATGTAGGTTGAGGTGAACAAATAGGTTTGAATTCCATAACCACCAGGCTTAATGGGGAAAGTACGTTTTGCCCAGGAGTTAATTTCAAAAAGAACGTAGAGCTCATTTTCTTTTCCAGGAAGGGGCTTGCGAACCGTAATTTCCTTACGACGTACGACGCTCCAGGTTTTGATTTGACCGATCCACCAGACTCCACTTTCTTTGGGCCCGAAAGCGCGGTTAGATTGGTATAGTCCAATGTACTCCAGTTGGGTTAAGATCGACTGTTCTTGGTACAACCCCTTAAGCGGAATCCAGTATTGCTTGCGGTCTAAGCAAAGGGAAAGTTGCTGCTTATCCCGCATTGAGCCGATGAGTACATTTTTCCCGTTAAGCTTATCCTCGTAGTACTGTTTCGTTCCGCGAGGCTGTGTGGAGCGTTCGAAGGCTTTTTCCGGGCTATCCAAAATCAGTTCATCCAGGAATTCTTCCATCAGCTTTGTTGCTCCCGGTAAAAACGGAAAGGCACCGACATTGACCTTCTTAATACTCTTATAAAAGCGATGTTCACGAAATTCCTCTTCATCTGCATAAGGAAACAGGATATAGGCCCCAAACATACTCCGCTGATACTCCTTCGTCTTGGGATCCTCATAAACAATCGCATCCCGGTAACGATGCATCGTATTAATATCCTCTTCTTCCGGGCCAGGGCTTCCATACTTTAAACCATAGGGCGTCCCTTCATAGGCAGGATTTAAGCGGTATTTGGCATCAAAAATATACTTGTATTCCACAGCAGAATGTTCCTTCTTCAGCGCTAACACATTATCCGGCCGTTGAGCTAAGGTCGGAATATTTTTATCCTCTGTGGGCAAAGCGTTATAGAAAAGTGTAAACAACTCATCATTTAACGGATTGCGATACGTCACACTGGCTTTTTGCGAACGGTCTAAAATCACAAACAACCCCTGCTGGTTCACGCGGATAATATCTTGCCGAACCAGTTCATACTTTTGCTTAAGTAAACTATGAATCTTGAGGAAACACCAATACTCATAGAGTTGGGCCAAATCCTTAAGCGAGAGGCGGAAAAGATCTCCTTGAATCGTTAATCCTTTCATTAATAAGAGATAGAAGCGGTAAACATCCCTATAGCCCGATGCCATTTGCAAGACTAACGTGACCGAGATTTGTTTAATCTCCCCGACGTCTCTCAAAAACTCCATCTCAGAAAACCGATCCAATTGCCGAAGCATTTCGTCTATCTGCTTTAACAAAACAGGATCGGTGATTCTTTCCATCACCAAAACGCGGCGACGCAGCTCTTTTAGTTTGATAGTAATCCGTGAGAACATCCATTTCAGGAAGCGATTTTCCTGGGTATCATAATTGATCTGCCGTCTTGCTTCCCATAAATGAGTCGGGCGAAAGTATTTTCCTTGTATCGGAATTAAGCCATAAACAGGATCCTCAACGAGTCGCTGAAGATGCTTGGCTAAATAGGATGAATTCGACTTATCCACTCGTTTGACCTGCTCCGCACGCCTCACTTCACGTATGGCCGTTAAGCGATGATGCGGTGCAGCCTGGATCCGTTCAATCGCTCGACCGAGTTGACCGAAGATACTTCTTAGAATTGTAAAGAACTCTGTAAGACTTTGGTTATGAGTATCCCTCAGCCCTGTTAACTGATAAGTGCGACGAAGAAAATCGAAGGCCAGGTTATAGATTTGCTCATTCACTTCGAAGAGTATTCCTTGGTAATCCCGTCGATAGTCCATCTTCGCCGGAAAGATCTCCAAGCGAAGGCTTAACAGAGTATTCCCCTGGGAGCGAATCTCCAAATCCGTATACCCTACTTCATTACGGAAGTTCAAAATACCTACCAATAAATCCTTCCCCAGAGGCTTTACGGCTTGCCTAAGATGAAGGTTCTCATGATAAAAATTCAAGGGTTCAGTTTGTTTATTCTGAAGGACGATTTCATATTCCTGATTTTCAAAAAAGATAGGAAAGGCTGCATTCTCTTCAAGCGGAAGTAAGTCCATAACTTGGGGTGAAAAAAGTTTCATCGTCTTGATCGTTAAAGTCGGAGCTGGAACAATCTGAAGAGTTGAAGCCACCCATTCTCCTTCATCTTTCCGATGTAACTGCAGAGCTTCGACACTAGGGTGAAAGGGCTTTCCTTGGATATAAAGGTCAAACCGATCCGTCTCAATGTGCAAAAGCTCTTGACTTTCTTTAAGTGAGCCAGAATGAGGTAAAGCCATCTTCTTCCATCCTCCGCAGCATATAGGCAATCTTCCGTGAACTCTTGGCAAAACGTGCTGCCGGTTGGTCTGATTGACTCCGCCAACGTAAATAAAGCTCCGAAGCATCCTCCATCAGTTCCTCAACATTTAACCGTTGCCCTACCGCAAAAGCCATCAATTGGATGAGCACGCGCTTTAAGGAGGAATGGCTCCCTTGCAAGCGAGGGAGAATCTTTTGTAAAAGTTGAAGATCAAAGGATTCGTCTTCGGCCAAAAGTCCAAATCGCTGATTATAGACCAAATAGATACAAACAGCATCACGAACGCGAAAACCAATATTCGCATGAACCTCTGCCAAGATCTCGTTAATCTCCACTAAACGTTCCGTCGTCCGCTGGATTAACGCTTCATTACCAGGAAAGGCATCCCTTAGAATCAAATAATCGCTTGCTAGAAAGGATTGGGCTAAATTTAGTCCATTAAACTCTAATGCTTCATCCTCCTCTAAAGGAAGCTGGTTCAGGTCGATCTCATTAAACTCAAGGGTTTGCGCCCGATCGAGAACTTTTTTACTAAAGGGATACGTCGTTTCATCCATATTCACAGTGCCAATAAGATACACGTTATCGGGAATGCCCACGGAAGTAGGCTTTTGCCTCGGCCCATCTATACTATCTGCTGGATCCTTAAGAGCTTGAAGCTCCTCTTCCCCGACAAGGATATCCGTGATGATCCGACCGTCTTGCCAGCGCCGAGTCTCCATGACACTTAACAGATCACTAAAATAATGCTCCACCCGGGCTAAATTCATCTCATCAAGGCAAACAAAATAAGGCTTGTCCTTATTCTCGGGTTGTGAAGCTGTCAAAAAAACTTGCGTCAATCTGCCAGGTTTAAATCGGCCCGTCAGATCCCGGTAGCCAATCAAGTCCGAGGGATCACTCCAATCTGGCCGAACCGGAATAAGGTTAAATTGACGATTGCTCTCCGTAGCCCCAAGGGCTTCAGCAAAAAGTTGGACGAGTTTAGTTTTTCCGGTTCCGGATATGCCCGCCAGGATGAGAAAGGGCTTAGTGCGCAGTGAAAGGTAATAATTCTCAATCAAGTGCTCTGGGAATGTAAACCCTTTCCTTGTAATATAGCTTTTGATCTGTTGGAGAATATTTTGAACATCTCGATCGCTCACTTTATTCATGGCTTCTTCCCCATCCTCACCATCAACCTCTATTTGGGATTGGACATAGAACTCATAGTTCTCCATCATGTTTTTCAAATCTTTGATTAAGATATCATCCTTAGGCAAGTGATCCCGTTCATAGCGGATATAAGCGATGGTGGAAACTTGGTAATCCTTCCCTAATCCACTTGATGTTAAAAAAATGTTTTGATCCTTCTGCATTCCTTCTAGGGGCAATTTAGCTCGAATCTCTTTGACCCTCTTTTCAAGATATTCATAGCCTAAACGTCGCCCCTGCTTTAAGGGAACTGTAACCCCTTGATTCAATGTAAGATAAACGGACTCCATGTTTTCCGAAAAGAGATAGACAATATATTCTCCATGTTGGGTTGTCTCCGTAATCCGTTTATCCATGATCGCAATCCAAGGCACGTTCGCCCAATTACCCATGCCAACCGACCCCTGGACCTTATACCGCTCATCGATAAAGGGGAGCTTCTGTAATTCTTGGGAAAGCGTTTGCCGCAATAAGGTTCCCAGAGGATGAGAACTGAACGATTCAGCTTTTGCCTTAAGGTAGTTATTCATAAGTTGTGAGATCAACGGGCTAATCCTATCTGGAGCCGGCTGTTGGTTTTGGTAGTACTCCTCCATCTCTTGAACAGCTAGTGCACGAAGTTCCTTAACAACAGAAGGATTAAGCAAAGGAAGTACATTTGAATGGAATCCAATCATTTCTTTGGAAAAGTCAGCCCAGACAATACGCGGTCGAGAAAGTGCTTCGATGGGATTAGTAATCACACTTCTCATCTGTTGAAGTGAGGCTTTCTGCCAACTCGAACCAATATTCACAGGTGGAGTATCCACTGGCAAATTTTTTATTTCACGTTCAAGTAAAGTCTGACGAAAACGTTCCGTAATCTTAGTAAGAGAAACCTCTTTTGCCCCGTGAGCCCCTTCATCCAGAAGAGCAAGAATAAGGACCATTTTATACGATTTTTGCTTTGAGCGAAAAATATTAGCTAGCACTGACGGTAGAGACATTTCGAATCCTCCAAGCAAACAGGAAATATATACCTTAAGTATAGCATGAATGTTTAAGAAATGAGAAAAGATTGGGAAAACCCAATCTTCTGATTCATCCTTTCAGGTCATTTAGTTAACCATCCTTGTTCAATAGTATCGATTAAATACGTTGAACACTGTAAAAGTCAAAACTACACTTCTCATTGAGAGCTCCTAATCCAAAAAATGATAATTCTTCTCACTTAATCCACATTCAGAACTCAACTTCATACGAATTCTTTCGGCGTTTCTTCCACCACTCCTTTAACCTTGCTTCCGTTTCTAGCTTTTTACGAATATTGATGGGTCGATTAGAAATTGCACCTTTCGAATCATCAAATGCCCTCAGACTCAATTGAGTGCAAAACCCTCCCAGAACCGTACTTGCAGTTTTTCACAGAATTGAGCCAATACTTGGTCGTATCTCAATCAGGATCATGACAACTTCTGTTAGGTCGGAAGCCAAAGAAAAATCGAGGAATTCTGGTTCATAAATTGCACTGAGAATTTTCGCTAGTGCGGCTTGTACCAGTCTATCCTCATAGGGGCTCAATCGCTTTACAACCTGTTCGCTTGCTGTCTACGCTTAGATGCACAGGTCCTCTCAAGACTCGCTACAAATTAGTTGGTTGAAACTTGTTTTGACGGGATTTCCACCCGCTAAATAAGACACCCTTAGCTTGGCACACGGTTAGTCCCCATGACTGAGGCGAAACCGAGGTCTAGCACAGCCCTGCGTCAGCATCTTCCCAATGATTAATAATACTCGTTTGAGCCTTGGTAATGAATCCTTTGGTATGAACCAGAAACAAATTTGATCGAAAATGTCCATTAATTGATCGAATTATTTCCCATTGTGTGAGCGTACGTCCCCAAATGGGGTACTGAATGGAAGGCTGACCGTTGGGAAACCTTCCGTCGGGCAGAATATATTCAAACTGGCGCTCCGTAATTTTTGTATCGTATTCGAACCCGCAAGTTTTATCTTTATCCATGAACCGCTTTAAACGATATAGGTTCTTAAGATACTGCGTCCCACCGCAAAGCAGAGGAGTACGGACACATCTCTATCACCACGGCTCACTGAGTTTTTTGACAATGTCACGCCGAGACAAAACTGACGCACATCGTTCCCATAAATGCGCCTCAGGGTCAATTGTCCCACGATATTTCACAGTAAAAGCATCCTGAGCCTTTTTTCTTTCGTGAATGTATTCGTTCATCCGGTCTTTAAGTTCTTCTTCGTCTTTAATCCATTCATCATCGATTATGTCAGGGATTCTGCCAAAAATGTCATAGGTGTCATGCAGGCGTTCTGATAATACATTGTAAACCTTCTCATCCTGAGTTTCGTTATAGACAAGATTGAGCACATATCAACAAACTTACGCGACTGTCCGAACCGCTTGATTCTACCCAATCGCTGTTCAAGCCGAGACGGATTCCAAGGAAGATCAATGTTAATCAAAGTGCCTAATGTCTGAAGGTTCAACCCTTCACAAGCCGCATCAGTTGCTACTACCAGTCGGATCTCACGGGTTCTAACAGCAGCCTTGATGACTTCACGTTCGACATTATTAAACTGCACGTCTCGAAAAAGACCGCTTTTTCCAACACCGGCATATACCGCCACAACTTCACCTTTGTAAGATTGGGCCAACTCTTTGGCGATCCATTCCGCTGTGTCGTAGTACTGGCTGAAGATAATACAGCCGTGTTCAAGCCATGTTTTCCCATCAGTCCTGAATTCAGTTAAGAACCACTTCACTGTATTGAGTTTAGAATCTACCGCTTCAGCGCGTGAAAGTTGCGTCTCTATTTCTTTGAGGCAAGCTACTTCTGCGGGAGTCATTTCTGATAAGATGTGTTCTACTTCTTCACTGCGGTCCTCATCTTCATTTGAAACAGAGTGCTTTAGCATCTTCTGTGCGGTTTTCAAACCGGATGCAAAACTCGAACAAATACGCTGAAGCATCAACGATTTCATGAAGCCACCTGCTTTGGTTCTAGCTTGAAGCTCCTACCCCTGCCTCAAAATCTCATTCGCCCTATGCTCATTTAACCGCCTTAAATCATCTTCCCAGATCGAGATAGCACGACTGAAGTCCTTTTGCTTAATCTTCTGCTTGTCTTCTATAAACCAATTAAGATATTCTGCAACCCTTTCATAACCAAGTTTAGGAACGGCTCGATGGATAAGAACGTCCCAGCGGTCTCTTCTCGTAAGGTTCGTACTATAACCTAGCTTTTTAAGTGGAGATTCCTCATGCCATTTCTCGCCATAGTGAGAATTCGGCAAGGATGCTGAAGGTAATGTCGAAACCTGAAACTTGGAGTTTCCTATAGGGGCACCTAGAGATTGGCTCACGTTCTTATGTGAGGTAACTATTTTTGTCACAGGACTATATTGAATAATATCCAGTTGTGTTAACGAAACGAGAGGAATCAGCTTGTTTTCTAAAGAGCGATTGATAAACGCCTTATTGCAGGCAGCACAATAAAATAGTTGAACAGAAATATACTGGCTCACTATATTTTTTCCAGAATCAGCATATTTAGCAAGCAGGGCTTCTATGGTCTTTAGATGGGTATTATCATAGGGACAATAATTAAGTCCATTCTTTATTTCTATCACCGACTGAAACTTTTTCAGTAAGCTTAATTTCGATTGGGATTCTTCCTTTAAACTTGATTGTAATTTTGTTGCGAGCTGAGTCTTAATCTCTTGCTGAAGCTCCTTCTTTTGCAGAGACTTGAGACGGCTAACCATTTCCTCAAAGCCTCTAAGCTTAAGTGGGGTAGTTAAGCTTCTTGCTTCTCGCTGTAAGATACTCAGCTCTTGTAACGTTTTCTCCACCCCGCATCCCGATGAAAAGGAATCGTAAAATACTTTAAAAGCCTTTAATTCAGGAAGCGCGGAATTATTCATCAGCGTCTGGATCTCGGGAATGAATTTTAGAGCCTTATCCTCAAGTTCATAGACTAGGCCTAGATAAAGAAGCTCGATAGCAACTTTAGACTCAAGTTCCTTTTCCAGTACCATAGAGTGAAAAATCTCTTTCAACCAGGCTTCAGCCTTCGGGTGAAGTTTAAGATCGAAATAAACCCTTAAGAGAATTAGGGGTTCTTGGAAATCAAAGCTAGAAGCATCAATCTTAAAAATGCTCTCTTCGAGATACGAATGGTTGGTTTCAAAGAAGTCTTTGAGCAAAGCAATCCATCCTTGCTTATAAATGCTATTGATCATATAGAAGATACCCGCACTGGAGAAGATACCCTTTTCAAATTGAGCTTGTAAATAAAGCTCCAACAAGGAAATGAGTTCGACAAGTTCGCCTTCTTTCAAACTATTGAGGAGATTATCATTTATATAGAAGAGAAATTCATCAATCATTTCACAGTCCAAAAGATCGATCAGTCCTTTTAAGGAAACAATGAGATTGTCAAAGGTGAGCTTAGTTAAGTCTAATTCGTTAAAATACCAGCGAATGATATTTCGCGGATAATTAAAGATGTCCTGAGGTTGATAGATAATGATAAGTTCCGGTTCTCCCAACTCACAAAGCTTTAACGTTTGCAGCTCCCTTTGAAGCCTAGAAATTTCAACTGATTTTTCAGTATCGGCTGTCTTTATAGTTTCATAGTTCGTAGTCATCTCAGATAAAGAAGAGGACAGACGAGTAATCTTCTCATCTTTCTCCAGCAAACGAGTCTCCAATTCTTCGATTTTGCTAAAATATTCTTCCATTACTTGATTGACTCGGATCATGAGATCTTGATTTAAGGCTGCTAGTGGTTTCATTCGGCACTTCTCCTCACTTGTCTCTCCTCTTGAATCCCCTGTCAGTGATACTTCTCTATTCACTCAGATACCAGGCAGAACGGTTTTTCGTCATCCGCCCGCCGTGAGGTTTATAGCGGAAGCGGAAGCCTTGGGCTCGGAATTTTTCCATCATCCCCGCTAATTCTTCATTCCCTATGACCCAGATTGTCCCACCGATTTTGCGATTATCCACCCATTCAAATCCATGCTCTATAAGAAATTCCTCAAGTCGAAACGGTTCTTCCTCAACCTCCCTTGCTTGTCTGCTGGAAGGATTTTGTGATTCCTGAAGAACTGCATTTTGCTCCAAGGGTTCAGCGCTTTCTACGGCTGCCTTTTGATCATATGATTGTTGATAATCGCTGCCTGATGGATTCCCAAGCTTCACGCTTTTTTCTCTGTCCATTTCATTAACTAAATTATTTTCCTGGAGTATTGCACCTTCTTGGACAGTAGAAATTTCCTCACCTTTCAGTAATTCAGCAGCTTGACTAATAACCTTTTCGTCTTCGTTTGCCAAAACTACATCTTTAACATCCAAAGAGATTGAATGGCCCTCACCCTTATCAATATGCTTGTCCGTATCTTGATCATCCTCATCTTCTCCGTTCCAGATTCTGCGCAAAACTTCTGCCCTACGAATTATTAAATCTTTTAAGCCTTCCGCTTGGGATTCAGAGACGATCTCTTCTATTCCCTTATTTTCGGGATAGATTTCATAGTCTTTTATGCGGGCAAATACTGCAGCCATGGTACTGTCAGGATCACGAAAAAATTCACTCCCGCGAATTCGAATAAAGCGCCAGCCGAGGCGTTCCAGAATCGCTTGCCGAGACATGTCTTCATTAAGATTCTCTAAGGTGTGCCACCTGTCTCCGTCACACTCCAGGGCTACTCGTTTCCCCTTGCCTTCAATAACCATATCGATTCGGTATCCGCCAACCTTCCACTGAGGATAAACTGTATAGCCGGCTTGTCTCAAGCGAAAGAGAACTTGCTTTTCAAATTCGGACTCGGTTTCAACGTCCGCAGTATCCAGCATGCGCAAAACAGCTTGAGGGTCTTTAGCATGTTTAATCAGTTCCCCGCGAATATCATTAGGTTTCAGGTCATTTTCTGGATCAAGGGAATAGACAACCCACATTTGATCACGAGCACGGCTGGCAGCAACGTTGTAACGTTTTTTAAATGTTTCATGAGCACCCTCACCTCGTTTGCTCAAAGGCCCTTCGCCTGAGGAAGCATCGACCATCGAAAGAAAGATGATATCTCGTTCATCTCCCTGGAACTGAGCCGGATTTCCGCACTGAATACGACACCGTTTATATTCTCCGGCTGATAAATAGTTCTGCAGTAAACGGTCGATCACGACAGCTTGTTCTTCCCCCACCAGGGAAATCACGCCAAATGTAGCATCTTGATACTCCGGTTGTTCAGTACAGGCGATAAGTAAGGAGGCAACAACTTGAGCCTCTTTCTCGTTGACTTTTTTCGCACTCTGGCTTCCTTCAACCCGGTAAGCAACGGTATGGGGCCGTACCTTAACCGTACTTTCATCACGTAAGGGCTTAATTTTTCCTTCATATGAAAGATAATTACTGAATTGAATGATTGGTGAAACACAGCGGAAATGTTCGCGTAAACATATGGGCTGAAAGGCCGTATCCGCGAGATCGTAAATAGATAAAAGTCCGTCATAGAGTTTGGCATTAGGAACACCTTGCAAATGTTCCTCAATAAGCTTATTGGCTTCCTCAACGTTTTGCCCGACCGCTGAAGGGCTGACTTGTTCATTGTCTCCTACGACAACGACCTGTTTGCCCATATATAGTGCGGTCAGGGCGAGGACATCAGCTTGGCTGGCCTCATCAATAACCACAATATCAAAACGGTTAGTTCGCGGATTAAAATTTTCCACAACGCGGCTTAAGGGCATAATCCAAACAGGAACTGCACTTTGGCAAAGAGGCATGAGCTTTCTGGCCTCTGCCCTAAGCTCTGGAACCCGTTTACCGGTTCCCTTGCCAATTCGATGCATGAGTTGTTTCCAACCATTAAGAGCGAGCCGCTGAGAAACGGTTGTTCGTCGAACTTGGGCTGCCCATGCCTTCTTTTCTACAAGTATTGATGTTTTCTCTCTTAACTGTTGAGATAAATGGGTTATCTGTTTTAAAAGTTCTTCCATCGATTTCTTGACTCGGTCTTCAAGTTCATCCGCAAATTGCCGCCAAAGCCACGCTTCCGAAGGATTTCCCGGAAGTTGTCCCTCTCCATGAATCCCTTGACGTCCGGAAATAGCTGCCGCCCAGGCGGGCGCATCCTGTTCTAAGCGCTTCAGGAGATCTTGGCGCAATTGAAGAGTTGGCTTAAGGTTTTTTAAATCAACGAGACGTTGATAGCCTTGGCGATAATCTTCAGGCTTTTTCCCTTGCAGGGCCATTAAAAGCTGTGATGTCACTTGAGCAGTAGAACTGCCTCCCTGTTCCAACTGAAGCTTTAAGGCACGAATTTTTTCTTCCATCCCTTTGAGCTTCAAACGACAGGTTTGGATTTCCACAAGTTTTGCTAGTTCTTCAGTTATCGCTTTCTTAAGTCGCAGGACTTCTCTCTGTTCGCCAAGTTGGATCGCTGTTTTGTCATAGAAATCTTGCCAGCGAAAACCTGTCTTTTGAAGCTGTTCCACAAGTGGAGTCCATTGTTGTGGATGCCAATTCAAAGCATTGCGGATCAAGGGAATATAAGAGTGACAGACCAACTCAGGTTCATTTCCCAACTCCGAGGCCTTGGGCCCTCCCAAGACCGCAACTTGACGTTCCCAGCGGTCGGAAAGTCTTTTTCGTGTATTCCTTAAATCCACAAAAACTTTGATAGCTTCAAACTGCTCAAGGCGCTGCGGTGAACTTCCATTCACTTGAGCTTGATTAATCAGCGTCTTCCAGCTTCCTTTAGTTAATAATTTAAAAACGCCAAGCGAGCCCCCGGCACTTATATGAGCAATGATCTCGTCTAAGACTGAATCTAGTTCGTGAGGCAAACAGTCCTCGCTGACAGAAGGAGCATAATTCAAGAGAGTTTCTTGGGCTTGAAGAGACTGGGTATAAGCCCCTTCGATTTGAGTGATTAAGTTTTGCCAGGGAGCGATTTGCTCCTCGCCCTGCATTCTGGCATCGATAAGAGCAAGCTCCCACTTCGAGGCCTTTTCAAAGATTTGAATAGCTTTTTGGATTTGATTTAAGATCGTTTCTAGCTTTTCCGGCTCGTTTTCAGGCTCCGTTTGCCAATATTCTTTTCCCTCTTCTAAATCCATACTTGCCAATTTATCTACAGTTTTAACCCATTCCTCAAATTCATAAGGTGCTGGAAGCTGTTGCGGATCTGGCAAAGGATATTCAAGTTCCTGTTCATCGTCATGAGTTAATAAGAGATTCGTCTGATAAAGTTCCACTAGCTCTCCTTCTGCAAGGGGGAGTGAAACTCCTAAACGGATCGGACTTGACAGCCAGGAACATCGTTCCTGGTCTTCTCGAACTGTACGAGCTGCTTGAGCGGGCGCGTATTCATTACCGGCTATGACGATAGGACGGTACTCGTCCGCTCGCGCGAAGAGCAGTTTTTGGCGAGTTTCCCGAAGTTCCTTTAAGAGAGCAACTCTCTCTTGCTGAAGAACTTTAGCTTCCCGTTCTAATTGCTCAGGGTCACTATTAGCTAAACGTTCTGTGATGGCATCCACCGAGCTCTCTAGTTGTTGACGGTTATTGTCAGTCAAGACGCTCAAGCATAGTGGCTGCAGAGGGGTGACAATTTTTTCATGGAGTACTGAAAGGGCTTTTGAGGTATGACTGGTAACCAGAACGCTCTTTCCTTGAGCAAGGAAATGACCAATTAGATTGGCTATAGAATGAGTCTTTCCTGTCCCTGGAGGTCCTTGAACGAGAACAGCATTATACCTTTTTAAACGGTTAGCAATCTGTAGTTGTTCCGAATTGGCAAGTTTGCTTAGCAGGACTTCCTCATCTTCCCCATTAGGATCTATGCTTTTCAGGGCATCCTCTGGAGTAGATGGTTCTGTTTCTGAATCAAGGCCAACAACATTTTCTAAGAAACTGGGTAAAGACACCCTTTCTGGTATGTCCTTAAGAATTTCCTCGATCGCCTTACTAAACCCTAAAGATCTTTTGCGCAAAAATACTAAAGGATCCCGCACAATTCGCGGAGCGTCATTTTGAGCCGCCTTCTCATCCGGACCGAGAATTTGTCCGTAGGGAGATAACTGAGTCACGATTCGTTTTAAATACTCTGCTGTATCCTGCCCACCCAGCGGGTGATAGGGAGTTTGCTCTAATTCTTCCTGAAGACGACTCATAACCGTTCCAGTCACTTCTGAAACGGTCCGAAAAAGCGCAGTGTAGAGTTCAACGGAATGCTCTGTTTCAGACAAGGAAAATTCAGGTACTGCAGGATCAAAATCAAGTCGAAGCCTTTGCAATAAAATAGGATGACTAATTAGGCCGCTTTGATAATTCCAGTACAAATGGCCTTCACCCAAAACAAGTTCATATTGTTCCGCTTCACGTTCTAAACGAGCATACAGTTCGTAAAACTTATTATATATTTCCATCGCTTGGCGAGCAGGAACTTCTTTTTCCGCCCAGAGTTCTCTGCTTTTCAGCCATTGAGCAAATTCTTCATCTTCCGAGTAGTTTGCGAGGAGCTGCTCTTCGGTCAGTTCTTCCTCGTCTTCCTCACCCGTTATTTTATCTAAATTTAAACGAACCCGGAGTTCAGGTTTTTTCCAGGTATCTTTCAATACTGAGAGATACGAAGAGGGTGGTTGCGGCGCATCAGTGAGTACGGGGCGTTGGATTTTAAGGATAAAAGGACTGGAAGCAGAGCTTATACCTGAATCGGAAAAGTCATTCTCAAACTGCCCCTTCTCGATGGTTAAGTAGTTTGGCAGGTCTTGGAAATAGATACTCCAAGGTTGGTCTTTAATATTACGAATCACGGGATTTCTTAATTGATCTAGCGCTTGAAGATATTTATAAATCTGCAGAATATGCCCTTTAGCTGGGTTTTGTTCGTCTGTTGCCATGGGATTACCGCCTTATTGGGATTTAAGTATTATTTTTTCTTTGTCGATATTAGTTATTCCCTATTCTCACTTAGTTTAAATTCGACAATCAGAGAGATCTCCCTCCCCTATCAAACAGGTAAGTAATGGAAAGAACACTAAACTATTTAAAGAATTTAAATATATCAAAAATACTAAACGTCGTCTTACGATAAACTCTGTTATACGCAGCCTTCTTAGGATTGGTCAGCCATCCCCACCCTCTCGGAGCCTTCATACCTAGGTTGTGTCGAACATAACGTTTTAGACTCGTTCTTGCCGCTATACTTTTCTTAAGACTCGGTTTTCGCATTCCAAATTTCATTATGATCACCTTTCTTTTGTAAGGTTTAACTTATATTTAGTATAACAGCGGAGCTAGACAATTTTTTGAACATAGCTTTTTAATCCTTGCTGTCCGATGCGTCGTGGATGAGCTTACAGCTCTTAAGCGAATTCTATATACTACGGGGAACATAAGCATTCTTTCAACTCTGGTCTATGAACATGATGATTGGCGGAACCTATACATTCTCTTTGTCCCGGTGCATAACGAATAAAAATTTATAAAGCGCAAAATGATCCGCTTAGCCGTGAATCACTTTGCGCTTAACTTAAGAATATTCAAACATTATTGTCCTTTCCATTGCAAACACCAGTAACGGCTCGTTCATTGTCCCGACAATACTAATCGGTGCATGTTAATCGACTTCTCCCCTCTCATTTCCCCATATATCCTTTCTACTAACCCATTCGGTATAGCGACAGGCCTCTGCATTAGTGTAGCTAAGCCGAGTTATTGCATTTTAGAAATTTTTACGAACAATAATCTACACAAATCAATCAATATAAAGGTTATCGTTGATGCAACTGCATTTCTTATGAGATCATCTCCTTGAAACCATTCCCACAATTCATTAAATAAATAAGTTAGTCCTAAGAGACCAAGGAAAAATGTCACATACCCAAAAATCTTACTTATAAACCTATTCATTTAACAGCAAACTCCATTCATCGATAATCTTTTGTTCCCATTATTAACCTTTGGTAGCATGGGCAAAATGTACATGTTCACTTGCTGCAGAAAAATTATCTATCCCTTACATTACGCCCGAAGACTTTTTCTTCCCTATTAACTATGTACCCCATCGATTCATACAATGTAAGTGCGTTTCTGTTCTTACTCATTACCTCTAGCCTTGCTTCTCTTAGGCCATGTTGAGCTAAGTAATTTAAGCCCTTCATAATTAAATCGTCATCGACTGGCCTTGGGAAAATCGAAGCATAAGCTATCATCTTATCTTTACTGTCAAATCCGCAGAAAATGTTCTTTCCCTCTTCATAAACTGGATGAGCTGGGTGCCTTAAATTATCATCTGTACATATAGGTACCTCGGTATATATTCTACTGTACTTATTCTGTAATTCCATAACTTGGGCAATGTCACTACGAACATAATTTCGTATATATAAATCCCCCAATAAAATCAGCCTCTTTCAAATTAGAGTCAGCCATTATACTTCAAAAAGCGTTTAACGTAAGATTGGAATATTCCATTAGGTTCGCATTTTAGACGAAAACGGCTATAAAGTCATTACTAATTTTCTTAGCGTAATAAACTGTTTTTTTCAAAAACAGCGGCCGCGTGGCCGTCATTTTTCGCTTAGCTTATGACAAATCAAATCACTTTCTAAATTGTTAAAAATGGGCATAATAATTCTTGAACAACTTTTAGGATGGTGATAACATATGGTAAAAGAAGAAAGTAATCAGGAGGAGAAGAATGTGCAAGCTCTTGCCAAAGATCAAGGCAACAAAGGACTATCTTTGTCCTCTGAAAAATTAAAAGAGATCACCGTTCGCCCTAAAGTTAAAGATGGTAAGCTATTATTTGATAAAAATAACAAAGACCATCGCTACATCGTAGAAGAGGGAGAATACTAAAATTCGAAAGTTTAGTTTCTCACTAGGAGAGATTTTCTGGTCTGATGTAGAGTATGAGGATCTCTCTAGTGAATCAAAAATCAGACCTGTAATCATTGTAGCCGAACTGGGAAACAATTTATTGATTTTAGTTTCAACCACGTCTCAATCTCCGGATGACCCGCCAAAATATCATGATCAGTATAAAATTCCTATTCCAAATTGGAAAAAATATGGCTTGACAAAGCCATCATGGGGATTGGGTTTAAGATTATTAGAAGTAACCAAAGAAGATTTTAAACAGATAATAAATGAAAAGGATTTCATCGGTAAAATGACTCCACGAGATATCCAATATCTCGTGCATCAACTTGAATTAATACATAGATATTAATAAGACCTCTCTCATGGAGGTCTTTTCTCTTGAAATTATTCAATTTTACATTCGGTTCGCTCATATAGCAGCACACCTTCTTTTTGGATATTCTCCAGTAACTCTGGACCAAGGTTTAGTTTCACAATGATGGTATCCATATTATACCACGGTCTATCATTTCTGATAGTACATAGTGAACCTCCCCTACCTCTTAATGATAGTGTAGGTAGAAGAGGCTCATATCATCTCCACTGTGACATCTTTGCGGCTTTTTTCATAAAAAACCATGCGCCATTCCACATTGTCCACCGGTTTAAAGTGCAGTGCGGAACAAACTACAATACGAAGCTGGATTGGAATCTCAAAATTGACATCAATTTATATCTTCAAATTTCATTTTGTTTTTTGTAGCGTAATCCTTTGCATGAGACGGATCATGTCCTATAATCATTGTTGTGTATGGAATGGATTCTCCAGAGTATCCAGTCAATATTTCTGTTGTTGCCGAGTTAATTGCAATAGTCGTTAAGCCTGTGCAACCTAAAAAAGCTTCTGAACCAATAGTCTTCACACTTTGCGGTATGCTTATAGTAGTTAGGCCTCTGCAACCTTCAAAAGCCATGTTACCAATAATTATTACTCCTTGATGAATAACAACACTAGTTAAGCCTGAGCAGTCAAAAAAAGCTTCTTTATCGATAGCAACAGGTAATCCACCTAATGTACCTGGTATTACAAGATCACCTACAATATTTTTGTCGCGCGCTCTGACCAATGCCATGCCATCAAATACCTGGCAAGTGTATCTTTCGTCCTGGGTTGAAATGAAGTTTTGGTCTGAATGGGTTGGCTGAGTTACTTGGGTTGATGAGGATCGAGTTACTTGACAACCGCTCAATAACATAGCTAGCAAAGTTACCACGATAAGTAGTGTACTTGATTTTTTACTCTTAAATAATTTCATTACTCGGCCTCTTTCTAATCTCTTTTATAATTGCCATAACACAACACCTACCCGCTTCATTGCTTCATTTAAGTAAGGCTATACTAAGACTATAATAGACATAGGCAATCTTTGTATTTTCACCATATAAAAGTTAATATCTTTTTTTGTATAAACAAAAAGAATAGATAAACTCTAAGTACTTCTCATTATTAGCCTTTGGCAAAGTTCGGATACGCCCTAATCAATAACCTAACCTTAATTTACCACGTAGCATGGGCCAAATGTACATGTTCACTTGCTACATAGCCTTCATTACATTCCTTGAAATATTTCTGCTGTATCTCTTCAGGGCCTAAATTATTCAGCAGTCGTAATCCCAGAAGTGCAAGTTCCATGCTAAGTTTTGACGGATCAAATCCTGTGATGATGGTCTCTCCAATAGTCTTTGTATTTTTCATAATATATTTAATACGATTCGAGCCTTTGTCAGGATCAAAAGCTGATTTGTCGTAATAATCGAAGACAATCTCGCTGCCGCTACTTGATAACCTTATAATAGTCTTGAGTGTCGACAATACAGACTCAAGTGGCAGGTAATGGGTCACCCCCATCCAGCTAAAAAAACTCGCTTGCCCTGAATCATAGTTTGATTCTGAAAGGGCCAAGGCTAAATTGTCCTTAGTAAAATCCACCGGAATGTAGTGCAGAAAATCCGGTTTTTTAAGGTTTAGACGGCCCAATAATTGACATTTTATTTCTTGCGTATAAGGTAAATCAAGCTCGAATACTTGGAGGCGATCTGTCAGATCAAGTCGACGGTAAGCAAAAGTATCAAGTCCTGCACCCAGAATTATATATTGTCTTATTCCTTTCCGGATGGCTTCTTCAAGTCGTTCTTCAACAAAACGTGCTCTAGCTAGGACGGGACCAGCCATGATTCTCACAGCCAGGCGTAATGAGGTTGCGGCATCAGTACATTCTTTCGCTAGCTCCGGGGCCATTTCTACAGCGGATTTAATCAAATGCTGTTTAAATGCTTCTCGAACTTCCTCGGGTATTAAATCATAAGCAAGCGGATCATTAAATATTTTCGCATTATCATTAACTGCATGAAATCCTCGTAGAAATGCCATCATAAATGCTGTGCCACTAGGATTTCTATTGACCATTATAATATCCCTCCCCAGAAATAAACCTTTGGTTAGAAATCACATTACCATGTTTAGTTAACCCAAATTAATTCTATAACATCACCTGTCTATTATTAGCCTAATTAATTATCTATTCCTTCACATTACGCCCGAAGACTTTTTCTTCCCTATTAACTATGTACCCCATCGATTCATACAATGTAAGTGCGTTTCTGTTCTTGCTCATTACTTCTAGCCTTGCTTCTCTTAGGCCATGTTGAGCTAAGTAATTTAAGCCCTCCATAATTAAATATTTTGCTATCCCACGTCCTCTCCAATTAGGTATAACAAATATTTCCTCTGTAAATCCGCACTTTTCATTTCCCCTATTATTCTGCGTTTCATCCCAATAGACCATAATACTACCCACAATTTCTCCACTTATGTCAAAGGCACTTATTGCTGTACCAGTTGCCCATTGCGGAGACTGTAACAAATATTCTAATGCTTCAATGGTTGTGGGCGAATCAAGAAATGAAAGATTGTCTGCTTTTATGTATTTTTGTCGTTCTTCTTTTGTTTCAATCTTCCATTTTCTGATCTCAACTTCTTTCGGTATTGATTGATTCGGAATCCGGATCGTCAAATCCCTAGTCATCTGAAACAAACTTTCAGTATGAATGAACCCTCTGGAAAGGAAATATTTAATTGCTTCTATCTCACATAAAAGAAGACCTGTACATAATCGAACGCTTCTCTCGGGTAACGACTTGCAAATGGCATCTACTCTTTCGAGTACTTTCTTAATCATGATATCTTTTATTTCGTATTGCTTTTCCTGTAGTGGATCGACCTTGACTTCAATCCATAAACTATGAGGCAAATTACTTGGGACATCGTCATCGACTGGCCTTGGAAAAATCGAAGCATAAGCTATCATCTTATCTTTACTGTCAAATCCGCAGAAGATGTTCTTTCCCTCTTCATAAACTGGATGAGCTGGGTGCCTTAAATTATCATCTGTACATATAGGTACCTCGGTATATATTCTACTGTACTTATTCTGTAATTCCATTACTTGGGCAATGTCACTCGGAACATAATTTCGTATATATAAATCCCCCATTAAAATCAGCCTCTTTCAAATTAGAGTCAGCCATTATACTTCAAAAAGCGTTTGTTTAATGTAAGATTGGAATATTCCACCACTTCGCTTAATCAAAATGTTATGCATTAAGTAACAAAATTTATACATATTTTACACTATATTTCTTCAATATCTTCAATGACAATATGACAATTCCAATTAACAATATTACTGTTGTGACAAAACCACCTTCAGGCCCAAAATCACCGCCAGTAAAAAATACTGAACCGACTGGTTTCATTGTCAGGATAGTTTCGCCATAGGAGGAAAATCCACTCACTGGAAAACCATAAATATTTCCCAGTGATAAATTCCATGAAAAATGCAACCCACAAACTCCCCAAATATTATTCGAGTAAATTGCATATCCTGCAAAAAAAACACCAGACAAAACTAAATTTACGAATGATAAGACTGTTACACCAGAACTGAAAAGATGAAGTATACCAAATATCATTGATGTTAATACAATTGCAATAATAGGGGTACTCCGATTACCTATTAAAGGAATCAACCAACCTCTAATCGCTATTTCTTCTGAAGCACTTTGAACTATCCATCCCAAAGCTATTGATCCGAAAAGTAAAGGTGCAAAATTCACATTAAAACTCTTAATTGCTACCATGCCCCAAAAGGCTAAAATGGCAGTGATGGTTGAAATGGAAATAAATCCAAGCAAGAAGCCTATTGTATAGGATTTCAATGGATTAATTGATTGAAATCCTATTGTTTTAATCGGACGTTTCTCAACAAAGCGGACCCAAACAAAAAAAAATGAGATTTGGGTTCCGCATACAATTAATTTCTTTAAAAGAAAGATTAAGCTTTTATCAAAGCTTAGATTTGTTGTCAAAACATTTATTATAAAATTCCCAATTAACCGTCCTATAAAAAGGCCTACTAACCATAAAAAGAAATAAGTAATTATGATCATGAAAATATTAAATTTCAACTTACTTATCGCTGACTGAGTGAAAATTGTATTTTGCTTCAATTTATTATCTATTTCTTTCATTCTGCTCTCACACCCTGTCATATAATACAATCCTTAACGCACATTTTAAAACGAATATTTATCCTGTACATCATTTTCCTCCGAATGGCGTCACAGTTTCCTACTTTTTGTTCCTTAACCTGGTAGATCGGAACTTATCATTATTAGGTCGAGAGAATAATCTTTTTTAATTATCACAGGGGGAAAGCCCACTTTCATAAGTTCAAAATTAAGCAGAAGTCTTGCAGTTCTTCCGTTACCATCAACAAAAGAATGAATTTTGACAAACTCGCCATGCAGCAAAGCCCCTCGTTCAATCGGATGAAGCCCCTGCCATTTGTCGTTATATTGCTCTATCAAGTTTTCCATTTGCTCGTTGATAAAAGGATGCTGAGGCGGTATGTCAAAGATATAATTATGGTAAATTTTACCATATAAATCAAAGTAATGCTAATACGTAATTAATTGTGGGTTAACCATTCTTTGACATCCCTCCACAGCCCGCTAAGAATCCCCTCTTGATATCCCGCTCGTCCCGTTCTCTGAATTTCCTCTGTCAAGGGCATTAGTTCCGGGGAAGCCACACGCTCCAGCTGCTTTAAGCGCTGAGAACTTATTACCTGATCAGAATAAGCAAGCCGGTAGTCAGCGAGAGTGTAATGCCAGGGTTTCACCTGGCTGGGATAACGCGATAAAAGCCGTTCCAGCATTAACAGCCCTTCCGGATCAAAGTCGCCGGAATAATAAATGATAGTCCCACCGACCGCTAATTTATCCAGTAAAAGCAAACTGGCCAGTTTGAATTGTCCGTGGGTACATAGAAGAGGCGGGTTGGGGCTGTCGGCAAGCCCCTCTTCCTCACAATATTCCCGGAAACAATCCAAAAGAGCTGAAAAAACGCCGGAATTCTCGACCACGAAAATGACCCCGGTCGAATCATTAAACGATGGTGCTAAAGGGCCGGCGTAGGCCTGACCGATGCGGACAACTTCTCTTAAAGGCAGGTTTAGGGTGACCTGCTGCCGGTATGCCTCTGTTAAATAGGACAGAGGCTTGTTCTCATTGTCCCCTGCCGTAGCCGTTATGCCTGTACAAGTGACAAAATTCCACAGATCATCCCGCAAAAGTCCAAAGGAATAATAGAGTTCCGTTAGTTCCTCCGCCCCGGTTAAGGAACTATGTCCCTGTGACTCACTGTCGTGCAGCTCATTGTCTAAAATCTTCAGGGCCTGAATCAGAAGCCGGCCCGTGTCAGTGTTGGCATCAAACCCATGGGGATCTTTGGTGATGCGCCGGGCAAAAATCGGCAAGCGCTCAATTTTGTCCGGAGGATGCCGGTTCATATCGGACAAAGCCTCGAGGACCTGGTTCAGCTGGACACTCAGCAATTCAGGATGAGTCTCATAAGCTGTATGAACCGGACGGGTGCCCGGCTTCTTGGCGATGATGGCCTGAAGCCAGCACTGACAGTAAGGTTGTGGGTAGCGAGACAACAAATCGCTAAAGAATAGTGCCTTCCGCTGCTCTTTGCCGGCGATTCGCTCGGCCTTAGAAATCAGAGACTCACCGTGAATTTCTTCAAGCAGTCTGACTGGAGAGACACTACTGAATTTTGTAAGCTCAAAGGCCTTGGCGAAGCGTTCCAGAGAGATAGTGATCGATTTTTGGCGGGAAAAATCGGCTCGCAATAACGTCCCTAAAGCCTCGCGTTCCTCTTCTTTCGGGGAGATCAGAGTCACTGACCCGCCCCAGCGCCCCAAACTCTGATACTTTTGAGCCATGGCCTTAAAAAGCCTCACAAATCCCTTCCCCGAGGTAAAGTAGGCTTTAGCTCTTTCCAGTTCATCGGAGTGCAAAACAACTCTTCCTTTCCAAGGCGTGTTTGCCATTTACTGATTACTGTTTGTTTTATCCAGTTTTTAAGACCCCCACTTCTTGTAAGTGGAGGTGGCTTTCGTTAACTTCAAACGGGGTAGTCCTCCTTCGCCGCTAAGTATTCCATTGGGGAAGGGTGACTCGGCAATAATGTCTACTGGACATTATGTATCTGAAGTCCCGATGTTCGACTTAGCGTAAGCGAGTTCACTCTATTCTGCCCAGTGATATTCTGTCCGATAATGTCTATCCGGTAATGTTCTGTCCCGTAATGTTCTGTCCCGTAATATTATCCAACGTCTAAGGAACGGACTTTCCCATCCCAGCGGTAGCGGATCACGGTGACAAAGGAGGCATTTTTGGGACGAACCAGTTCTGCTATCGCCAGCTTGGAGACCGTATCATAATCACCCCAGAGAGCCTGGGAATTCATAATATAGTTGAAACCCAGCTTTTCCAGCAAATCAAACATATCCCGGATATTGTTTTCATCGACTCCGGCAAAGGCTTCATCCAGCGAAATAATGCGCGGCGCATCCGGGCGGGCATCGGAATAACGGGAATAGGCGGCTGAGAAGAGGGGAATATACATAGCCATGGCCTTCTCTCCCCCACTGAACTGATAGAAGGCCCGGTCCGTCAATTCACGCCAGTTCTCTCCTTCTTTTTGGTAAAAGAGCCGGAATTCAAACCAGTGACGATAATCCAGCATCTCCTTAATGATCTGATGGAAGCTTTCCCCGAAGCCTTTGATTTCCAGCTGCTGCTTGGCCCGCTCAATTTTCGCCCGGAAATGGTTCGTAATCCGGGACATATCCGTTTCTTTGAGGAGTCTGGGATCTGCTTTCAACAGTTCAACCAGGTCATGAGTATCAATCTCATCCTCTTGCTCGGCTGTGCGCGGCTTCCAGCGAATCCGGAAGCGAAGGCCGCTCGAAGTATCCCGTTCATCCATCAGTCGGTTCATTTCCTCGACCCAGTGTTCAGCGCGCTGAATGCGTCCCCGGATAATCCGGCCTACACTGTTCATGATAATTTCTTCATACAGTTCGCGATCCTTCTCGTTGAGCAGCTGACGCTGCAGGGCTATGTTTTTCCCCAGCTGAGCCTGTAAATAGTAAGGATTTACCCGTTTGCCGTCATACTCCAGCATCAGCTGCAAGCGCCGGGCTTTCTGGCGAAGTTCAGCCCAAAGTTTTAACCATAACTCCGGACAATCTTCCGTCTCTTGACTTAACTCCTTAAGCTCTTCAAACAACGTATTTTGAGTCAGCCGGT
The DNA here is from genome assembly GCF_002196785.1 of Desulfosporosinus sp. FKA. NCBI lineage: Bacteria > Bacillati > Bacillota > Clostridia > Eubacteriales > Desulfitobacteriaceae > Desulfosporosinus > Desulfosporosinus sp. FKA. The sequence goes on along the minus strand of NZ_NAHZ01000033.1, from coordinate 375,212 downwards.
ATTCAACCAGATTACCCATTTCCTTGGTGAAGGCTTCATTAATCCGTTCCCGCAAGGTTTCCCGATCCGGAGAATTAGAATTTTTGGCATCTTGGGACCGGAACAGTTCCTCGGCAAAACGGGTAAGATTTTTTAAATGAGTTTCCTGTAAAGGGATACTGCTGAGAGATGGAGCTTTGACGGAAGAATCAGGTTTAGGCTCATCTTCTCCAGTGTGCTGAAAGGAAGTCTGCAGAGTTTCTTCAGCTTGATACACCTTGGCCCAGCCCTGCAGCAAATCGGCGGCCAGGAAACAATCACGCTTCTGTTCCAGGATTTTCGCGGCAAAGTCCTCAAGACGTTTCGTCAGGGTGGTGCTTTGTTTAATGCAAGTTTCTAATTCTGCCGGAAGTTTGGCGAGTCTTTGCATGACGGCTTGAATACGCTGACGAATCTCCTCTGCCCCCAGGTCCTGCAAGCGCTGTTCTACTTGCTTTAAGCGATCTCTCAAGGTCATGGCCCGGTGTTCAAGCTCGTTAATTTCACCGCGGAGTTCGTCGACGATCTCGGAAACATCCTGCTGATGAGACAGCACTGCAGCGCGTTCCCTGTGATTGGAATGCCGCTGCTGGTGCAGTGATTCCAGAGTATTCAGCCGGTCTTTGTAGTTCCCTGCAGCTTCCAGAGCCTTTTCATAAGAAAGCTCATCCAGAGGCAAGGTCAGTGTCTTACTCAATTCTTTCACTTGGGCTTTAAAATCTCGCCATGCGTCTAAGGCCTTGAGCAGGATTTCGTTTTTGCGCTGAACGTCTTTTTCCCAGAAGGCTGCCTCTTTGCGAGCGCTGACCAGAATATCCCAAGCCTCCTGCATAGTACGTTCACTGGGAAATCCCCGGTATTCTTCTTCCAGCTTTTCGCTTCTTTGCTCTAAGGTTCCAAGCCGGCTCTCTAGTTCACGGACTTGTTCGTTAAGAGCTTCCCGTTCATCTTCCAGTTGTTTAATCGTCCTCAGCCGCAGCTGCAGGCGGGCTTCTTTTCCTATATATAAGGCGGATTCTTCCTGAGGGGCATGTCCTTGAACAACTCCGATCCGGTAGGAGCCTCCGGTGCTTAGACTGGTATTGAGACCGCTGCTGCCCTCATGGGATCCTTCAACCAGGATCGTACGCAGGATGCTGTCGATATCATCAGCCTTGACCTGGCTGCCCTCTACCGGTGTCGGATAGAGATAATCAGCTAAGGTGTGCGCGAGAATCTGAGGATCTGATTTAAGAACACGGTCATGAACAGGTGTGCTTTGCCAAACTTGCTTCTGTTCTGCCGTTTGGGGTGTAAACCCTGCCGGGAGGATCAGGGCATCGAGAATGCCCATCTCGTTCAAGGCACTCTCCAGCCGTTCCCTGGTCTCCGGCGGTACATGATCGGAGAATTCCACGGACTCGTAGAAAGGAACAAAGGGAATCCCTGCGGCCTGCAAGGTTTGACGGGCCTGATTGGTCAGCTCATGCCGCAGCGGCTCGGGATCTTTGCGCTGACGCCAGAACTCAATCTCCTCGGTTTTAGCCTTAACCTCCTTTTGCAGCTGACCCTGTTGGTGACGAACCTGAAGCTGCTCGGTGCGAATTTTATCCCACGCCCGATCTGATGCCTTCTGCAGGGGCTCTCGCAGGATATTCAGGCTGACTGACTCCGGAAAGGAGCGGGCGCGCTGGGCTAAAGTTTGAAGCTCGATATCCTCCAGGAACAATTCTTGATTGGAGGGCTGCCAGGCAAAGAGATTTTCCACCCATTTTGATTGCTCTTCATGAAGAACATCAGCCCACTTTTTCTCTTGATGTTGAGCCTCATCCCAAGCTTTTTTGCTTTCTCCGAGGGTCAGTTCCGCTTCTTGGTACTTTTCCCGCGCTGTAGCTTCCTGACGCAGAGCTTTGAGAACCTTAGCCAACAAACTCTGGTAATCCCGAATCTCCTTTTTCCAAAGGGCAAAGGAAAAGGGTTGAGCCAAGTTCTGGTTGAATTCGTAAACTGCCACCTCATGATTGAGGAAGTCAGTTTCCTCCGCCAAATGTTCCAGCTCTTCAAGTTCCTCGTGAACCTGATCTAAAATGCGCTGCTCCTTAAGTTCCAGTTGTCCTACCTGCTCTTTGAGCTTTCCTTCCTGAGATACATTACTGCTCAGCTGATTCTGTTTCGCTGTCAGACTTTCCTGGTTAAGGCTTTGTTCTTGCAGGAGATCTGACTTTTCTTTTTCCGCTTTGAAGACATCGTGCTCCGCTAAAGCTTCGCGCTCCTGGTCTAAAACCTGTTGCTCTCGTTTCAGAGACACTTCTTCTTCTTGATGCTTTGCTAAAGATTGCTCGGCTTGGTCACGCTCAAGGTTCAGTTGCTCCAGAGTCTCAGCAGCCGCAAGCAGGCGCCGGTGAGCTTGCAGGAAGCCCTCCGCTTTTTCGACGCGGACTCTTACGTTATATTGGTCATAATAGCGTATCAATCGTTTAAGGGCTTGCTCTTCCTTCTGAAGCTGATCCAGCTGGCTCTTGATTTGATCCATGGTCTCAATGGTATCTGAAAGAGGGCGTAGCTCATCATCTGATAAAGACGGTAAAGCTTCGTTCAAGATCTCGTAGACCACCGTTGGCCGGAAATCTTTAGAAAGTTTAGGGCTGCGCAATTGAATTAGCAGCTTAATCAGATCATCATAATCTTCAACCGCTTTAAACCCGAAGAGGTAACGGTTTACCAGACCCATATAGTCTTTCTGGGTTTTGACTACTTCGCCGCCGTCGCCCAGACGATTTTCCAATTCCCGTCGGGTTAAAGGGATCTTCTCTAATTCACCGTTCAAAGCCCGTTCTGTTTTATAGAGTTGGAAATCCTGGCCAAGGCGACGATTGTCCCAAAAAACAAATCCCCAAAATTCAAGAGTCCCCTGGCGCTTAGCCTTAAGCCCAATCCCTGTCGTTAAATATTCCTGGGTACCCGGCCGATGGTATTCTAAGTAGAGGTATCCCGTCCGTTCATCGAGATCGGAAACTTCTTTCTCTCCCAAGAGATAGTCTTCCATGCGGCGTGCGCGGGAGCCAAAGGGATCAAGCCGGTCGGGGGACTTGCGGCCGTCCAGCAGGACGGGAATCAGACTTTGCATGGTTACCGACTTGCCCGAACCGTTGGATCCGCGCAGCAGCAATTTACCATCAGCAAAGTGAAATTCTTCCTCATCGTAATACCAAAAATTAAATAAGCCCGCTCGATTTAACTGCCAGCGCATGAATCCTAATCCTCCTTATTATGTTCAGCCTTATTTTTATCGTCACCCTCACCGTTATCGGCTTTGGTCTGATGTTTGGTGCGAAATTCCTGGGGATAATCTCCGGCTAAGCGGCCCAGAGCCGGCTGCAGAAGGATCAGGTTTCCTTCGTCGCTGCGCTTAGCAAAGGTCCAATCCAAGAGAAAGTCCAATAATTCCTCAGCAGTGTGTTTAATGAGACCTTCGCGGTACTGCTTACTCCAGCCAAACCCGTAACCTTCTTTACAAAGCTTGACAATCTGCTCAAATTCAAGAGAGGTCAGGGCAATACGCCCCAGAGAATCTGCTTTAGGGTGACCCTCCTTCACTTGCTGCCTCAGAACAGAGCTAAATTGCAAGGCGATGTCGGAAATCCCCTTCTGATTGGGAAAGAGTGTAAGGGCGGATTTGGGTTCCGGAGCAATCAGCAGGGCCGTATTGCGATAGAGCTCCAATTGTAAGCCGGTGTGTTTTTCCAGATCATCCTGCAGACGGGAGCGGTAGTTGCGCAAGTAGAGAAAATCTGCATCCTCTGCACTGCCGCGGTACATAGCGGGGGAAAGCAGGAGCTGGCGGTAAATCCGATAGCGCCGGCGTGCACCCAGGAGTTCGTCTTCTCCTTCGAAGACCTCGGCAGCCAGAATATCTTCTTTGGATTGAAACTGGAAGAGATCCTTGGGATAGGAACGCATAAAATAACGGGCCACAACAGAAACCTCATAGAGCACTTCACTGGTTTCATTCTGCCCAAAAGTGGAGGTCTCCCCATCGACCACCGTCAGGATTCTTAACTCGATCATCAGCTGGAGTACCCTGACCAAGGATTTGCGATGCTCGTAACTGCGCCAATCCAAGGCCAGTTCCCCCGGATAGAGGGCTTGTACTTCGGCGCAAAGATCCGAGAGCAGAAATTGCTCATACCCGGTAATGCCCTCCAGGTAGGCCAGCACACAACATAATAAAGCGTAATCCCTGGGTTGTTGGAAGAGCTCGATTCCCATCCAGGCCTCGGGAGAAGCCGGGATTTTTTCCAGTTTGGCAAAATGCCTGTGCACAATCAGGTGATAGCCTAATTTATCCAGAAAATAATCTTTCAGAGCGCTCTCCCGATCACGAATGATTTGATAGGTTTCCGGGTCTTGTTCCCGGAGAATCCAAAAATTCTCAAGGAGAGCAATTAAGCCCTCTCGAGCCACTTCGTCAAAGCCTTTCTTTTCACTCATCGGGCTGCCTCCGCTTTTTTCTCAAAGACTAAAACATAATCCGGCATTTCCAAGAGTCCATCTTCACAATTCAGCCGGATCGGACGATCGCTGGCACGCTGCAGGGTAAAGGAGCGTCCGGTTTCCGTTTTTCCCTGGCGCTGTGGATTAGCCATGCACTTACTGATCCAGGTGAGCAGAGTTTTGCGGCTAAAGGTTGTAATTTCCGACAGATTGCGCAGAACAATTTGGTTATCCTGAATGAGATTCTCAAGGAGTTGCTGCTCAAACGCCTTTTCCTTAAGGTAAGCTTCCAAAGCCGCTTTTTTACGTTCCGATTGATCGATAACGGCATTGGGCCGGGTTTTTTCTTTGTAGCTGCGTACCTTCGGCCGGATCTGAACTTCCGACGGGGGTTCGGCCCAAACTTCCACTTCGAAACTTTCCGTCTGCTTAGGAGAGTCCACCCATAAATGCCGGGTATGAAAAACTCCAAAGACACAGGCAGAGAGTTCATGGGCCTCCGGCAGGGTTTCCAGCGAGGCAAACCACTTGGCCATATGTAAATAATCCAGCCGCCGATTGCGCAGATTATGATGCGTCTCCCCCAGACGCTGGGCAAAGCGAGTCAAGCGCCGGATGGTCTCATTCGTCGCATTCTGGAGATAGAGCAGATCACTTTCCCGTCCGCCATCCCCCAGAAACCAAATTCGCAAGCTGTCCCATTCGTTTTGAAACCTCTCTATCAACTGTTCTTGAGATGGGCGGACATCTAAGCGGGGAATGGACAGCTCGTATTCCGCCACGCATTCGCTAAGTTTACGGGAGAACAGCGCCGGGATTTCCTGCAGTAAGCCTTCGATGCGAAAGGAAGTTCTCTGCAGACTGGTCATAAAATTGCGCAGATACTCTGTTAAGGCTTCTTTATACACCAGAAAAGCCTCGGTCATCATTTGTTCTTCGACTTTTTCGCTGTGCAGATGGGCTAAATAATCAGCAGCGTTATCTGTCAGTTTGTGAAAGTTCTCGTATAAATCCTGCCAGAGAAGATACATTTCCTCATTGGTTTTAGCAAATTTCGCTTCCGCTGCCACCCAGGCTTTGCTGATATCCATCAGGTTGCCCAGCAAGCGGTCAAAAATGGTTCGTTCCAGCGATCCGCCAAACCCTTCTCCTAACTGCTCAAGGCTCAAGACCATGCGTTCAATCTCAATGGTGTAGGGAGTTAATTGATAGCGGAATTTTCGCTTCTTAAACTCGGCAATACTGGAAACACGGCCTGTATCCTGCCGGGGAATCAGGTTTTTCCAGGCCACCAGCTGGTCTAAATCTTGCTGAAACTGCTCTTCAGTGAGCTCCCGGAAGTGAGGATCCTGCTTTAAATACTGGAAAATCTCCTCCAGAACAATGTAATGGCGCAAGCGCTCATGCTGCTGATAAACATAACGCAAAATAGAACGGTAACGCCAGGCATTGGGCACCGTTAAATAGGTCGCTTCTTGAATAGGTTTGAAAAGCTGTTCGTTCATAGAATTTACCTCAAATTCACCTCATAGATTAATGGATCTGATACTTCTCTATATTTCGCCGAATTTTAGCAAAAACCTACCTTAGGTGTGAAAATATTGCTTTTAATAATTATTTCCATTGAGAAAATTTGTTAATCAAAACGATATACTATCTCAGCTCTTGTTTAGTTGGCTTTCAACCAAATGCCGCATCTATGCAAAAGGCCTTAGATCGCATGATTAAGTTAAAGAGGCCGATCTTAGAACGCCAAAAAATCGACCTGCACCTCGAAGAAGGTGACCGTTCCGAAAGCAGATGAGCCTTTCCATATGTGAACCGGTTGCATAGTTTACAATCTATGGATATAATATTAAATAAGGACTGACGTGTTGTGAGCACGCCAGCCCGGCAGATTGTCTAACCAAACGGTTGGCCCGAATTAAAGGTTATAAGAAATAACCGCCATCCTGGACCGGGGCGGTTATTTCTTCTTCATGATCATAACAACGAGTGTAGCAAATGCAATCATTAAATACATCGCCTCAACCATTGAGATCATCCTACCACCCCCTTTCGAAAAGGGTGTGGCCAACCGTCCCATGACAACCTGTTAGAACTATTATAGCATAATCTTCCAGGCAAAATGATGAAACTTATCCCTGATTATTCCAGAGTTCAGGCCGCCTCATATACCGAGGCAGCCTGATTTTTTTCACCAAAGCACCTCAATTTCATAACTTAATTATCTTCAGCCAATAACGGTACATAAGAACATTGTGAAGTTCCGATGTATCATAACACCTTTACTATCGGTTCAACGTATTTCCATAAATTCAAATATTTGCCCATCTATACTGATTATTTCGTCTATGGGAATCGTTGTACCATCGGTCATAACGATAACCCGTTCATATTCGTCTATCTTTTTAGCCGTACTGATAGCAGTAACATAGGCGCCGCCATTCTTCTTCGCATCCGGCTGGAAATAGGTAATTGCGATTTCGGGATACTCTTTAATCCGATCTGCTATGATTTGCAGCCTATCACTCAAAGCGTCTTTCATATATTCGTCCAATTTTACTCTCTCGTCAGTCAGCCTTGCAGTTTCTTTGATGGCGGTATCATAACCGGTCAGAGCGGCGAAAGGGGAAAACTGAGCTGCCCGGTCAATAGCAGTCATATGAGGGTGTGTCGTAGAGACATGGTGAGGTAGATTAATAATGTCGTCATATGTCCTCGTCATGATTTGTGCCCTCCAATCTGCCTATTCCGGTCTACAGTGGTAGCTCCTTCCTCCAGATTCATACCCTTTAGAATGGCATTCTTGCCGTATTTCTTTTTTATTTCCAGCATTGCTTGCTGCATCTTTTTTTCTCGTGCAAGCTCAGCTTCTTCATCTTCTTTTTTTACCTGCGCAGCCGCGTAATCCGTAAAGAGATCAAGTTGTTCAAAGTTGCTTGTCTTGTGAACAGCTGCCTCATCAACGACATGATTCGCTGTGATGTTGACTCTTCTAATCAGAAGATTTTTGTCAACGATGCGTTCAAACAGATCTGTGACGGCATCCATGATTAGCTTTGTAGAGGAGGTCTGTCTGCCAAGATTTACTGAACCATGCGCAGATTTCGGAACGGCGCGTCCGTAGTGGTCGGTGGTGATTGCCCCGTGATATGATTCCTTTATCTCTGGATTGGTTAGATTATCGATATCATATCCGACCGTCAAAACAAGCTGGTCGCTCACAAGCCTTTTATCTACCAGATCAAGTACCAGCAGATCAGTCATTTCCCGCACGATCAGCTTCGCTTTGTCAAAAGTATAAGCATAGTGCAGCACCTGCCCCGATCCAATACTGTTTGTGCTTGGCTTATACGCTTTAATATCGGCAATTGTGCAGGGCTCCCACCCCCACGCATGGTCGATCAGCAGCTCAGCGTTGATGCCGAACAACTTATACAGTAAATCCTCGTTGTAATAATCGGTAGGTTTACCGAGAGAGCATCTTGCAATATCTCCCATTGTAAAAAGGCCTTTTTTCTCCAACCTGTTGGCATATCCTTTTCCAACGCGCCAAAAGTCTGTTAGAGGCCGATGCGACCACAGGGAGCGGCGGTAGCTCATTTCGTCCAGCTCGGCAATCCGCATACCGTTGTTATCAGCAGGGATGTGCTTTGCCTGAATATCCATAGCGATCTTGCTAAGATACAGGTTTGTGCCAATTCCAGCCGTTGCTGTAATGCCCGTTGTTTTGAGTACATCCAGAATCATTTTCATGGCAAGCTCACGGGCTGAAAGATTGTAGGTGTTCAGATAATCGGTAACGTCAAGGAATACCTCGTCAATGGAGTAGACATGAATATCTTCGGGCGCGATGTACTTCAAATAGATATTGTAAATCTGCGTGCTGTACTCTATATAATACGCCATCCTCGGTGTTGCAACAATGTAGTCTAACGAGAGACCCGGTGAGGATTTCAATTCAGTATCGTTGCAGGAAACACCAGAAAAGGCTCGTCCTGGGGCTTTGAGCAGCCGTACTGCATTTGCTTCCTTGACCTTCTGTACGACTTCAAACAGCCTCGCCCTACCGGGAATGCCGTATGCTTTGAGGGAGGGAGAGACGGCGAGACAGATGGTTTTTTCTGTACGGCTCGCGTCAGCAACAACAAGGTTGGTGGTCAGCGGATCAAGTCCTCGTTCCACACATTCAACCGAAGCGTAGAAGGATTTCAAATCAATTGCGATATAGGTTCTGTTCTTCATGCTTATTCTCCAGTTGCCTACTAAAATGTGAACCTCCCCTATCTACACTTCGCTAAGAACGAAAACACTGTTTTCGCAGTAAGATAGGGGCTTCCGGTAAGCCCAAAATCCACGTCTCAAAGATATCTCGTTAGAGATGCCTCACCCGATAGGCGTGAGTCCATCATTTCGGTATGGCCGGCTTCTACTGCTTGTCACCTTGGGCGATCTGTAGATACGTCTGTGTGCATTTCTCCCAGATCGATGGCCGCAATATCCAAATTATTGGTTTCTCTTGGTGATTGACCGTCATCATAACTTATAGCCATTTGAAGACCTCGGTCATGGATGAGTTCAATCTCTTTAATTGAGCTGGGAAGCACGTTTTTAACCTTAACTGTTATAGGTTTTTGGCGCTTACCTTTGAAAAGCCCCAAACTCAACTGAATAGTTCCGTTTTGACCAATTCGAAATCCATCGTTTTTCCACGCACTGTTGAAATGCTTTTTATGTTTAGGGGTAACGAATTTCAGTGAATCCTAAGGTTTTCGCCTTATGAGCATTTCCTCTGGCATCAAGGTATTTTTCGAACACCGCTTCAAACATTCTTCACCATTATTTTACCACGAAGAGAACGACTTGGGAACTGGTGTTCGAGAAAGATCCCAGGGCGGCGATTCATCTCACCACCTATAGAGGATGGGAGTCTTCTCGCATACCAACCGCCATTTACATTGCTTTGTACGCAGCTATGCAAATCATTATTAAAGGCTGTGCCAAATATAGCGATACCAACAGTTTGTGTGTGACCCGGTTGCATATTTTACAGTCCGTGGGTATAATATTATAAAAGGACTGACGTGTTGCAATCACGCCAGCCCGACAGATTGTCTAACCGAAGGGTTAGCCCGAATCAGAGGTTAAAAGAAATAACCGCAGTCCTTGCTAGGGGCGGTTATTTCTTCTTTATGATCATAACAACGAGTGTAGCAAATGCAATCATTAAATACATCGCCTCAACCATTGAGATCATCCTACCACCCCCTTTCTAAAAGGGTGTGGCTAACCGTCCCGCGACAACCTGTTAGAACTCCTGGGAGCTACAGCCGACATACGTTCCAAAATAGGAATCTATCTGGGTAAATATACCATAGTAAAACCTAACTGTCATTATTTAAAGCAAAAGGAGTGTTCCCACCGTTATGTGGCGGACACTTCTTTTGCTTTACAGGGTTATTGTCAACGAGTCCACAGACTAGGCAAGTGCTGCAGGTGTTTGAATTCCTGCCGTAGTTTTGAAAAAACAAGCGTGGTCAAGGGTATAATCCTTGACCACGCTTGTTTTACAAAATTTCATTAAGTTTGGGATAAACCTTAAGCGCATTTCGATAAAATACAGCTTGGTGATACTCTTCCGGTATAACATGCTTAATAAATTCTACGTAAGGTTTAATAGGTACAAGTGGCCAATCTGATCCAAAGAGAACTTTAGTATAGCAATTCGAAATGACTAAGGCTTGCTGTATATACTCGACGTAAAGCCTTTTATCTTTGATTTTCATCACGCGCTCTTTATTCCCTGCGATGAGTCCGGATAAGTCTGCGTAAACATTATGATTCTTGGCGGTGACCTCTGCTGCATCAATCATCCACGGGACGCCCATATGACAGATCACAAACGTAACGTCCTCTTGTTTTACGGCTAACTCATCAATCGTTAACGGATGGGAATATTTCAAAAGCCCTTTTGGGGATTGTGTATCGCCACAATGAATCGCTACGGGAACTTCGTATTTGCGAGCCAGCTCATAGATAGGATCATAAATCGAATCATACACATAATATGGAAAATAACCGGGATAGAGTTTAATCCCTGTCACTTCCCTTTTTTTAAGTTCTCCTTCAATATAATCAAGTTCTTTATGATCTTCCTTAAGCCTTTCAGGATTGACGCCTACACAAGAAAGTAAACCTTCTACAGTCCCATCTGCCAAAACAAATTCTTCCGGACTTCCCGAAGGTTGGTTGGGCTCCCGACTGGGCGTTGCCATGATAATTCCAGCTACAACACCGGCTTGTTCAAACTCTTGTCTTAGCCCTTGAGCACTAAATTCCACTTGTGATATATTTTTCGCCGTTTCATTAAATCCAGGGCGACAGGAAAAATGCAAATGCGCATCAATGATTTTCAAAATACCATCCCCCGTATTTGGTTTCTTATTTTAATTTCAAGCTATTTTCTTCATTATATCATATCCTCATTATCTTATTGCCCTTCATAATATCTAGGCATTATCAGGCTTCATATATAATTGAATCCTTCCTCCGGCAACTATTTCCATTTTTTCTCATGATTTCCAGTGGTTTCTCTCGGCCTATATTATTCATCTGGTCATTTCTCGGGAAAAGCTGGAATCTCTACAGATCATTTTTGCCCTTGTGTATTTATAAGTTCTTTCCAAACCTCATTCTCTGGTTTCATGTTATCCTTTATATCTCCATATTTTATTTCAACCTCTGCATAATCGCCAAGAGCATGAGGAATATCAGAAGTCATTCCAAAATAATCTTTTGTAAAATAATAACTATAGTCATCTGCATTGAACTGGTCAATTAAATCTTTATTTTGCAGCATACTCAAATTGCTGGCGAGTGCTCCCCTAAGCTCTTTATTTATTTCATCCGTTGTTTCAATACCTGGTAACGGCTTGGGTATCCACAATCCACTTTTAACATTTTTAATTTTTTCTACAAAATTATTATTTATATTAATGAGGTCTTTAAATTTCAATATAGTTCCGCTCTCAATAGCGATGTTTACTGAATGAACAGAAGTATTAGGATGTGCTGAACCTGGAATACTTCCATTCTTTACATATAGAACGCTAAGAAGTTTCGTACTGTTTAACTTTATATAATAGTTCACATCTTCAGTTAAAGCATCTTCTGCTTGAGCATTGTCTTTATAATAATATTTCACCAAGTTGGCAATATCCTTTTGATAGTCATTTAATATATCATTTTTAATCAAATTATTAATTTGATTTTGCTTATTCGAATCGCTAAAACCTGTAATTTGTGGATAGTTTATCTTGATATTTTTATTTGTATATGTCGAAGCTACTAGATTAAATGCTAGGTTGTTTCCTGTATCTGGCTTATTGTTTGACTTTGGGACTTCAGTATTTTGATTTGTTAATTTGTCAGTGCTCTGCTGCACCTTACTTAAATTATTATTCTTATTATTCGCTGTTTTGGGACTGCATCCTGTCAAGACAATTGATATGATTAGGCTTCCTACCAAAATCAGACTAATTTTCTTCATCTGAATCCCTCCTCAAATTATGACTTCAGTATAGCAAAACTGGATAATGCCCTGCCATAACTTTGGCTTACATTTTCCGGTTTAAGCTTACCCTTTTGTAAGGTAGATCACAATGGTATCGGACAGCTTGGTCAGGATCCGTTTGCACAGATAGAGGCCGATCCCAAATAGCCATAGAAATCTGCTGTCAGGACCAGAAGGGCCAGAGCGGTACAGTTCACCTTCAGAGTGTATTCGTCGATATAACTGTACGTTTCCCATAGACGGGCCATGATTACTTCACGTCCCACGGCCTTGCCTTTATTCTTTGGCCGAATTTTCAGAATTCTATATATGTTTTAATCGGTTTTGCATCTGCATCATTTCTTTGCTTGGATCTGAAGAGCGGCTATGCTAAACTTAATGCAATATATTCCATTAAAGAATTAATTTAACAGAGAAGTGATCCGGCACAGAATACTACGATACGTGACAACCCCCACTAAATAATAGAGGAGGACTTCCATGAATTTTAAAGCATTACAAAACCGATTATCCCAAGTCAAAGAAATAGCCGTCATCAGCAGGAATGCTGAGACCGACGGTGTAATCTGCCATATCATGGGTATGGTACTCCGTGACGATGGTACATTACAAATGTTGATTTTGCAATATGACGAGGCGTATCGGGAAAAACTGGAGAATGCTGAAATTGCCGTATTGGCAGCTTCTCCTGGGGAAGCGCTTACTAACCGCATCCAACAGCGAGGCGACAGGAATCTTCGCCCCACCCTGTGTTTTGGCAGCGTGGAAAGAGTCTGTTTTGGCGACTTGGAACTGAAGACCAATGAAAGCGGCAGCTGCAAATGCGGTACAATGCAATGGGATAAGGCAGCCTTGTTTACCCAATTTCTCTTAAAAGGCTGGAATCCGACGGGCCTTGATACTAAGGATATTGACGCTATGTTTCTGACAAATCTAAATTTCGAAGGTACGTATGACACCATTCCGGCCTTTGATACAGATGTACCCATCCGTTTTTCCATGCGCATTTCCAACACACGCCATCTGCTGGAAATGCCTGTGACTTTGACTGTCGGCAGCGAATACCCGAATAAACTATACTTTACCGATAAGGTAAGCGGAGAGGAGCATTGGGTGCAGATTAACAAGGTTACCCTCTATGACATGCGGGAGGAGATGTCGAAGACCTTTGCTAATCCCCAGCTAAAGGAACAATCCCTGGAGGAACTGGCCCGAAGTAAAGCAGAATTTGAAGAGCGTTTTTCAAAGATGTGCCCTAAAGGAATGTGCTATCCGGTTATTGAGTATGAGTGTGAAGAGGATATCCACCTTCACTTTTATAGCAAAAGGTGGCTGGATGGGGAACCAGACCATAAGAACAGTGGTCTGGGCTTTTTCATGAAAACTGACAAACCTATAGGAAAACTGGGACTTAAACTGAAAGCCGACATTATCCAGGAGCCAATGCCGGCGAATACCGTAACCATTGAAGCAGAGTTATTCCACTATAGTCGGATTGGTAAAGCGGATGATATCGTGATAGCGAATCATTCCTGATTGCAATATTGGATAGGCCGGGTTTTTTCTTTGTAGCTGAGCGCCGATAAAACGAACAGACATCTCAGCCATTGGTTATAGACGTCTGTTCGTTAATTATCATAAGAATGCGTTGATCTCTGATACGTCAATGAGCAACAAGCTCCAGACACTTCTTTATTTTTCGAGCCTACAATGTGACAGAGAGACTGATAGATCCAGGCATCTCGTTCAGTCTCTCTGTCGAATTACGGACATTTACGCTATCAATCCACAGACACTATCTGGCTGCATTAGCACTATCGGATATACCCTGACTACGCTTGCCGTTTTTCAAAAATTGCTGCAGCTTACTTTCATCAAACTCTTTCTCCCACTTCGCAACGGCGATGGCAGCCACCGGGTGCCCAATAACGTTGACAGCGGTGCGAGCCATGTCGAGAACGCGGTCAACAGCGGCTAATAATGCAATCCCCTGCATTGGCAACCCGACTGCGGTTGCAGTTGTAAGCAGCACAACGAATCCAGCCATCGGAACACCGGCCATCCCTTTCGACGTAATAACCAGCATCAAAATCATCACGGCTTCCTGACTGATGGAAAGATGGAGTCCACCTAACTGCGCGACGAACATAGCCGCAACCGATAAATACAGGCTAGTCCCGTCGTCGTTCCAGGAAAGTCCAAGCGGAATAACGAAGGACGAAATCGATTTTGGTACGCCAATCTCTTCCACAAATTCAATCAACTGCGGCATAACCGCTTCAGAGCTTGCGGTAGAGAATGCAATGATAAAGAGATCGAGGATTCCCCGGAACAACTTGAAGAACGGTACATGCAGAATAAATTTACTGACAAGCGGGAACAGAACACAGAGAACAATTGCAAGTCCCAAGTACATTACACCAATTGCCTTTGCCAATGGCAGGAACACTTTGATACCATAGTTTCCAGCTGCATAAGCAGAAAGAGCAAAAACACCAATCGGCGCCACTTGCATAACCCATCGGATGATTGTGAACGTCGCTTGTGAAATACCTTCAAAAAAGCGGATGGCTACTTTGCCGGCTTCCCCTGTTACGGATGCAATAGCCAGCCCAAGTATGGTGGCAAAGAACACAATGGACAGCATAGAACCGTTATACATTGCCTTAATCAGATTGGACGGAGGAATGTTGACAATCATAGAGATGATATCAATTTTCTGACCTTTCGCAGCACTGTAATCTCCCACGTTTGCTTGTTGAATGTGAACGCCCAGCCCTGGATGGAGAACATCCGCAAGGATAAGTCCTAAGACAAGAATGATGGTGGTAATAAACTCAAACCAAATAATGCTTTTCAGTCCAATACGACCCATTTTTTTCATATCCGCGATTCCGGATGCTCCGACAACTAATGCTGAAAAAACCAGCGGAATGATAACCATTTCGATCAGGTTTATGAACATTTTCCCAACCGGCTGAATCGCCACACCGAACGAAGGAAACATAAGTCCCACAATGGCACCTAAAATAAGCCCACTGAAGATATAAATTGCAAGTTTTTTGTTCAATTTAATCCGTCCTCCTCTAGAAAATAGTTAAGTCGTTTACTCTATCCGTCTTTCATTAACAGGAGTTATGCAGTTTCAGAATTAATACCACAATTCCACGACCTCAGTTCTAAAAAGATTTTGGCCAAAGTGTATGATAAGAGCCTGTCCCATTCGACCAAATTGGCGTGAATCGATGTACAAATACATAACTATTACCAAGAATAATCTTTTTAGATAGTACGATACTTCGCCTTTCCTATCTCATAGAGGTTGTTTCCCTCTTGATCGATTATGACCATTACCGGAAAATCCTTGACTTCAAGACGCCGCACAGCTTCCGGGCCAAGTTCCGGATAAGCAATAACTTCCGCGGCAACAATTCGTTTCGCTAAAAGGGCACCCAAACCACCAATTGCGCCGAAATATACCGCACCATATCTTTTCATGGCATCAACGACTTCTGCAGAACGCAAGCCTTTACCGATCATTCCTGTCAAGCCCCGTTCAATCAACGTTGGGGAATACGCATCCATCCGATAACTTGTTGTGGGTCCCGCCGAACCGATCACTTGACCCGGTTTCGGCGGAGTAGGCCCAACGAAAAAGATGATCTGGTCTTTTACGTTAAATGGAAGTTCTTCCCCACGAGCCAATGCTTCCACCATTTTTTTATGCGCGGCATCCCGTCCGGTATAGATGACACCGCTTAGTAGAACATTATCGCCGGATTTAAGCTGAGCTGCTTTTTCATGGGTCAGCGGGGTTTCAATACGAACGACCTCCGTCATTAATATTCCCTCCCCTTCAGAATTATCTCCTTATGGCGGGCTGCATGACAGTTGATATTGACGGCGACCGGCAACATAGCAATATGAGTCGGGAAAACTTCCAAGTTAACCGCTAATGCCGTGTTTGTTCCCCCATAGCCTTGCGGCCCAATCCCCAGTTTGTTGATCCGCTCCAATAATTTCTCTTCGATTTTCGCTAAGCGCTCTTCCTTATTATGAACGCCTATTTCGCGGAGAAGTGCTTTTTTCGCTAAATAACTTGCTTTTTCCATTATGCCACCCACACCGACGCCCACTATAATCGGTGGGCAAGGATTCCCCCCTGCTCTTTCCACAGTATCCACGACGAATTGCATGATCCCTTCTAAACCATCGGAAGGCTTGCACATTTTTAAAGCCCCCATGTTTTCACTACCCGCACCTTTTGGAGCAACCGTAATATGAAGCTCATCCCCAGATACAAAATCATAATGAATAATAGCGGGAGTATTATCCTCGGTGTTTACCCGTTCAAACGGATCATTGACCACCGATTTACGGAGATACCCCTTTTTATAGCCACGACGTACCCCTTCATTCAGTGCATCTGTAAGCATTCCGCCCTCAATATGCAAATCCTGGCCCACTTCAACAAAAATGATGGTCATTCCTGTATCTTGACACATTGGCACTCGCTCTTCATGAGCAATCGAAGCATTTTCGATTAGACGCTCAAGGACTTCCCGTCCTGAGGACGATGTTTCCGTTTTTAAGGCCCGCTGAAAACTGAGCATTACATCATTTCCAAGGTCATAGTTAGCTTCAATACACATTTTTTCTACGGCTTCTATAATTTCATTCACATTAATTATCTTCATGTCTTCTTACCCTTTAACAGGTTTTGTGTCTCTCCTTCCTGAAGATCGCTCAAACGGTTCGGTAACTGATTTAAGCCGTTTTTGAGCCATCTTTGTTTAATAGTTCTGCGCCAGCGATACCCGGATGCGTCATTTCGTAGGGATTAAGAATAATGTCCAATTCTTCTTTGGACAGAACTCCCTGTTCCAAACAAAGTTCTCGTACTGGCTTACCCGTTTCGATAGCTTCGCGAGCAATTCGGGCCGCTGCCTCATAGCCGAGATGCGGGTTAAGTGCTGTTATTACGCCGACACTTCTGTTGACATAATCTCTACAACGATCGACATTGACTGTGATTCCTGCTAATCCATATTTTTTAAAGACATTTAAGGCTTGGTTCATAATGGTCAGAGACTGCAACAAATTAAAGACTAACACTGGCTCCATGACATTTAATTCAAATTGACCAGCCTCCGATGCAAAACAGATCGTTTGATCATTTCCGATTACCTGAAAAGCAACTTGATTAACAACCTCGAACATAACCGGATTGACTTTCCCAGGCATGATTGATGAACCGGGCTGACGAGCAGGAAGATTGATCTCACTCAGTCCAGCACGTGGGCCGGAAGCCATAAGACGGATATCGTTGCAAATCTTCGAAAGATTAATCATGCAAACCTTCAAGGCAGCAGAAACTTCAGTGTATTCATCCGTGTTTTGGGTTGCATCAACGAGATTCTCAGCATTAACCAAGGGGAATCCACTTAGATTCGCTAAAAGTTGAACTACTATTTTAATGTAGTTCTCATCGGCATTTAGTCCCGTACCAACGGCAGTGGCTCCCATATTAACTTCATAAAGATGGTTACGTGTAGCCTTGATGCGGTCAATATCCCTTTTAAAGACTCGACTATACGCTTCGAACTCTTGACCCAATCGAATAGGAACAGCATCTTGTAAGTGCGTGCGTCCCATTTTGATAACACTTTCAAATTCTTTCGCTTTATTCACAAACGTGCCATAAACTTCTTCCATCGTCTTTATGAGCCTCTCAAGTCCAGTGAGGATAGCAATGTGCACTGCTGTTGGAAAGGAATCATTCGTCGATTGGGCCATATTAACATGCGTGTTCGGACTAATAACTGAATAGTTTCCTTTGTTCTCGCCGAGAATTTCGATGGCGCGATTGGCGATGACTTCATTCGTGTTCATATTGATTGAAGTACCTGCACCACCTTGGACCGGATCAACAATAAATTGCTCATGCCATTGACCTTGGATGATCTCGTCCGCGGCACTACAAATAACTTCACCCAGACGTGGGTTGAGATGTTTAACTTCCATATTGGCTTTAGCTGCTGCCTTTTTAACAATGGCCATCGCCTTGATCAAGTCTTCATGAATACGATAGCCTGTGATCGGGAAGTTTTCTGTCGCACGTAAAGTTTGGATTCCGTAATAGGCATCACTAGGTACTTCCTTGCTGCCGAGAAAATCCTTTTCTACTCTTTTTTCAGTTATTGACATTTCTATTCCTCCATTGTTTGTATTACACGCCATTTCAATTAGTTCAGCCCCGGATTTTTCCAATAGTCTCGCCGTTTGTATCATAAATGGCGTTGGATCCGTTCTTTGTTCTACGATGGATGCTGTCCGATCTGGATGCGGAAAATCATCAACAATTATGTGCGAGTGGTCCCATCCCCCCCATTAATTCGCATTAATACACCTTCTTCGCACTTATCAGAATAATCATAAGCTTTTATCTATGGCAAAATACAAAAAACTACAAAAAGTTACACTGAACAAGTCAAACTTTTTTAGATGCGGCATGGAGAAGAACTAATATGCATTAATATGAATTTTGATGAAATTTAGCTTATTATGTAGAAATATATCTTGACATCAGGAGTGATTGCACTAATAATTAATATAAAATGTAAATTTTTTGAATTGAAAGGATTCAAGATGCCTAAGCTTAATTTGCAGAAGCGCTTTCCGACCTTGGCTTTTATGATGCTAATCGTTCCTATTGCTGGTCAGTATCGAATATATCCCTTTGATGATAGCTTCCGAGTTAGCTTAGGAACACCGACGTTTTTCTTTTTTTTGTTATTAAAGAAAAAAATAAACCCGCTTGTTGCGGGATTATTAGTCGGCATCTCTGTATCTTGCTTCCGTTTATTACTTGGAATTACTACTTCCAAGATAGGAACTTTGAACTATGCACTAATTTCTAATATTGATGCGTTATTCTACTATTTAACATATGGCGCGTTTTTTTTCCTTTTTCGAATTAAGCGTTTTTCAGATAAGCCGCTCCTAATTGGAATATTAGCTGCTTGTGCTGAGATTTTGGCAAGCCTTGCGCAAATTTTAGTTAGGCATATTTTAATAGGAATGAGCATTCCTGATGGTCTCTTGGTTACACTTGCACCCATCGCGATTATTCGGAGCTTTTTAGTGCTCGGATTTTATAGTATCTTTGCAATACGGGAAGCCCAATTATTAGAAGAGCAACAACAGCAACGTATTGATGACATGCTTGTTGAAATTTCAAACTTATTTGTCGAAACAATTCAACTTAAGAAATCGATTAAAAACTCAGAAGAGGCTACCCGAGCCTGTTATACTCTATATCGTCATCTCACCGATACGCAAATCCCTCAAAATCAGGCATTCGCTCAAACTGCCCTAAAACTTGCGGGCGAAATTCACGAAATCAAAAAGGATAACCAACGTATTTATGCTGGGTTATCCAAAATCATTTCCGATAAAAATTTTACCGATTATATAAATGTTAATGATCTAGGCACTATAATTCAAGAAACTAATCAAAAATATGCACAGTTAATAGGGAAAAACTTAGATTTTAAAATTTGCATTCAAGGCGAGCACCCGAGTTATTATACCTATACTGTTTTTTCTATTCTTAATAATTTGGTAAGTAATGCGGTGGAAGCTATAATGGATGCTGGAAGAGTGTTAATATTCATTACCCGCTGCCAAGACGATGTTGAATTTAAAGTTTGTGACAATGGCCCCGGTATCCCCGCAAAAATCCAGAGCGCCATTTTTGAGTATGGGTTTACAACAAAGTTTGATATTTCCGGACGACCTTCCACGGGTATTGGCTTATCGTATATTAAAGATATTACTGAAAGCCTTGGGGGAACAATTCAATTATTAAATGAGCCTTCATTACATTCAACCTGTTTCCTTGTGCGCGTACCCATCAAAGCCTTAATGGAAAGAGGATAAAGAAAATGCGCTATTTTATTGTGGATGACGATATCGCTTTTCGCGCCATGCTAACAGAAATTATTGAAGAAGACTTAGCAAATGAGATCGTAGGGGAAGCTCGTGACGGTTCGGAAATCAATGCAAAACTTCTTGAGACGAAAAAGGTTGACATCTTAATTCTAGATCTTCTAATGCCTCACCTGGATGGAATTCAAACTGCAAGAAGTCTTCAAGAGGTATTTAACGGCAAAATTATTATGATTTCCCAATGCGATTTCAAAGAGATGATTGGGGAAGCCTATACCTGCGGAATTGAGTATTATATTACTAAACCTCTGAATCGGAACGAAGTTATGAGTGTTTTAAAGAAAGTGAGCGAACGTATACTGGTCGATCAATCTATCCAACATATTAAGAAAACTCTTAGTAATCTTAATGATAATTTCGCAAACCCGCTTTATAGCCCTTATCAGGTCAAGTCAATTAACGATTCTGGACGCTTCCTTTTATCAGAATTGGGAATCGGCGGGGAAAGCGGTGGACAGGACCTTTTATCCATACTTAAATATTTATATGAACATGAAAAAATCGCAGGAAACGAATACACTTTCCCATCTCTCAAGGAAATTTTCTCGAATGCAGGAAAACAAAAGCTCGGTCTGAAAAATGATCCTGTAACTCTTCAAAAGGAAATAAAGGCCACTGAACAAAGAGTCCGCAGATCGATCTACCATGCCTTAGTTCATATTGCCTCCTTGGGACTTACAGATTACTCTAATCCCAAATTTGAAGAATATGCTTCAAAGTATTTTGATTTTGACCAAATCCGAAAAAAGATGCTTGAGCTGAAGAATGGTCAAGATAGTGGTCAATCCCATGCCCGAATCAATTCGAAAAAATTTATCCAAGTGTTTTATTGGGACGCAAAAAAGCTAAATACTTAAGATAATTCTTAACGGAAAGGTAATTCAGGTCGCCTAAGTGATCCTGCAGAAGAATATCATCAAGATTTCCATGAGAAAAACTACTTCCGCTATTCTCTATATCGTCAAGGGTCTGGCCGCGATGAGTTTATAAATAAGAATTGGCCAATCGATAGATCGCAGATAAAATCCAGACTAACTGATTTACAATATCATGTTACACAAGAGAATGGCACCGAACCACCTTTCCAAAACGAATATTGGAATAATGAACGTAAAGGTATTTACGTTGATGTGGTCTCGGGCGAACCTCTATTTTGTTCAAATGATAAGTTTAATAGTGGCTGCGGATGGCCTAGTTTTACTAGGCCCATCGTCTCAACGTCTTTAAAAGAGAAAGCTGATCTAAGCCACGGAATGACTAGGACAGAGGTTCGAAGGTTAATTGTCCATTTTACAATAATCTATAACCTATTCCGGGTTCAGTAATAATATGGCGTGGTCTAGATGGATCCTGCTCCAACTTACGCCTAATCTGTCCAATGAATACCCGTAAATCTTGAATATTCTTTTTGGATGGATGCCCCCACACTGCACTCATTAATGATGTATGAGTAAAAACCTTTCCTGAATGAATGGCTAATTTTTTCACAATTTTGTATTCCGTTGGTGTAAGCATAACTTCTTTACCCTCCTTAAATACTTGCTGATGTGCAAAATCAATCTTCAAATCATCGAATTTCAAAGGAAAATGTTCCCTTGATTCTGCAACGTGACGCAAAGCTGTTCGAATGCGCGCTAATAATTCACCTACACCAAAGGGTTTTGCCATATAATCATAAGCCCCGTTATCTAAGGCTGTTATCATATCCGTTTCCTGATTTTTGTAGGACAAAATGATCACAGGAATTTGGTAGCATCCATGTAGCTCGCGAAGCACATCAAATCCATTAATATCAGGCAACTCGATGCTCAGGAGAACTAAATCGGGGGCAAACTTAACCACAGCGTCAAGTCCGTCCTTTCCTGTATCGACATCTTTAACAACATATCCATGGCCAGTAAGAGTTACCCGCAAAAGCCTGCGAATTTGTGTTTCATTATCAATTACAAGAATTTTTGTTCCTGCCTTTTTCATATCAAAACTCCTGATTTTTATGTGGATTTAAAATAGAACCATTTTCTTTAACAATTAAATTTCATTCTGATGAAGCCTGTATATTTTTAGTAGCCGCTTTCTTTTTACTAAGATGATAAGGCACACTTGCAATAACATAGTTTTTATTAAAAAATAACACTGACTTTAAGACCAATCCAGTTTGATTATGCAAGAAGTATTGCCACCATTTATGAGTTATAAATTCTGGGATCAACACCATAATTAGTTCATGAGGTGCAGTTGTTTTTTCAACACTTTCCAGATACTGAATGATAGGTGTCAAAAAGGATCTATAAGGACTGGGAAGCGTTACCAGAGGAAT
This sequence comes from Desulfosporosinus sp. FKA, assembly GCF_002196785.1. Lineage (NCBI taxonomy): Bacteria > Bacillati > Bacillota > Clostridia > Eubacteriales > Desulfitobacteriaceae > Desulfosporosinus > Desulfosporosinus sp. FKA. The sequence continues at coordinate 352,818 of NZ_NAHZ01000033.1, read as the reverse complement.
ATTCGGATAAAAATCATTCCATCTTGTCTTCAATTTCTCTGTTTTTTCCTCGTCAAGCACAATATGCACAGCTGTAATATCGCTGCTAATGGATGTTGCATATTCTATGGTATTAACAACGACCCGAGTAAACGTGGCAACCGGTACAATAACTTTTATGTGTTCAGGGTGTTCACAAATTTGACCATCTGCACTCAATTCTTTAGCAATTTCAACATAATGTTTATGGATTTTCAAGAAAGCCATGACCAATAACGGTATTAGTACAATGACGATCCAGGCACCGCTGATAAATTTTTCAGTTGCCAAGATCAAAAGTACAATTCCACTTAAAGTAGCTCCGAATCCATTGACCATGATGTTTGTTTTCCAGCCTGGCTCTTTTGTCTTGCGCCAGTGCACGACCATTCCAACTTGCGATAAGGTAAATGAGAGAAAAACTCCAATAGCATATAGCGGGAGAAGGTTATGAGTATCTCCGCCAAAAATAGCCAAAAGTATAGCGGCCAATACTGATAAAGTTACAATTCCATTTGAAAAGACTAACTTATCGCCACGTGCGGAAAATTGCCGCGGTAAATACCCATCTTTGGCTATGAGACTAAAGACTAAGGGGAAATCATTATAGCTTGTATTGGCGGCCAGAATTAGAATAGCAGCGGTGCTAGCTTGTAATAAATAGTAGAACCATCCTCTGCCAGTTAAAATGCGAGCCATTTGCGAAATAACCGTCTCATCAGCGTTTGGTGTGACATGGAGAAGTTGAGCTAAGAAGGTAGTTCCTCCGAAGAGAAAAACTATAATAATTCCCATAGAAACGAGCGTTAAAGCAGCGTTTCGTGAACGAGGTTCTTTAAAATTAGGGACACCATTACTAATAGCCTCAACTCCTGTGAGAGCCGTACATCCTGAGGAAAAAGCCTTTGCTAATATCCACAAAGTAATGAAGTTTTGAGGGGTTGAACCTAAGACCGGATTAATTGGAGCCAGTGGAATTGGCAGACCCATAAAATGTTTATAGACCCCAACACCAATCAATGTTAATAATGAAAAAATGAAAATATAAGTTGGTAACGTAAAAACAGCAGCCGCCTCTTTAATACCGCGAAGGTTAACAATCATTAACAGTAAAACAAAGAATAAACACAGAGCTACTGTATGTTGTAGCAGACCTGGAAAGGCTGAAGTGATGGCCGCCACACCAGAGGCTATACTTACTGAAACTGTTAAGATATAATCTATGACCAATGAAGCTCCAGCAATTAAACCAGCATGTTGACCCAAATTGTCCTTTGCCACAATATATGCCCCACCACCTGATGGATAAGCAAAAATTGTTTTGCGATAGGACATGATTAACGTTGCTAACAGCAATAAAATTACTCCCGAGACTGGAAGTGCATACGACAAGGCGAAAGCACCAATTGGTGCGAGAACCCATAATATTTCCTCTGTAGCATATGCCACTGAGGATAAGGCATCTGAAGAATACACGGCCAGGGCCTTAATCTTAGTTAATTTTTCATGGGCGAGCGAAGAATTTTCAAGAGGCTTACCAATTAATAAATTTTTAAGACGAAGCATATCAATCCCCTTCCTAACTGCTTGACTTTCAAACATTGATACGTATTGTATCTATTTCACCTATGGCTGTACGACTGATATTCCCCCTTAGTCCTATAATTACACTTTTCCAATAAGAATGCAGACCTATTATAAATCTAAGGAACGTAAAAATTATATAAAAATAAGATAAATATGTAATAAAAATCGGCTTTAGACGCATAAATTAAATATAAAGATGTTATATTTAGCATTAAATTTCTTGATAAATGGAATGTTCAATTATTTCGACAAAAAATAAGGCACTAAACCCCAACTTTTAGTGCCTTCCTTTATATAAATATTCAAATTTTAGATTTGTCCGTCTCCACCTATTAATATAAGCAATAAGGCTAACTTCCAACTAAATTCATTACAAATGTTAGCTCGTTCTTTTTATTATTATACCAGCTTATACCCAACTCCAGGTTCATTGATTACATGAATCGGTTCTGATGGATCTCGTTCCAACTTTTTCCTTAACTGTCCAATATAAATTCTTAGATAATGGCTATTGGAATCGGTATTCGGTCCCCAAATCGTACTGAGGATCTGATGGTGTGTCAATATTTTTCCTTTGTTTTGGGCCAGTAAGGTCAGTAATTGATACTCTGTCGGTGTTAACTTAATCAGATTGTCATTGACTCTGACTTCTCGATTCTCTTGATCAATAGTAATATCGCCAAATTTCAGGATTTCATCATCACTAATATCGTAACTGTGTCTTAGAGCATTCCGAACCCGAGCCAGAAGTTCTCCCATGCCAAATGGCTTGGTAACGTAGTCATCCGCTCCTAAATCAAAGGCTAAAACTTTATCATTTTCATGTTCACGAGCAGTCAGCACAACAATCGGAACTCTGGAAGACTCTCTTACTTTTGTGAGAACATCAATACCATCAGAATCAGGCAGTCCTAAATCCAAAATAATTAAATCCGGTTTCATTTCACTTATCGTTTTTAGTCCCTCTTCAGCATTATAAGCTTCGTATACCTCATAACCATGTACAGACAGCGAAACCTTCAGAAGCCTAAGAATCTGCGACTCATCATCGATAACAAGTATCCGTTTTCCTTTCTCATTCATGCTAATCTCCTACCTCCTCCGGAATGCTTGCGGGTATTTCAGTTAATGGAATGGTAAATGAAATAGTAACCCCCTCATTTTCCCTATTATTTTTTGCCTCTATTACCCCATCATGCAGTTCAACGATTCCCTTTGAGATAGCTAGACCCAATCCCGTACCGCTGATCTGACGCGGAGAGCGAACTCGATAAAACTTATCAAAAATATGTTCTAAATCTTCCGACGGAATCGCTAAACCCCAATCTTGAACGGAAAATTCCACTTGTTTTTCGTTATTTCTAACAATTATATATATTTCACTATCCTGCCTCGAATATTTCAAGGCATTATCTAAAAGATTGGTAAGTACTTGTCTAATCAAAATGAAATCTACATTAATTAATAAATCTCTATTGGAAATCTCGCAGACAATTTCTCTCTTGTTCGCAGTGCGTTCCTCAAAATATTTAATGGCTTCTTTAATAATTTCATCGATCGAACACCACTCTTTGTTTAACTTAAGCATATCACTTTCCAGGCGTGCCATATCAAGCAAATTGTTCACTAACTTATTCATTCTCAAAGCGCCAATTTTAATCGTTTGAAGCAGATCTTGCCTGGACGCAGCATCGAAAAGGTTATCATTTTCCAATAGGCTTGTCACTGAACCTATCATTGAAGCGAGGGGAGTTCGTAAATCATGGGATATCGAGTTAAGTAATGCCGTCCGAAGTTTTTCAGACTCGCTTAACAGTTGGGCATCTCTTGCTTTTTCAACCAGCGATATTCGGGCGATGGCTAATGCAGTCAAGCTGGCAAAGGCATCAATTAGACTCCTTTTTTCAGATAACAGATATCTTTTTGAACTTTTAAACTGTACTCCAAGAACCCCGCAAATTCCCTGTTCCGATACTAAGGGAAGGTAAAATCCTTTAGCCCCGCCAAGAGTGTCAGTACCTCTTCCCGCTATCTGCTTATTTTCAAAAGCCCATGTGGCAACTGCCCTCTCATTTTCCTCAAATGCACTGTTGAAATTTGTGCTGGCACGTAAGACCAACTGTCCACTTGCTTCCGGAACTAAAATATCAACATCACCTTGTATGACATCCGATACTTTTTTCACAGCACTCTCCAGGACTATATCCAAGTCAGATACTGCTGCAATTTCACGACTTAAGGAATAAAGGGCTGCTGTTTGAGACTCTCTCAGACGAGAATTCATAATTTGTATTCTTAAACGGGTAGACAGATTACCCAGATAATAACCTATAAGAATCATAATGCCAAAACTGATAAGATATCTAAAATCAGCTACCGTAAATGTCAAAACTGGGGGAATTGTAAAAAAGTCATAGGTTATAACTGATATAATCGCTGTGAAAACTCCAACTTTTTTCCCGTAGCGCCCTGCGCTTAAAAGTACAGGAAGTAGATAAAGCATGGCGGTGTTAACTAGGCCTAAATCAGAACTCCCTAACCACGCAATAACAGTAATAATTGCCAGAGAAACAAATGATGTCAAATAGGGAATAGAATCATAAGGTTTTTTTACACGAGTTGACTTTACTTCATTGTGCTGTTTAGTCTTTGAACCATCGCCTGGTATAACATGAACACTGATATTGTGACTTTGCCTAAGAACTTTTTCCACGATCGAACCTGTAAAGCGTTCCCGAAAATTAAAATCACAGGATTTACCAATGATGATTTGCGTTACATTACGTTTCTGGGCAAATTCAAGTAATTCTTCAACGACATCATTACCGTTCAATGATATGATTTCGGCATTCAACTCTTGCGCTAAATGCAAGCTTTTAGCCATTTGGTCCTTTTCCTTTTCGTGTTTCAGAAAGTTTGAAGGTGTATCAATATTGACAACAAGAAGTTCTGCCTTCATTCCTTCAGCAATTCGTTTACCCATTCTTATCAGTCGTTCTCCGAACGGGCTGGCACTGATGCAAACCATGACCCGTTCACCCGCAGGCCATGGACCCTCTATGCCGTGAACCCGCATGTAGGATTCCAACTGCCGATCGACTCTTTGAGCTGCAAAACGCATGGACAGTTCTCTTAAAGCATTAATATTACCGGGTCTAAAAAACTTGTCCAGGGCATGTTTGGCTTGATTAGGAACGTAAATTTTTCCTTCTTCCAAGCGCTGAATTAACGCCTCTGTCGGAATATCAATGAGTTGTATACGGGCATTTTCTAAAATCGAGTCCGGAACTGTTTCACGAACGGTGACCCCCGTTATTTTCGCAACGATATCATTAAAGCTTTCAACATGCTGAATATTAATCGTCGTATAAACATTAATGCCCACTGCCAGGAGTTCTTCAACATCTTGGTAACGTTTGAGATGACGTGAACCTGGTACATTAGTATGCGCTAATTCGTCCACTAAGACAATATCGGGATGGATTGATAATATTTCATCAAGGTCCATTTCCTTTAAGACTCTGTCGTGATACTCAATGTCTTTGGGGGCTACTTTGGGGATCCCTTTTATTAAGGCTATCGTTTCAGGGCGAGCATGCGGTTCGACCCATCCTGCCACCAGTTTAATTCCTTCGGAGAGTCTTTCCCGGGCAGCTTCTAACATAGCATATGTCTTTCCGACACCTGCAGCAGCGCCCAGAAAAACCGTCAGTTTGCCCTTATCCTGGTCTTGTATATCAGCCAAAAGTTCATCGGGGTTAACTCGTCGTTTCTCGTTCATGTTATCCTCCCTTAAAATAACGCAAAACCAAGCAGTTAAATTTTGTAACTGCTTGGCTGATAATTTATTTTTCCAAGGTATCAAGATCAAGATTTAGCCGTAAAACGTTAACACATGGCTCTCCGAATATCCCCAATTGACGCGGAGTAGTATCTTCTCGCACCAGATTTTCGACGGTTTCAAGAGGTAGATTTCGTAATTTTGCTATTCTTGGAACTTGAATCATAGCTCCCTCCGGAGTTATATCTGGGTCCAAACCACTGGCAGATGCCGTCACAAGATCGGAAGGAACAGTTTGATTGGAACTCAATCCATTTTGTTGACGAATTCTGTTTACACGTTCGGCCACACTGTTTAAAAATTCTTTATTGGTTGGACCTAAATTAGACCCGCCTGATGCTGTAGCATCATAACCGTTTTTACCGGCAGCTGAAGGCCTAGACTGAAAGTACTTAAGGTCTGTAAAATTCTGTCCAATTAATTGTGACCCAACCATTTTACCATTTTGGTAGACCAGAGAACCATTCGCTTGATGGGGAAAGAACAGTTGAGCGAGACCCGTTACAACTAGGGGATAAGCAATCCCTGTCAGAACGGTCATTACAAGCAACATGGCAAAACCTTTCGTAAATTGCTTCAGCATCTTTAAGACTCCCTTCTTACGCCCAGCCTAAAGCAGATATAATCAAATCGATAATTTTGATTCCGATAAACGGTACGATTAATCCGCCGAGACCATAAAACAAAAGATTCTTTCTTAAGATAATGTTTGCTCCAAGCGGTTCATACTTAACCCCTCGTAAAGCGAGAGGAACCAACGCTACGATAATTAAGGCGTTAAAGATGACCGCTGAAAGAATTGCACTCTGGGGTGTAGCAAGGTGCATAATATTTAAAATCTTTAATTGAGGGTACGTTGCAAAGAATAAAGCAGGAATGATGGCAAAGTATTTAGCCACATCATTGGCGATACTGAATGTCGTTAGAGAACCTCTGGTCATTAAAAGCTGTTTACCGATCTCCACAACCTCAATAAGTTTTGTAGGATTGCTGTCCAAGTCAACCATATTTCCGGCCTCTTTAGCTGCTTGAGTACCACTGTTCATAGCAACGCCTACGTCTGCTTGAGCAAGTGCCGGAGCATCGTTCGTTCCATCCCCAGTCATGGCCACAAGATGCCCCTTATTTTGGTAATCTCTGATGAGTTTTAATTTTGCTTCCGGGGTAGCTTCGGCTAAGAAGTCATCAACTCCTGCCTCGGCTGCGATAGCAGCAGCAGTTAATGGATTATCGCCCGTAATCATAACTGTCTTAATACCCATTTTACGGAGTTGGGCAAAACGCTCTCTAATACCGCCTTTGACAACGTCCTTAAGATGAATAACACCTAATGCCTGGGCCCCCTCTGCAACAACGAGAGGTGTACCTCCCTTTTTGGCAATTTCCTCAACTGCTGTAATCACATCGGGGGCCATAATCCCGCCTTGTTCCCGGACATATTTTTCGATAGCGTCCGTTGCACCTTTGCGGATTTCCCGCCCCTCTAGATCGACACCGCTCATTCTTGTTGTAGCACTAAAGGGTATAAAGGTGGCTCCTAAACTATTGATATCTCGTTCTCTTAGATTATATTTTTCTTTGGCTAAGATCACAATGCTGCGTCCTTCAGGGGTTTCATCAGCCAGAGAGGAGATCTGGGCTGCATCTGCCAGTTTTTCGACTGGTACACCCGGCGCAGGAATAAATTCAGTTGCCATCCTGTTGCCTAGGGTAATGGTTCCCGTCTTATCGAGCAGTAAGACATTCACATCACCCGCTGCTTCCACCGCCCGGCCAGACATCGCCAAAACATTGCGTTTTAATAATCTGTCCATTCCGGCAATCCCAATTGCACTAAGCAATCCCCCAATGGTAGTGGGAATAAGGCAAACTAAAAGAGCAGCAAGTACGGGGACAGCTACGATGGTACCCGAATAAATAGCGTAAGGTTCAAGGGTTGCGACCGCAAGTAAAAAGATGATTGTCAAACCTAAAAGTAAAATTGTCAACGCAATCTCATTCGGTGTTTTTTGTCGCTTGGCACCTTCAACCAAATGAATCATCCTGTCGAGAAATGTTTCCCCGGGGTTTGCCGTAATTTTTACTTTAATCCAGTCTGACAGAACTTTCGTTCCTCCGGTAACTGAACTTCGGTCACCACCGGATTCACGAATGACAGGGGCAGATTCTCCTGTAACAGCGCTTTCATCAACCGAGGCGATTCCTTCAATCACTTCACCGTCACCAGGGATAACATCCCCAGCCTCTACTAAAACAACGTCATCTTTGCGCAAATCCGGAGCCGGAACATTGACGATCTTCTCTCCCTCGAGCTTTTTGGCTAAGGTTTCACTCCTCGTTTTCCGTAAAGCTGAGGCTTGTGCTTTTCCTCGCCCCTCAGCGATAGCTTCGGAAAAATTGGCAAAAATGACCGTTATCCATAACCAAATGGTAATTTGCAGATCAAACCCTAACGTCTTGGCATGTGCAAATAAATCTCTTAATACAAAATAGGCACTTAACACAGCCACGACCTCTACTACAAACATCACTGGATTACGCCACATGATCGATGGGTTTAATTTTTTGAAAGCGTCTTTTATAGCTTCTACTATCATTACGGAGTTGAAACTCCCGGAAGAGGTTTTCTTACCTTCATGGCTCACATTTTCTTGCATGTTATTGCCTCCAAGTTACTATTAAGATTATTTTCCAATCATCATTAAATGTTCAACAATAGGACCTAAAGCAAGCGCCGGGAAGAAGGTTAAGGCACTGATAATAATGACAATCCCGGCAAGTAACCCTCCAAAAAGCAGCCCTGTTGTCTGAAACGTACCAGGCCCTTCCGGCACGGCTTTCTTCTTGACCATACCGCCTGCTATGGCTAGAACCGGAAGAATGATCCCAAACCTTCCGAGAAGGATCGCTATCCCTAAGGCAATGTTATAAAACGGTGTATTGGCATTTAAGCCTGCAAAGGCGCTGCCATTATTCGCAGCAGCCGATGTAAAAGCATAAAGAATTTCACTTAAGCCATGGGGGCCGGGATTTAAAATGGACGAAGTTCCTGCTTTTGTGATACTCGCCAGACCACTGCCAACTAAAATAGTTACAGCCGGTACGAGGATCGCTATGGTCGCCATCTTCATTTCCCAGGATTCAATTTTTTTACCCAAGTACTCCGGAGTACGGCCAACCATTAACCCCACGATAAAGACCGTTAAAATCACAAAGATGAGCATACCGTAGAGTCCTGCCCCGACTCCGCCAAAAACAACTTCGCCCAGCATCATTTGCAGCATCGGAACCATGCCGCCGAGAGGGGTTAGACTGTCATGCATCGCGTTGACCGCTCCGCAAGAAGCTGCCGTTGTAATGGTAGCAAAGAGCGCTGAATTCGCAATACCAAAGCGTACTTCTTTTCCTTCCATTGCCGACGGGCCGCTGACGCCTAATGCCGTCACATTGTGATTTCCAAAGATTTCACTCGAATACGTAACCCCCACAAAAATAAGGAAAAGAGTGAGCATCGTGACAAAGATGACCCTTCCTTGCTTGGGATTACCCACCATCTGTCCGAAGGTAAACGGTAAAGCCGCCGGAATAAGCAGGATAAACAGCATTTCCAAAAAGTTGGTGATGGGAGTGGGGTTCTCGAAAGGATGAGCTGAATTGGCATTGAAAAAGCCCCCGCCATTCGTACCAAACATTTTAATGGCCTCTTGGGAGGCAACCGGACCCATCGCCAATGTTTGTTTCCCGCCATCAAGCGTTGTAAGGTGTAAATAGGAACTGAAATTTTGTACGACACCTTGTTGAGTTAAAATAAGAGCGCCAATGATTGACAACGGAATCAAGACCCATAAAATCGAGCGGGTTATGTCTACCCAAAAGTTGCCGATGGTTGAAGCTGATTTTCTAGCTAACCCCCTTGTGAGAGCCACGACAACGGCTATTCCTGTTGCAGCGGAAACAAAGTTTTGAACGGTGATTCCTGCCATTTGCACTAAATAACTCATAGTCGACTCACCGGAATAAGCTTGCCAGTTAGTATTCGTAATAAAACTTGCAGCCGTATTAAAGGCTAGGTCAGGGGAAACCGCTCCAAAACCCTGAGGATTCAACGGTAGATACTTTTGTAACAGCTGAAGTAAAAATAGGACGATAAAACCGCAAAAGTTAAAGATAAGGAGTGCCCCGGCATACTGTTTCCACCCCATTTCGGATTGTTCTTCAGTTCCTGTTAAGCGGTAAATCAACTTTTCGAGTGGCCGAAAGAACGGGTCAGTCCAAGTTTTCTCTCCACTAAATACTTTGGCCATATATCTGCCCAAAGGAACCGCTAAGACTGTCAGAATGACAACATAAAGAAGTATTTGTACAATATCCATCGTTCTCATCAAGTGATCCTCCATTTTAATAGTAAGGAAGTGCTTCCGTTACTTGTTTAAACTTAAAATGAAACTTAGATGTTTTCGGCATTAATTAATACGTAACCTAAATAACCCAAAAGACCAACCGTAACTATCCCACCCAATATTAGGTCTAACATCTTAATTCCCCCTCTCATGATTCCTTATTATCCACATAATGAGGCTCAGACAAGCTGCATAAATCTCCTAAGTCATATTTACGCGTTTTATGCTTTCTTGTTTGATAAACTTGCATTGTGTTATTTTGCTAAAAAAATAGTGCATTTAATCATCTTTATTTGTAAATAGCGCTAAATTTTATTTACTATTAAGTAATTAACTTTTACGCCAGATCATTTTTAAGGGTTAAAAGTCCATAAACCTAAAATAGATTATTAGATCTTTTACTTTTTCACTAATTTGTTTTTAGTATCACTATAAAAATAAGCTTAACTCGCAATTACTTTATCCGACAATTGATAATTCCGTACCAACGCTCCACTAAAATATACAATCCCATGAAACTTGCCATTCTAATTCTCCTCAATTATCGTTTCAGTTTAGATTAGGAACTTTTCTATCTGCTTAGCTTAACAAATGTTTTAAATTTAGCGTTATTATAGTCCTTTAAGCTGTAAAATTGTAAGATTTATGTTTATAAAAAAGGAGCAAAATTATAGTAAAAATTTCGTAAAATTTCTCCCTTTTGACTTCTCCGATTAAGGATTGCGAACAGTTGCTTTTCTACTACAAATGTGGTTTTCTTGGTCATTCCTTCCTCAACTCATTGATTTATAAAGGCTTGTGGAAACATATTGGGATAAAAAAATATCCTACGCCCGGTGGTTATCCGGTGTAGGATATGATAGCTCTATATGGGTGGATATCAAGTTAACTTTTAATTATATAGTCCTATCAACGCCGCAAAATTTCTTGTATGATAATAAAAATAATGAACTAACACAAAATCCTTGTATTTTAAAATAATTTCAAAATCCATTATTTGACGTGTGGAATAATATGCTAATTATACCAAGGAGCTAATTAATTTTATTACAATCATAGGCAAAAAATGTTTTACAGTCGGAACCACTTTTGAAATCAATTGTGGCTCTAGTCGATCTGTAATGCAGTTTCTTTAATAAATTCTTTCCACAGAAGCTCTCGCCATCATAGACACAAAATTTTCAACTATTTCTTGGTTAAATTGGCGCCCCTTTTCTTCAAATATTATTTTGAGAGCTACTTCTTTTGGCATACCTTTACGATAAACCCTGTCTGATGTTAAGGCATCATAAGTATCAGCTACAGCAATTATTTGGGATCCATATGGTATATCGTTGCCTGAGAGATTGGAGGGATAGCCTTTCCCATCCCAACGTTCGTGATGATGTCTAATTATTTCGCTTATTTCCTCGAATCCTTCAATTTTACGAATTATGTCAGCTCCTACTGATGAATGTTTTTTCATCTGATCGTATTCGGCATCATTTAAACTAACAGGTTTATTGAGAATTTGGTCAGATACTCCAATTTTTCCTATATCATGAAAATGGGCGGCAAGTTCTATATTTCTTAGTTCCTCGCCATCCGTAATGCCAAGTTCAGTACAAAGCATCATTGTGTACTTAGACACATTCTTAGAATGTTCTCCTGTATACTTATCTCTTGCGTCAACTAGTCCGACCAAAGCCTCAATAGTTGATAAGTATGTTTTTTCAATTTCTTCCTTTAACTTACCTTCCTGCGTTATATCATGAATGAATAAAATAGTATGACTTATTCCTTGAGTGTTTTCAGCCATTACAGGTGAAACATAAAAGTTAAGTACTTTTTTGGTACGTGTGGTAAAAGAAGTATATCGTTCACCTAAAACCTCACTGTATATCCCTTTTGTCGCTTTGACAATTCCACCATAGAGATTTGACTTCTTTACTGTATCAAATTCTAATATATTTAAACCTGCTGTTTTCGTCGAGCCCAATATATTACCCGCCGCTTTATTTACGTATTTAATTATGCCATCGTTATTTATTAAAACTATTCCAGTAGGTGTAACGTCGATAAGCAGTCTGTTTAATTGATCGAGTTCGTTGAATTCATTGCTGCGTTCTTTATTGACCTTTTCTATGTAATACCGAAAATAGAAAATGGTTATAACTAAAATAGTAAGTTGGCATACTCCTAAAAATGCATGATAAACTGTATGGATTCTCAAGTTATCTAAAAAAAATACTAAACAACTTAACCCTATAATAGCACTCACAAAAATAGGAGTTCCCTTTAGATGTTTGTCCATGATACTCACCTTATTTTTTATGTCTATTATATCGTATTTTTGTCGAGATAAGTTATAATTCCTTCGTCATAAAAACACTATTGGGATCCTCAATGTAATCCGAAAACGGCTCACAATATTGGAACCCAAAACTTATATATAATCTTTTAGATGGTTCGAAAGCATCTATTGAACCTGTTTCCAAACTCAATCTCTGATATCCGCGCCGCTTGGCCTCTTCAATAATATGCTGAAGAACGCCCTTAGCAATTCCCTTTCTGCGATGCGATGAGGAAGTTCGCATTGATTTGATCTCTCCGTGTTGTCTATCTAGTTCTTTTAGAGCCCCGCACCCAACTAATTCATCCTCCTCCCAGGCGCTCCAAAAAGTAATTTCAGGTTTTCTTAGGGATTCAAGACCGAGTGCATGCAGAACCTCAGTTTCAAAGGAAATTGATGTATTTTTAACGTATGGTCTATAAATGTCAACAATTTGTACCGCGTCTTGCTTATTAGCAAGTCTAATCATAATAGTACACCTCTTTTAACGTATGAAAAAGACGCCGTCAGTTATAGTAACTGTCACGGCGCCTTTGCCTTATATTGCTATGATAATTTTGAATTTCTCGTTTGTCAATTAAATTCTTCTCGGTCCTCCACCACGACAACAAATCAATGTAAAGGGCCACCCAGTCTCCTCAGACAATCGGCAGCAAGCCATGACTGCGGAGAACCCTCGTCCAGCAGTTTCAGCAAGGTGGGATTATTCCAGTCATATTGCAGTTTTTCCACAACAGACGAATTTGCATAATCCTTGACCAACCTGTCAATGGCAGCCTGGTACAGTTCTTCCGCCTTACTGTCATTTAACTGACCGCGATAGCTGTCTCCCAGAGCCAGATCCAGGCGGGCGGCCAAAGTGCCATCGTTCTGCTGCTTGCCGACCAGAGGCTGCAAGACTTTTTGCGCATCTGTGAAATTCTGTTGAGCATTGAGAGCATTGCCTTCAACCACCAAGTCATACCCCTTATAATAATTATCGGGGCGTCCAGCTAAAATAGCGAGACTTTGGCGGGCAGAATCAATAGCCGCCTGAGGCTGCCCAACCTTCAGCTGAGCGTCGGCGAGGTAATACCAGTAAAAGACAGCGTCCGGCATCCCTTTTAGCTGCTCCTGATAGTAGGACACGACTTTAGGAAAGTAATTCAGATAAGCATCCCCGTCCGGAACCAGCGCCTTCCCATTCCAACCCAGCACTTCTACCTGGTAGGCGTCGCCCGTATCATGCTGCCAAACGGCCAGCTGAGCCGTTCCATGGGAGCCTTTTTGACTTGTAAAGTTTCCCACATCCAGTTTACTGTAACACAAGCTGGTCATTTTTTGCAGATTCTGTCCACTCATGGTATAAATATCCAGACCGCTGACTGTTGTTCCCATTCTCCAGCCCAGCAACAGTTCCGGTCTACCCTCCCCGGTCAAGTCGGCAAATCCCGCGTAACTAACGGCATAGCCCTGACCTGTAACGCTCCAAAGTTTCTGCCACTGACCCTTTTGCTTGCTGAAGAGCGCTGCTCCCAAAACCGGTGGATTGGCACCGTTGCTATAGGTAACCAGCACCTCATTTTTTCCGTTGCCCTCCAGGTCGGCTTGCTGAACCGCCCCTCCACCGGACGGCTGGTCTGGCACCACCGGTTGGCACCCCTGGGGCAGAAGTCCTTTTACCTGCTGCCAGATAGTGTTGTCATCCACATTGCCGGAACTGATCATCGGCGCCGCTATCAAGCTGGATGGCTGCGGCAGAAAATTACACCCGGTGATTAGCACGGTCGCCGCCAGCAGGGTGCCCAACAGCCGTAAAGGTACCTTAGCCATGTTCCATAACCCCTTTCTATACTATAAATTTTCGCCTTCGGATCAATCATAATCTCTGGTCTTGAGAAAAGGGTTAATAGATCATTAAAAATAGTTACGATAAAGTTACGGGGAGAATCACCTCTACCTCTGTGCCTTTGCCGGACGTGCTTCGCAAGGACAACCTTCCCCCGTGCAAATCAAGAATCTCCCGGCAGATAGCCAGACCCAGGCCCAGGCCATTGCCGCGTATCTGGCTCTCCGCCTTATAAAACCGCTCGGTGACCCGGTTAAGATGTTCCGGTGCTATGCCGCAGCCGGTATCCCGAATGGTAACCGTCAGTTCCGTTCCCCGTCCGACTATTTCTACCGTTATTCGGCCACTGGAAGGAGTGAATTTGAGGGCGTTGTCCAGGATATTCAAAAAGACCTGTTTAAGCCGGCGGGAATCACCTTTGATGCTGGGCAGCCTCTCCTCGGTTTCCGCCAGCGATAGACTGACCTGTTGGCGTTCCGAACGAGGCTGCAACTGCTTGACACAGTGCTGGAGCAACGCAGCCAAATCAACCTCCTCCAGGCAAAGAGTGGCCCGTCCTGACTCCAGTCGGGAAAAGTCCAGCAGATCATCCACCAGCAGCGCCAGCCGATCGCTTTCCCCGCTGATGATTTGCAGCCCCTCACGCAACTCGTCTTGGTTATGGTCATCTCCGTGCAGCAAGGTAAGTGCCCAGCCTTTGATCGAAGTCAGCGGGGTCTTCAGATCATGAGATACGGAAGCGATAAACTCACTCTTGAGTCGCTCCTGACGCAGAATCTCCGCCGCCAAGAAATTCAAGGTCTCCGCCAAATTGCCGAGTTCATCACCTGATTTTACCGGCGCTCTGCTATTGAACATGCCTTGGCCCATTTCACCAGCCACCCGGGTGATCTCCAATACCGGTCCGGTAATGCTGGAGGCCAGCCATAAACCCGTCGCTGCCGCCAGGCCTGTCACCAGCAGCCCGAGACCGAAGAGCAGCCAGGTCAGCCGGCTGACCGCCTGCCCCACGCCGGTCAAGGTGGTGACCATCCTCAGGGCTCCGTTGCGCCCGTCTAAGTCCTTCAGGGGGAAATCTACCGTCAAGATGGCCTCCCCTTGGCGGGTAATACCCTGCCACCGACCCGGTTTGCCTGCCAAGGCTTCATTGACATCCGGACTATCCGCCGGCTGGCGGATCATCATCATAGAATCAGCCAGAATCACTCTTTCAGGAGAGATTACTTGCACCTGGGCACTGGTGTTGGCTGCCAGACTCCGCATCAAGCTATCCGCCGATCCGGTCAGGCCTTTGCCTGACAAGTAGCTATGGTAGAAGTTGGCTGCAGACTCATCCTGTTTGGTAAGAATTTGCTCCACCCCGCCGTAATAATAGCTCCTGATTGCCAGCAGCAGGAATCCTTCCAGCAACACCACCGCCACCAATACCACCAACAGGTAGCTCCCCACCAATCGCTTTCTGATGCCTAGCACCGCTACGAGCCCTCCCTCCAGCGGTAGCCGCTTCCCCAGACAGTCTCAATACGCCCAGTGGAGGGAGCATTCCCGATTTTTTCTCTTAGGCGCCGGACATGAACATCAACGGTTTTAGGATCTCCCACAAAGTCCTCTCCCCAAGCTAGATTCAATAGGTCATCCCTGCTCAGAGCCTGTCCCCGGTGCTCCAAGAAAACTTTGATTAGCCGGAATTCCTGTGGAGTGAGCTCGATCTCACGCTCGTCCATGAATAGTTGCTGAGCTCTCAGGTCACACCGGAATGATCCGGAGCACAGCAATGACCCGCTGTCCTTGTTAAAGCGCCGCAATATGGCACGGATTCTGGCCACCAGTTCTAATGGGTTAAAGGGTTTGACCAGGTAATCGTCAGCTCCGAACTCAAAGCCCATAACCTTGTCCAGATCCTGGGAGAGGGCGGTCAGCATAAGCACCGCCACTTCTGGGAAACGATCCCGAATCTGGCTGCAGACTTGGTAGCCATCTATTCCAGGCAGCATCACATCCAAAACCACCAAGGCGGGGCGCCGATTCTCCATCAGACTCAGGCCTGTTTCGCCGCTGTCTGCAGCCATAACCTGGAATCCGGAACGCTTAAGGTTGATTTCCACGAACCGCCTGATGGTGATATCATCTTCAATCAATAATATAGGAAGTTTTTCAGTTAATTGGCTTATTGC
The DNA here is from genome assembly GCF_002196785.1 of Desulfosporosinus sp. FKA. NCBI lineage: Bacteria > Bacillati > Bacillota > Clostridia > Eubacteriales > Desulfitobacteriaceae > Desulfosporosinus > Desulfosporosinus sp. FKA. Next base: position 336,638 of record NZ_NAHZ01000033.1, on the reverse strand, counting down.
ATCGTTTGATTTGCTCATCCCGTTTAAAGATTCCTCCTTTGAGTTCTTCAATTCCATAATACCATCAAATAGCCTTGAATACGTTCATAGACCCTTCCACAATGCGTACATCTCCAGTACAAAAGGATTGTAATAACAGCAACTACTATCATTATAAGTCAGATAATTGAAAAGGACAGTATCATACAAATCTTAGTCCATATGTTAAAAAGGATAGATGCAATAAAACACACTGAGGCAAATTTCCAACATCTCACTATGGTTCTTGTACTTAATCGCATGTACTCCTTTTACTACGTCACATTATCATACGAATGCGTAACGGTTTAATACTTATGATCACATAGTTTATTATAATCCACTTCTTACCATTATCCTACTGATGCCGCCCATCCTTATAATCAGAGGGGCGGCATCTTTTAAGTATTATTGGAATATTACTCCTGCCTAAATGAATCAAGCATCCTCTTCCCAACCGGCAGAGGATGCTTGCGTTCATAATGCCTTTGCTCTTCACTTAAATAAGTCTTCAAGATCCATACTAAACCCTTTTAAAATATCTGAATGGGCTACTCCTGTTTCCTTCAATACCTCTACCTGCTGATATTGCCCTTCTTCATTCAAACCATAGATCTGTACAGTATTCAAAAAAGGATTAACAATCCAATATTCTTTAACCCTATATTGCATATATAAATTAAGTTTCTTAACGAGATCATGAGCTTGATTTGAAGGAGATAAAATTTCAATAATCAGTTCTGGTGAACCGACATATTTATTTTCGCCTAGTTTCGTTTTATCACAAATAACCGATAAATCCGGAATGACCACCTTGGCCTTTTCAGTCTGATCTCCTTGGTCATCATCAGCTGTCCTAAGCTCAATGTCAAAGGGTGCTGGGAAGACTTCGCATTCTTTTCCTTCAAGGAAATTGAATAACTTTGCATGTAATCTACTGGAAATTCTTTGATGATTCGTCGAAGGAGATGGTACCATATACACTATGCCATCGATATATTCTAAATAACTCTCGGTATTCTCTCTGAGTTTATTATATTCAGCGATCGTAATTACTTGAGGTTCAGTTAAACCCACTATGAACACCCCCTCATTTGCCAAGACTTATGCATTTACCATATTATAACACAAACTGTGCCAAATATAGCGATACCAATAGTTTGTGTGTGACCCGGTTGCATATTTTACAGTCCGTGAGTATAATATTAGCTAATCGTCCCACAACAACCTGTTAGAACTATTATGGCATAATCTTCCAGGCAATATGATGAAACTTATCCCTGACTGCTCCAGGGATCAGGCCGCCTCATAACACAAGGCGGCCTGATTTGTTTCATTTAAACAGCTAATTTACTTTTTCCTATCCACTATTCTACGACCAGCCGCAAGTTTAACAAGCGAGGTACTAGGAATATCAAGGACACCGCTTCTTGAATAGGTTGTTTGACTTACCTTCAGCAAAGTGGCAAGCTCTTGCTAAGTCAAATCCTTATCCTCGCCAGCGGTTTAGTGCTATTCTTATATTGTTTCGTAGTATAGAAAGATGTGTCTTATAAGCAATATAGTGTAGTTAATAATATAGCATATTGATGGTGGTGTAATTCTTACAGAAACGTAGCCAAAAGCCCACGGTTTTAATCGTGGGATGAAGGCGGCTTCGTAATTTCATGTAAATGTAAATGTCTTAGCACTATGATAAACTAGTATTAGTTTGATCTTTGAAAACTGGATAGAGTAAGAGGTTCTGATAGCTAATGCGTCTATCAGGTAAAACTCTATGTGTCGTCAAGAAAAAAGACGTTAAAACGATCGTTTTCAAAGAAACTGTGGTAGCTGGTAACAGGCTATCAGCCTAGAGTACCATTGTGTACTGCTCTAGGACGGGCTAATGGCTTAGCCCTGAACTTGGGGTCATACTCCGATAGCAGAAATGTACTTCGGTTTAATCACCCAAGAATCCCATCGGCTTTAGCCGTGGGAGTGTCAATTACGGTAAAAAAGGATTTTATGTTACAAAAAATTAAGGTTGATATGTTACCACTAACCTCGAACATAAAAGGAGATAAGATGTCAAATATCATTGAGATAAGAGATTTTTCATCGTCCAATTTGGATGTCTTTGCTCGCCTGACGGAAACGCAGCTGCGCAACCGGTTGGAGCCGGAGATGGGCATCTTTATTGCAGAGAGTACCAAGGTAATTGGACTTGCCCTCGACGCTGGATGCGAGCCTATTTCACTTTTGATGGAGCGCAAATACATTGCAGGGCAGGCGCACGGTATAATCACCCGCTGCGGAGATGTCCCCGTCTATACTGCCGATAGCAACCTGCTAGCAGGGCTGACTGGCTTTCAGCTGACCCGCGGTGTGCTGTGTGCCATGCGGCGTCCTCATCTACCCAGCGTTGAGGAGGCGTGTGCCGGTGCAAGTCGAGTGGCTGTGCTTGAAGGTATTGCGGACTCTACCAACGTCGGTGCCATTTTTCGCTCGGCTGCGGCGCTAGGCATCGATACGGTGTTGCTTACCCCCTCATGCTGTGACCCACTGTGCCGGCGTGCGGTGAGGGTGAGCATGGGTACCATCTTCCAAGTGCCATGGGCCCGTATTGGCAGCGAGCCCTCGCAGTGGCCGCAACAGGGTATGAAGAGTCTGCGCAAGCTGGGCTTTAAGACCGTTGCCATGGCTTTAAATGATAACGCTGTCAGCATAGACGATCCGCAGCTCATGGCAGAGGAAAAGCTTGCTATCGTATTAGGTTCAGAAGGTAATGGACTGGCGCCCTGCACGATTGCTGACTGCGATTACACCGCGTGCATCCCCATGTCCCATAACGTAGACTCTCTGAACGTTGCTGCAGCCAGCGCCGTGGCCTTTTGGCAACTCAGGGTCCGGTAAGCTTATATTCACATAATACGTCGTAAAATAAGAATTAGCAGAAACTTAGAGGTATGGGAAAGGTGCTAATGATGGGCAAATACTTCTAATTTCCTGCTTACTTTTATGCGTGCCAAGCCCCTAAAACGTTAGTATCAAGGATTGTAAATATTATTAACTTCAATACTTGACAAGGAACTGAATTTAAGTATAATAATCTCATAATCAGTTATTAATCAAAGATTCAGTGCTAAAAACTTGTTGGTAGCGTGCTAGGGAAGTTTCGATTCATCGAAGGTTTCAGCAGTGCAATCAGTTAGGACGATGCTGAAATCGAGGAATCGAACCACCTAAAAGGGTGGTTATTTTGTTAAGAAAGAAAAATTTTCCCGCAAAGTTCCTCTTGGTTAGGTCGGTCTGTATGAGTCAGGTTAGTTAGTCAAGTTCGTATGAGTCAGGTCAGTTAGTCAAGTTCGTATGAGTCAGGTCAGTTAGTCAAGTTCGTATGAGTCAGGTCAGTTAGTCAAGTTCGTATGAGTCAGGTCAGTTAGTCAAGTTCGTATGAGTCAGGTCAGTTAGTCAAGTTCGTATGAGTCAGGTCAGTTAGTCAAGTTCGTATGAGTCAGGTCAGTTAGTCAAGTTCGTATGAGTCAGGTCAGTTAGTCAAGTTCGTATGAGTCAGGTCAGTTAGTCAAGTTCGTATGAGTCAGGTCAGTTAGTCAAGTTCGTATGAGTCAGGTCAGTTAGTCAAGTTCGTATGAGTCAGGTCAGTTAGTCAAGTTCGTATGAGTCAGGTCAGTTAGTCAAGTTCGTATGAGTCAGGTCAGTTAGTCAAGTTCGTATGAGTCAGGTCAGTTAGTCAAGTTCGTATGAGTCAGGTCAGTTAGTCAAGTTCGTATGAGTCAGGTCAGTTAGTCAAGTTCGTATGAGTCAGGTCAGTTAGTCAAGTTCGTATGAGTCAGGTCAGTTTTTAAAACACAAAGAAATAGTGGAGGATTTGTCTAGATTAGTTTCTAACTTAAACTTATGTTGAATATTTACCTTTAGTTTAGGTCAAAGTATTTACTCCCTTACTTTTTTAGCTTTTCAAGATTCTTACTTGATAGTTTTGTTTACTCAAATGTAAGGTGTCCAACTATTTTGATTTACTCTGGTTGTGGATTAGATTAGTAAAGCTTTGTTGAAGATTAATCTCGAGCCGTGTATCCATTAATTCTAGAGGAACTTTGCGGGATTCAATTTATAAAGGCCACTCATGAGTGGCCTAATTTTTTTATTATAATGGCTGCCGAAACGTTGTCTAAACAAATTTCCAGGTTCTGTTCAACAACGAAAGAAATCCCTTCAGTGATTGACCGTTAAGAACTAATAGGTTTGACGCATTAACTAGGAGCATCAATCCCCACAATGGCTCCCTCCTGGGCATGCTCTGCAACGATGTCCGCAATCATTTCGTCGCTGAAAACCTTGGACTCGCAATAGATGATTTGCCCATTGTCAGCGATCACACAAATTCCCGATTCATTGCTATAGGTCCAGGCTAAGTCGATTTCGATATAATGCATCTATTCACCCTCAAAAAAACCTTGGCTTTAAGTCAATCCTCCAGTGAATCTGGTCTTTTGGACAACATTTGTCATATAGTTTCTTTTTCGCCGAACTTGCTGCTTTTCCTTCCATTAATTACGGAATATTTCAAAAACATGCTAAGAGGCGCCAGTCAGTTGTATAATCTGATTGGCGCCTACTAGCATGTTTTCTCAAGCCCCTTGGAATCTTCAATTGACCGGTGATGTGAAGACTGACCTTCCTAATAAAGACATTCCAAGAGGCCAAACACCGCCAAAGGGAACTATTTCCACTATTTCTTAAAATAGTCAGGTGGTTTTAATTTTGACAGTTGTAAAACTTTTTGACAGCGAACTGAACCGAATTTTATCTGTACTTCCCTGGTCCAAAAAGCAGAGGTACACAAGGCTGAAACCTAAAGCCTTATCGATAAGTTGTATAACGGCTCGAAAAAAGCCCTTTTCGCTTCGTTCATAGACAATGACCTTACTGAGGATGAGCTGGAGATGTTGAAAAAACTGATAGAAAAGAGGTAGTCCATGCTGTTGTTGATTACTATATCCCACTCATCCTTTTAAGTTTTTTATTTCTTCTTCCGACATTCCTACAATGTCGGAGATTACTCCAATATCCATCCCCCTTTTTAACATTTTTTGAGCCATTGTAAGTTTACTTTCTTCTATTCCTTGTTCTATCCCTTGTTCTATCCCTTGTTTCAAGCCTTGTTTTATGCCTTGTTTTATGCCTTGTTTTATGCCCTCCTCCATACTTTTTTTCAATCTCAATTCTGCTTCCCTTATTGCTGCCTTCTCATCAAGGATTGCTTTTTGTCTTGACCAGTAGATTTCCCGGATTCTTGGATCATCACTGGATTTTTCCCATTCATCCATGGCTTGATTCAATATAGGATCTTGCATAGCGATCTCCTCCAAGGTTTTATAGATTTCTTCATCCTCCGAGCCCTCTAAAAGGAATAACCACCGCACTAAGGCATCTTCCCTGAGACTAATCAATCCTTCTCTCCACTTAACCAAGAGCTTGGGCAGTTCCATGAAATGTATTTCCAGAGCCTCGGTCAGCTCAAACCCCTCTTCTACTTCGAAAAGTCTAAAAACGCTATGGTATCTTCTCGTCTCTTTAATATATCTGAAATCCAGGATATTAATAGTAATGGTCTTAGCCAGCTCTTGATAGGCCATCCCTTCCCGCATTTGACGAGTATACATTCTGGCCCAGTAGAAAAGAGTCCGTTTGTCCATATCATGCCGGTTGGCCAGTTGAATTTCAATATTAACTTGAATCCCCTCAGTAGTTACCGCCCTAATATCCAGGACAGACTTTTTATCGCCTTTAAAGTCTTTGTCAAGTTCAGGATTTAATAATTGAACTGAGGTTATCTGATTGTCGCGGGGGAGTTTGAGCGCAGCATTTAAGAATGCTATAAGAATTGGCTCATTACCGGTTTTGCCAAAGATAAGCTTAAAAGCATAATCAATTTTCAGGTCTATTAGCTGTCTCATAACCCCATTCTCCCCATACTTTCTTACGCTTTAATCATACCATAATATGGGGGATTCGTATATTATCTGTAACCCAGGACTTCTCACTAATGATCTTAACTAATCCCTCGATGGACTATAAAAGGGTACCTGGTAACGGCTGACATTGCCAACTTGGTAAAATATTATTATAAAAACAATGCTGAAGGCAGAAGATGCTTTAACCGAAGACGTGAACTATTATATAAAGTTAAACAGTACGAAACTTCTTAGCATTCTATATGTAAAGAATGGAAGTGTTCCAGGTTCAGAACATCCTAATACTTCTGTTCATTCTGTAAACATCGCTATTGAGAGCGGAACTGTATTGAAATTTAAAAAAATTATTAATATAAATAACAATTTTGTTGAGAAAATTAAAAATGTTAACACGCAAGCCCGGCAGATTGTCTAACCGAACGGTTAGCCGGAACTATGGGTTATAAGAAATAACCGCGATCCTGGGCAGGGGCGGTTATTTCTTTTTTTATGATCATAACAACGAGTGTCGCCAATGCAATCATAAGATACATCGCCTCCGGTTAATTTTTTTTTATGTTGATTCATCTGAATTTAATCTAATCTTGCCATTCATAAACGAAGGCAGGCTGCCCCTTAGATAGGCCCTATTCTAATACTCGCGATCATGGATATGATACTTTTATTTTGTTAATTTGTACATTTTTTCAAGACTTGATGATAAACCGGCATATCTTCGGCAACTGCAGACACAACTTCAAGTTTTCCTTCACGAATCATTTCTTCTATACGGAATGCGACCCAGGAATCATGAATTCCAAATTGATATTTACCAATTACCTGCCCGATAACCTTTACCTCCTGAAATTCCTCACCTTCTGCTGCGATTTCACGAAGGATAACGTCATCATAGAGAGTTTCCGGTACACTGATCAATTGTCCATTCAGCGTGGCCCGCAAAGGTGCGTTCTCCTTTTGCAGCTCTTGCCAATGAGCTGCACAGCTCTGTTCAAATACCGGCAGCACAGGTTTTTGCAAGGCCAGATACCGATGCCATTCTGCGGGAGCAACTTCACCCCAGCCGCTTTTCCGGACGATATTTTCCTTTTCGTCAGCTTCCCATTCCGGGAGCTTGACAATAGCAACCTGTTTGCTAGGCACTTTCCACTGATTCAGCTGGTCCATGAACCAATAGAGTCCACACATTTCATCAGGCTGATTGCTGTACCAGATTCGCAGGGATTCTCCCCTTTCCGCCCGTCCCTGAACCTTTTTCAAATCTTCTTTTGCCCTTTTAACTATTTCCTGAGCCGCCTGCATACCCACGTCATGGGGATAAACGCTGTATAAGTGTTCCAAAGTCTGCTTCCGCTTGATACCGGGCTGTTTCTCTGAAATATCTCCGACGCTCAGCATCAAGTTGAAGCCATAGATGTCCGCTGTATTTCCACCCAAGGGGACAGCACTCTCCCAGGCTAAGCGTGCCTTTGCCTTTGCCTCTCGTTGGGCAGTTTCAACTTCCTCTTTGGTTGGCTTACTTCCATCCGCGTGACTAACGATAGCGCTAATAAACTCATCTTGATATTTCCCCTTGCCATAGTGCTGCGCCACTTTAAGACTTCCACAAGCACTTTCGCTGAATACTATTTCAATCATATTAACCGCCTCTCAAATGCATATTTGCTTATATCGGATTATCCTTGAGTGAACTCGTTCAGCTAAAGCTGAACATCGGGGCTTCAGATGGGGACTCTACCCCACCTGAAGTTAACGAAGGACCCACCCTCACTTAAGAAGTGGGGGTCTGCTTCGTACCCAGTTGGAGAGATTTGGAATCATCAAGTTCTCAGGCAGTTCTTTCCAAAACCCGTCGTTCGCCTTTAAATTCCATATGTTCATAGAGAGCAGACTTCGTAAAATCGCATATTTTTTTAAAGTTAGTTATCATTTCTTCTCTCATCTCTGGCCTAAGTACAGTTTCAATATCGTATGACTACACCAATGGCTTATTTACTGGGTTTTCCGTACATACAGTGATCTTTAAGTAAATTCATTAGCTTCGGGAAAACAGAATGGCAAACATACTTAAATCACGCTTATTTTGATCGGGATACAATAATGCATTCTGGAAATTCATGGTTGTTTTTACCAAATACTTTTTCTAAGTCTAAACAGGTTAATTGTTCAATATTTATATGATGTTTTTTTATCCTTGGCATTCCATCATCGAACCATTGGCCTAGCCATATACGCCAGAGCTCAATTTCATCAGCATTCAACAAATGGGCATGTAAATAGCGAATGAGGTTTTCAGCTCTGCTTTCAGTATAATCCCACTCCAAATAAGCTAAAAACTTTTTTGGGGTATAAATATCGTCACAAATGTCGGCTTTATGGAATTCTCTGATTGATATTTCCCCAAAGTTTTTTTCATCATCTACCCATAGTATGACGTCAGGTTTGTCTTTATCAAAGGATGATTCCAACAAAAAGTCAGGAACTTTTATTCCCAGCTCTAAAGCCTGATTTACAGATAGTTGTTTGACATGGGGATCTTTTACTTCTTCCAGGGGATAATCGCTGGCAAGATATGTAAGAACACTCAATTTGCAGATCACCTTCTATTGATTTGTAAATCGTCGCCCCAAATGGTATCAACCAAGTTTCGCAAATTTAAAATGTTGGAGTCCAAAAGGAATACCAATAATCGTAATACACAGGATCAGACCGGCAACAGCCCAGGAAACACCTACTATTTCCACCACTATCCTCCATTTCCTGCTTACGGCAGTAAAATTAAAATCCAGAGCCTACTATCGCTCTGGATTGCTTTTCATCGTTCTTAATTTCCCGCAAAGCCGTTTTAACCCTTTCTTCTTCTAAATTTAACCTTACCTTATCAACACCGCTCAGGCCCTCTGGGCAGCAGTTCCTTACGCTTAACCGTCAAAGACGCGGATCACACCGACAAACTGACGGATGTACTATCGTCACTGAAAGATGCCGGAATCGCAACATTTGCTTATAAAATATTATACAATATCTATTTAGGGATTGTAATCTCAACAATTGAAGTGGTTTCAACTTTAGTAATAATAGGTGTGTACAAATCAACTTCAACCTCAGGTGTTTCGATCGAAAGGACAAGAGCATATCTTACTTTCTCGTTGTATTTACCGAGATGGTCTCTTTCTCGCCACCAACCGATAACTGGATATACTGCAACATAATTTGCATCACACAAATTAACAGCTAAGTCTTCACAAAAATCAGAGTGTATTGAGCCCACGTCGCGATTCCCAAAACCTAAATACCAATCCCGACTACTTCCATCTCCACTATCTTTTCTGTCATCACCACGCATCTTAATATTAACGCGTTTTTTGAAATCTTCTAATGTTTCGTTTGAGTTGATAACATCAAACCTAAGACCGCAGGAAGGATATCAGGATAGTCATTATTAGCTAGTTCTGCGGAAAATACATTTCCAGCACTAATAAAAAACAAGCGTTTTTCGCCATTTTCGTTTGCGCTTGAAGTGATACTATCCACTGCAGCAGACCAGGAAGTAGGGCTGCCATCTTCTGTATTATAATATGGAGAAGTTACAGCCATACATAACGTTCTATCCGCTGTTGGATTAGATATCTCCGCCAACGCAACAGCTTGTTCAGTAATTGCCCCATATAACTCTATAGGATTTTCTCCTTTTGGTGGTAGAATTTTAACGGATTCAATTTTATGGTTAATGACTAACCTATTGGGGTCTAACAATTTATCCTTCAAATTATTATATTAAGACTATCCCCGCCATTTCAGTCCCATGCCCCATATGGTCAGTTGTTCCCCAAGAATCGTTAACAGCTTGTACAGTATTTGTACCTTTTACTGCCGGAGAAATTAAAGGATGTGAATTGTTTAGCCCTGTGTCTAACAAGCAGACAAAAGAATTACTGACCATAAATTCTGTTCGATTCAACAATTCTTCAGCCCATTCCTTTTGTTCTGCCCCATATAGTGTATCAAAGAAACTCGTAGGTTCAGGTGCTCTGCGAAATTCAGTGATATATTCGCAGCAACTGATCAAGTTTGATAATTGAGATTTATTGGCCTTTATCAGATAAACTATACGTTCCGGAAAAATCAATTTGTTGTGATCAATATCTATTTCCAATGTTCGGCAACACTCTGAGATGTTAGTTAAAGCATTTTCAAGAAATAAATTATCGTATCTAATCCATACTTCACACCATTGAGCGACTTCGTTGCGTTGGGAATATCCTCTGGTTTTCCTATCCAAAATGAATCTAACATCGCAACTCTGATATCATCAATGCTTCGCACTAAATCATTATGTTTTGGGATTCCTTTTTCAGTAACCTCCAATGAATACGCTTCAATTTTTTTAATGAAGTAGGATTCCTTTCCCGCAGGGATATACACCGTTGCCCTAATTGTTCCCGTTTCTTCATCGGATTTCACATTCAAAAGGCGTATACCCTGAGTTCTGTTTTCCAAGCTTTTAATTGCCAAATCATGTTTGGCTGCGCTAGAAAACTCAAGGTACACGCCTTCTTTATATCTTATTGCAGCAACTTGCTTTTGAGTTGCTGAACGCTCGTAGCATTCGTTCAATTTTCTCTCAATAAACATAGCATGTGCCTTGCTATTTTCTCGTTGGGGGTAATTTTTCTCAACTGGAGTTGAACGAGAAACGTACGGAATGGATGTGTTTGTGTCATGCAAAAAGATATTCTTCTTCTCAACCGACAACCGTTACGCCTCCTTTCCAGAATATAGCGTTATTCTTTCTTTAACCAAGTTCAGCATCTTAGCTTGGGTTATTTTATTATCAGCCAAGATAGAATCCTTAATAGCATCTTCACATACTCTGATTATTTCGGCATGACTTAATACAAGTGATTCTTCAATTAATTGAGTAGAGGGTACAAAGTCACTTTGATAAGCTGCAAGCTTATATTGATACAGCCGTTTCACTTCGCTTTCAGTTGGCATTGAATAATGCAAAACATCGTCAAAACGTCTAAACAATGCTTGATCCAGCAATTTTTGGTTATTAGTAGCCGCAACAATAATGCTCTCTGATTTATCCTGTTCAATAAACTGTAGAAAGGAGTTCAGTATTCTTCGCATTTCTCCAACTTCATTATCCAAGTTTCTATCTGCCCCAATAGCATCAAATTCATCAAAAAAATATACGCCGATTGAATTCTCAACTGAATCAAAAATCTGTCTCAATTTCGAGCTGGTTTCACCCATAAATTTTGTAACCAACTTATCCATCTGGACTGTATAAAGGGGTAACCCAGTTTCGGAAGCTATTACTAAAGCCGTAAACGTTTTTCCAGTTCCCGGCTTCCCTTCAATAAGAATTTTACGACGATTACTCATCCCATAACTTCTCAATTTGTTTCTATTTTTAAATTCGTTTAGGATTCTTTTGATTCTATCATGAATCTCATCAGATACAATTAAATCCTTTATTTTTTCAGTTGGAATGGACATTGTAAGCATAGGGTTATTTTGCATCTGATTAAAACGAAGTATATTCGCTCTAGCATCTCCAGTTTTTTCAGTCAGTTTCTTCAATTCCCGAGCAAGGGTTTCGTGGTTAAGTTTGGCCTCATAAGCAGCAATCTGCAATACTACGGTTTTGAATTTCTCATTGTCATTGTCATTATGAGCTTTAATTAAGCTTTTAATTTGATCTGCAGTAGCCATCCCACCAACACCTCCTTGCCCATAAATATAGATATTATATTATATCCTTTATCCTGGTCAAATTCAATCAATGATACATTTTTTACCAATTTACTGTGAACTGCGTCTTGTCGCTTCGGAAGTTAAATTGTTCAAACAACCCAAAATGAGCAAACAAATACGACGAACATTATCTAATAACTTATATCATGCTTTTCCTGAGGCTATTTCTCGTAGTCTTTAAGTTTCCGCTTCCATTCTAGTAAATTGTCTAAATTTTCTTGTGAGATGTTTCTCAGTGTCAGCTGCCAAAATCCCTTTACTGGTTGCCCGATAACGGTAGCATAAAGAATATTTGCCCTCATGCGGCAGGGCGTCCATGGAGTAATCACTCCCCAACTCGTTAATCAGGCTACTTATTTCATCTATTTCCTGTGACGAAGCATTTTGATATCCGACCAACTTAAGCTTTCTTTGTTTTGAGCGTGTAAGCAAGCGTCTCCTCTGTGCCTCATCTTCTGGCTTTGCACGATCTAATGCCGTTTTCCACATTCCTATGGTCCTATCCAAAGTCTCAAGATCGCCGTAGAACTCATCAATTTTATCCTGCGATTGATAAAAGTTAGTGTCTTCGTCACTTTTCCATGACCGCATAAGCCCTTCCGATTCATCCAGGTATTTCATATACCATGCCGCCAGGTCACTCGCAATAAAGTCGACCGAATCCTCAATGTCGGATAAAAACTTGGCAAGATCAAGCGTTAACCCTAAAAGGAGAAATTATCTAAGCAATTAATTGTTTTACCCCATTTATATAACATAACACCTCAATGTCAGCGCTTAATTTCATGATATTAAACACAGTACAATACTGCTCCACAAGCTTTATAGCTCTGACCACTTTAGATTCCAGCCCTTCATCCACTTCGATATGATAGCTTAAAGCAATTTTCGAAAATAGCTTGGGAGGTTCGGATTCACGCTCTGCCTCTGCCTCCATGCTGATGCTATTAACCTTAATCCTCATCTTTTCTGTAATTTCCATGAAAACTCCCTGACTGCAACCGATTAACCCCGCCAATAGCAGATCTGTCGGTCTCGGTCCTTTCTCATCAATTAGCAAATTAATATCCTGATTAAAAAAAACGCTGTTTTTTTGACCGCCTTGCCATAAGCTTTTTACCTTCTGCATCAAGTATTCCTCCTAAATATTTGAAATTTTCGCTACCGTCAGAGCGATAACCCGCCTCCCTTTAGGCAGCAAATTTATTACTTAAACACTCATATTTCATATACAGTATAGAACAATAACTATCGCTATAATTGTAATTCAAATTACAATTAACAACCAGAAATTTCACCCTCTAATGCTATACCGCCCTGCACAACACTATTTCCTTGGCTATGAAATCTTTGGATAAGCACGAGACTTCACTCAGTTGATAGACATAAATTACAGAACCGGGCAGCGGCTTTTTCGCCTTGGATAATTATCCAGTAATTCTTTGATAATTGTTAGTCCTGTTTCCAGTTCTTCCAGGGTATTTGGTGCACTGACAGCCAGGCGAAGCGTTGGCTTCTCCGGTTTCGATCCTACATAGAACCGATTAGCCGATAAAATTTGCACACCTTTTTCTAAGGCCAAATATTCTAATTCAACATCATCATAACTGCCGGGCAGCTGAAGAAACCGATAACACGAAGTTGGCGCCGATAATACATCGTATCCTGTCATCATCTCATCGAAACGTTGATTGCGGTCTTTAAGTAAGCGGATTTTTTCTTCTTCTATGCGTTCATAGGCTCCAGTTGATTGAAGAAGTGAGACAATTTCCGAGGTGTATGGCGAGGCCATCCAGATAATATTGTTCAGTCCATGGGATAACTTCTCAACCAAAGATGATGGAGCAGCAATATACGATATACGAAAAGCCGGACTAATTGCTTTTGATGTACCCATGATAAACAGGCTCTGTTCCGGAATATAGGCGCTTACCGGTTTAATTTTCGTTTCCAGGCTGAAGCTAAAGGTAGCGTCTTCCATTAGCAGTAAATTATTGTCTGCAATAACTTTGGCCAGTGCTTTTCTTCTTTCATAACTCAAAGTAACTGTGGTCGGATTGTGATAATCTGCCATAATATAGATGCCCTTAGGTTGCTCCCGTTTACAGGCGGACTTTAATTCTTCAATATCCATACCCTGTTCATCACCCAAAACAGGAACCAGAATAACACTCATATATGAAGCTAAACTTATTAAGCCCGTATAGGTGTATTCATCAACAACAATTCTATCCCCTTTTTCAAAAAGTGTCATAAGAATAATCGCCAAGGCATTTTGGGTTCCTGAGGTAATGAGAATGTTTTCGGCCTTAACAATGATTTTATACTGAATTAGCCAATTAGCTGCAACATAGCGATGTTTAATATGTCCTTCCGGCGGACAATACGTCATGGTTAAGCCAGAATCCATGGAATCCCGGACTTGTTTAACGAAGGTTTCAATCAAAGGATTGCATTCATAAAGAGGGATTGCCATACCTAAACTAATCAAATCAGTATCTTTATGATCTGTTAATAATGAGATGGGCAGTCCCGGACTTGCTGCTATAAATGTCCCTTTCCCAACAATACCTTTAACCAAACCCTTTTCTTCACAAATTTTATACGCTCTTGTAACCGTACCATGATTAAGGCCAAGCTGGTTAGCAAGGACACGCTGCGGCGGCATTTTATAACCGCGCATCAGTATCCCTTGATTAATATCATCTTGTATTGCTTGCACAAGGGCTTGATATAAGGGCATATCATCCCTTGTCTTTAGTTTCGGTATCCAGCTTATTTCGTTGCCATATTGATCCAGCTTCATCCTCTTACCTTCTTTTATCTCGATATTTCCAATTGTATCTCCTACAATACATAAAACTTGTATCTAATACAATATAATAATTGTATTATAACCATCAAGCAACTTATAATCAATTGTATTACTAGTTAGGAGGTAAAACGAGATGCTGCAAATGATAATTTATTCAATAACCATTATGTATACACCTGGTCCTGTAACGATTACCGCTGCCAATATTGGCTTAAACCGAAAATTCAAAGATGGCTTGCCTTTTTATGCCGGCATTAGTTTAGCGACTTTCGTCCTGTACATATTGATCGGATACTTTGGCAGCCTGCTGCTTCCAGCCCATGACTTATGGCCCATCAGCTTGATTGGTGGTATATACATGCTCTATTTAGCTTATAAAATATTTATATCTAATATTGACTTAAGCAAAGCATATTTTACAAAGATTGGATTTCGTGATGGCTTTCTTATGCAGTTTTTCAATCCAAAGGCTATCATTGCTGTCATGCCTGTTGTAACCATTTATTTTCCGCAATTAAATATCACAGGCATCAAAATTCTCTACATGGCTATCTTTTTTACCCTGCTTGTTTTTGGGGCGCCAACTTTATATGCCATTGTAGGCCAGTTTTTCTCCGATATTATTCAGAACAAAAAGGCGATTCTCTTCTTCAATAAAGTAATGTCTTTAATCTTAACATATATTGCTTTATCCATTTTATATCATGACATCTATTTGCGCTTTTCCTAATCACTTTAGTGAACACGCCTCCCTGTTAGAACTGCTTCCTTGCCCCTAGATCACCTCTATGTTATGATGAATTAAGGGAAAATGTGGAACTTGATAAAAATAGACTCTTTAGCCAACTTTGTTAGGAGATGATCTTTAATGAGCTCCCCTGAACAGAATCTTGACCGTAAATTCACTTATAAAGACTATTTAAGTTGGTCGAAAGAAGAACAGTGGGAGCTCATTAACGGAATTCCTTATAATATGACTCCTGCTCCATCGACACAACACCAGAAAATTGTTACTACGCTCATAGCTCAATTTTACAACGCCCTTAAAGACAGTCCTTGCCAAGTTTTTGGTGCTCCTTTTGATGTAAGATTACCAGAACCGGAGAAAAACAGTGACGATATTTTCACTGTTGTACAACCTGATCTAACTATTATCTGCGACCGAAACAAGCTGGATAACTTAGGGTGTGTGGGCGGCCCCGATCTCGTCATTGAGGTAACATCCCCATCAACCTTACGTAAAGACATTAAGGATAAGTTCTATCTCTATGAAAAAGCAGGGGTAAATCAATATTGGATAATCTACCCAGATCAAAAAACTGTTGTAGTTTTTAAATTGGACAAAGAGGGAAAATTCGGCCGCCCCGACATCTATTGCGAAACTGATATAATACAATCCGAGATTGCTAAATCCATACAGATAGATTTAGCTGAAATATTTCAAGAGTATTAATGCCATCATAACCTTTCTGACAGCCAGAGGCTCCCTTATAAAGGAAGCCTCTGGCTGCAGATAACCGAAAGAGATTTCTGGAAAGGTCTTTAACGCTGACTTACAGAAGTCTTTTCTTTTTGTCGTTATCTATGCTAATTGACGGAAATACAGTCATTAATTCACGTTCCAGTGAGATTTGGTGAGCAATATCATACAAGATCTTCCTCAAGAAAAATGTTATGCTTAGATGAGAATAAATAAAAGGAGTTATATAACAAATGGTCAATGAGATCAGAAACATTTGCTATGATACAGATCTAAATATTGAGGCTTACCAATTTAAAGGCATCATGCAAAAATTCCCAAACCACTTTCACGATTATTATGTCCTCGGCTTTATAGAGTCGGGCAAACGCTATCTGACCTGTAATAATCAGGATTATATTCTTAACGCCGGAAACATTACTATATTCAATCCTCGTGATACTCATACCTGTGAACAAGTTGATGGCAAGGCCTTGGATTATAGGTGTATCAATATAGAGCCTAATATAATGAGGCGAACTGCAGCGGAAATCACGGGCAATGACAGTCTGCCTCACTTTAAGCAGACAGTTCTTTATCACAATGAGATTGCTGCCTCCCTGCGGGAACTCAATCTTATGATCTTCGAGGAAGAAAATGATTTTATCAAGGAAGAGCTGTTTTTATTTCTCATCGAGCAATTAATCGAAGAATATTCAGATACAATTCCTAAATCGTTCTCACAAGAACCTACTACAGAGATCAAAACTGCTTGTGCTTATCTAGAGTCAAACTATTCCAACCCCATCACTCTGGATAAATTAAGCGAAATCACAGGGCTCAGCAAATATCATTTACTTCGTTCCTTTACGCGGCAGAAAGGCATATCTCCCTACAGTTATCTCGTTACAATCCGTATTAATAACGCGAAAAAGCTTTTAGAACAGGGTATGTCACCCCTAGATGTGGCTTTTCAAACAGGTTTCAGCGACCAGAGCCATTTTTCGAATTTCTTCAAAAAGCTTATCGGCTTAACGCCTAAGCAGTACCTGAAAATTTTTCAACACAATCCAAAACCTTTGTTATCTATGGGAGAGGAGATTTGACATGGAGAACCGTAAACTACTTGCCGGTCATTTATCAGCACTCGGTACGATTCTGATTTGGGGAGTCACTTTTATATCCACGAAACTGTTGCTGAAGGACTTTACCCCGATTGAAATATTACTTTTCCGTTTTACTATCGGCTACATAGCTTTATTTCTCGTCTATCCCCATCGCTTGAAAACTAAAGACTTTAAGGAAGAACTTCTTTTTGCCCTATCAGGATTATGTGGTGTCACCTTATATTTTCTTCTGGAAAATATCGCACTTACGTTTACGCTGGCAGCCAATGTGGGTATTATTGTTTCTATTGCACCCTTATTCACAGCACTTTTGGCTTACTTTTTCGAGGGTGAAAATCTCCGCACAGAGTTTTTTATAGGCTTTATCGTCGCGATCATCGGGATAGTATTGGTTATGCTCAATGGCAGCTATATTTTAAGGGTAAATCCTTTAGGGGATATATTAGCGTCCCTTGCGGCGATTGTTTGGGCAGTTTACTCTGTTTTAATGCGCAGAATCAGCAGATTTAACTATAATACCATTGGCTGTACCCGCAAAGTTTTCTTCTATGGACTACTTTTTATGATCCCAGCTCTTTTCTTTGTACCCTTTCATTTTGATTATTATGCGTTTACAAAAGTACAAAATATGTTCAATCTCTTATTCTTGGGTTTAGGGGCTTCCGCAGTGTGCTTTGTCAGTTGGAATTGGTCTGTTAGTATTTTAGGAGCTGTAAAAACGAGTGTCTATATCTATATTGTTCCTGTCATTACCATCGCGGCATCTGCTCTTATCCTCCATGAAATAATTACATGGGTTGCCTTTGTGGGAGTGCTCCTTACTTTGGCAGGGCTTTATGTTTCCGAGAGAAAAACAGTTAAGATTGTTAAACAAATCGATGTCTAGATATAGGTTCAGGAAGCAAAATGCGCGGGCAAAGCGGCTGCTGCCGGGATAATCACTGCCAACAGCAGTGCGGATGTCTTTGGTAAACAGCTGAGATCTCTGCCTCGCCGCCATGGCTTTGATCACATCCATATCTTTGACCACGATATAATAGCTTCCCGAGATGGATGACCTCTCCAGGCTCTTATCCAAAAAAGAGTCCAGCCTATCCTTCACCACCAGCCGGTGCTTTGCCAATACTTTGTGTAAGCATTCGTGAGTAACCTATTGGGGCCTTATGATCAGAGCAGCTATTATTTTTTATTATTGCCGCAATATTAGATAAGCTAATTACGAAAATTCTTCTTACTTATCTCTTTTTGAATATTTATGGAAAATTATACTAATAACAATGTTTTAATGGCAAACAAGCTTTAATTGTCCTTACTGTGTTTGATACTTCAGGGATAAGTATGGGTGTAAAATTTCTATGCTGCAAAAATAACCATAATAAAAAACTATTTGACAAATACATAATTCAAATATGACATAGCCTAGGTATTGTGTTATTCTATAACTAAAGGAAATACCAAAAATATTACGAGGGGGATTTCAAATGCTATCAGGAATTTTGGGCATTATTGTAATGATTGCTATCTATGGAGTTGTTATTATAGATTACAGGCAACAGAGCGCCTTGACAACTAAAGAAGTAAAATCTATGTTAAATAGAAAAAAAGTATTTAAGTTAAATAATCATATTGCCTAAGAGGTGAAGCTATGAACATGACTAAATCAAGCTAATGGGTTTAAATAAACACCATTAGCTTTTTATTTATGTAAAAATCAGAATCACAGGCTTTATGTTTCCGAGAGAAAAACTATGATGCTTGTCAAAGAGAACGATGCATAATTGTAGGTTCAGGAAGCAAAATACGAAGGTGGTGCGACATACGTTGCATACCTCCAAGAAGCCGGTTGCAACGTGCAACCGGCTTCTACCATGAACGATTATTTAATTTTCAGAGTCCAATTACCATTAACTACAAACGTCGGCCAGTCCACTTCAAAATTAGCCTCTTTCAATTTCTCATTAAAATTGATACGCATTGTACATTCGTCACCTTGCCAAATGCTGTTGCCGCTTTGCACATCGTTACTGTAAAGATTAGCATCACGGACAGTAACCCCTGGGTTATTTCCTGTATTCAATGCAAATTTCAACTCGGCAGTCGTTGCGGAGGTTCTTTTTATACTTTTCAAGGTGATTTTTTGCAATTTTAGGTCGATTACCTCGCCGATTTGTTTTTCTTCATTCAACGACGGAATTGGTACCTCAAGATGACCAAGGGTCTTTTCGTAACCAACAAGCAGACTTGGGATTTTTAAATCTATTTCTTGACCGGCAGGAGCCTGGGATTCGAACTGAGTAATAGGTCTGCCAACAGCGTTTTTAGCCTCGGTGAACGTATAAACATGGTTATGTTTATCATAACCAAGGAGAGGGTTAGTCATCGAGGAAGTCCCGCCGCATGTAGTGCCATTTTCATTTTTAAACGTATCTGTCGCAGTTTTTTGCGCTGGTTCTCCAATGCTCTCCAATTTAAGATCCTGGTCATTAAAACTCGTTAAAATCTGCACACCCTTAGCCGTTTTCTGATAACCAACCTTTACCCAATCTATATTCGATTTTTCAGCAGGTATAATTTCCCCGCTGCCAACTACGGACGCACCTCCTGTTAAATGAATAGTGTAACTTTTTCCAGCGATCATTAATTTTAGTTCTTGCGAGGGCGTAAACACATAGTTCTGCTCTGCTTCATTCCAAAAGCTGATGGACAGTTGACCATTGTCAGTACTGTAACCGCCCGGTTTATATAGTTTGCCGCTTTGGGTAGTAACGGATATTTCAGGGAGTTTATCTTCTTTTAAAGGATACGTTAAATTCATTTCCAATTTATCCTTTGTAAAGATGACATTCTCCAGTTTACTTCCCTCAGCCAATTGCACAGGGGATTTCAAATAGTAGGCACTTCCGTCGGCAACCGTTGAATAAATGACTTTTTGATTGAAGAACGATTTGACAAAATCGGAAATTTCTCCGGCATAGGCGGTCGATGCACCGATCGCTATAATTAAACAGGCTGCTGCAATAGGATAAATTCTTTTTCTTTTCAGTTTCATTTTTGACTGCTCCTTATTTAGCTTAGTAAACGCTTTTTTAGTAATAGAATCCAGGTCAATGTCCATGCCGCTCATTAACTCATCCAATTCTTCGGTCAGGAGATCATTATCCAGATTTTGCATCAGTTCTTGCATCTGCTTTTCAGTCATAAGCCAAAACCTCCTTAATTATCTTTCTGCCGCGTAACAGCCTGTTGTCAACCGCCGAGCGACTTAGCCCCAAGGACTGCATAATGTCGCTAATTTTCTCGTTGCAAAAATACCTGCGGATAAATAGTTCTTTATCCGTTTCGTTAAAGCTATTGATTGTTTCCAGCAGCTTTTTTTGCGTTTCCCGGTCGATGATCTGTTTTTCAACGTTATTCGGCTCTTCAGGCTGATAATCATCAATGTTTTCGACGTGACTTTTTTTAAGTTTGCGCTTATAAGTAAGGGCCTTATATTTTGTAAGGATTAAAATCCAAGTTTTAAAGTTGCTGCGCTCGCTGTCAAATTCGTTGATTTTTTGCCAGACCTCAAAGAAGACATCGGCGACACACTCTTCTATGTCTTCTTTACTGTTGCCGATGTTTAAAATATTATAGGTTAAATAATAAACAGGCTTAGTGTATTCTTTAATTAAGTCCCTATAAGCATTTAAGTTTCGCTTTTTTATTTCAGATATGAGCTCACTCTCTGAAAAGACCATTTTTTCATCTCCTTTCATAGACTACTACGTTTTCTATCTCCAATTTCTCTTAAAGATCTTGAAAAAAATGCGCAGGATTTAGTTAAATGTACTATTCATTAATTGTAGCAGATTCCTTGTCTGTAAATTTTTTGTATATTTTTATAAATATACCTACTAAAAAGCTCTCTCCCCTACGTAATATATAATAGAACCACAGGTCAGTGGCGCCGCTGACCTGTGGAGTATCCAAAAGATTTAAAAGGGAGAGTGAATTTATGAAAAAGATTATTTTAACGGTACTAAGTATAGTCATGCTGTCTCAAGTAATAATGGTTCCTGTTGCGTTTGCTAAAACAGGGGGAAACCAAGATCGAATCAGACTCCATGATCAGACAAAAGATCAAATTAGGGATCAGAAGCAGGATGGAAGCTGCCAGGTATCAGCTGATCTGTTAAGACTTCAGATCAAAGATCGGCTGCATGACGGAAGCTGCAAATTATAAAGATGGCCGTCATAATCATTAACTAAAACCTCATGCAAATCTATCACCCTAAAAAACAATAGGTTTCGTTTATCGACAAAGTACTAATTCATTTCAAAATATGAGCAGCACTTATTATGACACGAGAAGGAGCGAAATAATAACTTCGCTCCTTCTCGTGTCTTGCCTTTATTTTCATCAATATCTATAAATTTAGGTGTTAAACTATTCCTATTTTTTCACAGTTCGACTGCGCCTAATCTGAGCTCCGTTTAATTAAAAATACTATAGTCCTGCTATTCGACAGCTCATCGTTATACACAAAACCAAGTCTATTAAACTCTTTGATTTTATCTAAATCTTCCACAGCATTTTCGGCCATGAAACGCACCATTTCTCCGCGGGCCATTTTCACATATACTCCCTTTTCGATAAGTTTACCGTCGATCAGCTCACCGAATTTGCAGGTAACATAATTAACGTTGGCACTCAAGTATTTATCAACTGTTTTGCTGTACTCAGCTGAAGCAAGATTCAAAATCGAAGTATCATTCTGGGTTAAGTCCCGGTAAATATCATCTTTCCAATAGTCATAGAGATTTTGACAAAATGTCGTTTTCAACTTGGCCTGCATTTCCAAGCGATAAGGAACAACACCGTCGAAAGGTTTCAATATCCCATAAAATCCGGACAAAATCCGCAGATGACTTTCGATGTAGTCAAAATAGTCGTACTCAAAAACCTGCGGTGCCATGTACTTGTACTGAATACCATCGTAAGCTAAAATGGCCGGGTTCGTGTAGCCGCACAAGTCCATGTTTTGATAACGGTCATAATTCAGCCTTGCTATCTCATCGTTACAGCAAAGCAGCTTTTTAAGGTCCTCGTATGTGAGGCTTCGCAGATATTCTTTCAGCCTTTGGGCTTTTTCGAGAAATACAGGGGCATTGCGGGGCGGAAGAAAATCAGCGTCTATATTCATTTTCTTGGCCGGTGAGATAATAATTTTCAAGTATTTTCATCCTTTATTACGCTGTAAACTGAATTATTAGTGAACTATTAAGGTTATTCTTTCAAACTCAATGTAAAGTAAACCGCGAGATTTATCATGAAAATATCTATCGAAGATACTGCCACTTCTATTTTTACAATTTACTAAAATCATAACAAATAAGCGGTCATGCGAAAAGCATTTATTTTCGCAGTGAAGGAGGACTCTACCTCACCTTAAGTTTACGAAGGAACCACCCCCACTTATAAAAGTGGGGGTCTTAAAAACTGATAAGAAATCAAAATATATTTGGTTAAATATGGTTAATTGATTGTAACATAACTGCCGCACCGAGAAACAAGATCAGTAAAGATGATGCCATTGATAAATTATTAATGACCCAACCCTTTTCGAGCCGTTTAAATGAACTGCTGGCTTTTACTACTAATAAGCCGATGGTAACCATTGTAAGAGCACTTCCGATGGAGAAAGCAGCCACAAGACTTAATCCTAATGGTATTCTATTAGCCGAAACTGCTGCAAGCAGAATAGCCAGGGCGCTGGGGCACGGGACCAGTCCTATGAAAAATCCCGTTAAGAAAAGGTTCCGTAAGGAATTCCCCGTCTTTAATGATATAGGTTCATCATGATTACAATGCTTCTGATGATGGTGACCCATATAATGATGATGATGGCTGCAACCATTGTCTGAGTCGTTGTTCGGAAATAATCGTTTAACGATCATATCTAATCCTATATAGATTACACCAACTCCTGAGAGCAATTGGATCCAATACGTTAGATTTTGCGGCATAATAACTTTTAAAGCGGAGGAAGTGGATATGACTAATAAAACAATAGATAAGGTATGAGCCAGAGCAGAAACTAAACCTATCATTACGGCATCCTTAACCTTCGCCCCGGTTGAAACAAGATAAGCAGTTATTATTCCCTTCCCATGTCCCGGTTCTAATGAATGAAGTGCTCCTAAACCTAATACGATTGGAAATGTATAACTTAAATCCATACTATCTCCCCTTGTCCAATTATTCCTGTTCAATAGTATGCAGACTAGCCCTAAAACTTACCAATAACATTAAATCAAAAAATAGCAAATATTCTAAACAGCCTTTTGATTTCCGGCAATTAGCTCAAGTGGTAGCGGAAATGTAATAGTGAATTTTGTTCCTTGTGAGCCAGAATCAATATCTATTTTCGCTTGATGATTTTGGGCTATTTTAAAACATGTTGCTATTCCAAGGCCGACAGTGAACTCGTTCAGCTAAAGCTGAACATCGAGACAATCTTGATAACTTCTTAAAATTTAGCTGACAAAAAATCATAAACTTTATTGTATTCTAATTGCAGAGGATTCATAAAGATAGAGATTAAAAAAGACATGAAAAAAGACATGAAAAAGACTAAAAGCCGCCCTTGCTGTGGGGCGGCTTTTAACATATCAGCGAAAGAAATTCTTTTTAGCATTTTACCTCTTTCCTGCATACAATACTTTGACCGAAAGGCTTATGTTTCAGAAAGGAAGCGAGGAGTAACATGCCAAAAAGAGTCGTGAAGAAAATGTTCCCAGGTGCTGTAACGTCAAAAGGTTTTTTCTCCTATTATAATTACATTATCGAGACAGATGCACTACATATTTTTATAATCAAAGGCGGACCCGGTGTCGGAAAATCAACATTTATGAAAAAAATTGCCGACAATATTTCAAAGCTTGGCTATGACATTGAATATCATTGCTGTTCCTCCGACAACAATTCAATCGATGGCTTAGTAATTCCCGCTCTGGGAGTTGCACTTTTGGACGGAACCGCTCCACATATCGTCGACCCGAAAAATCCTGGGGCAGTCGATGAGATTATCAACTTGGGAGACTATTGGGACGAGAACATAATTCAAAAGGCTAAACCTGAAATTATGCGGTGCAATTACCAGGTTGGGCGCTATTTCCAGGCATCTTACTACGCTTTAATGGAAGCCCAGCTAGCAATGGATGAATGGGAGTTTTATGTCAAAGAGCACCAAAATTGGCATGCGATTAACCAGATGACTCTCAGTGTCGAAAATGATATATTTGGCTCAGGCAACACCGGTCATGGTAAAGAACGTCACCTTTTTGCCTGGGCACATACGCCTCAAGGCAAAACCCAATTTATTGATACTCTATTACAGGATACTTCTGCCCTTTATCTTCTTAAAGGGCAGCCTGGTACTGGAAAATCGACGTTTCTAAAGCGAATCGCCGAAAGAGCAATAACCTATGGTTTAAATGTGGAGTATTACCATAATACTCTTGATCCTGCAAAGCTGGACCTCATTATAATGCCAGATTTACACAAAGCTATGTGTGCGGTTTCCGAACCTTACGAATATACACCTCAGTTAAATTGTAAACAAATTACCTTGGATTTTGACCAGAGCGTCGACATGGCAGGACTCAATAATTTCTCCAGCGATATTGAAGATTGTCGCGAACGTGTAAATAAAAATATTCAACGAGCAATTAAAAACTCAAGCCGTGCCAAAGCAACCCATGATCTAATGGAGTCTTACTACATTGCAGCTATGGATTTTTCAGCTATAGAAGAAAAGCGCCAAGAAATTGAAGCACGTATCCAGAATATGCTTGAATTAGAGATTGCTGTGGGTGCATCCCGCAAAGTTTCCCAAATATAAGCCAAAGGCGGTCTCGCTTAACTAGTATAGTGGAGTGAGACCGCCTTTATCCATCTTTTAAGACCTCCACTTCTTGTAAGTGGGGGTGGGGGTCCTCCTTCGCCGCTAAGTATTCCTATTGGGAAAAGCGGCTCGGCAATAATGTCCACTGGATATTATTGTATCTGAAGCCCCTATGTTCAGCTTTAGCGTAAGCGAGTTCACTGACCGAGTTATAATTATTCCTTGGATAAATTGATATTGTATCTTGCCTTGGTAATCCAAGTATTATTTGCAAAATCTCTTCCTTGAATAACTACCTGATCTTGGTAAACTGTCACCTGGAGACCTTCACTTTCATTGGCTGCTTTCACACCGTTATGATCTACTGGCATTTCTACAGAGGAATCATTGACAACGTTAAACGGTCCTTGCATAATATCACGCCCTTGTCCCAAGAGCCAATGGGTGTGACCACTGAATACGATTACTTCCGGATAGTTACTTAATAACGTTCTGAGTTGATCCTCCTGTAATACATAATTATGTATCGAACGATACCATTTACCCGAAGTCGCAGCGGGAAAGGGTTGATGTAAAAAAACAAAGATTGGCTTATGGGGAACATAGTTTTCTTTAAGCTTTTTCTGAAACCAAGCTATTTGTGTCTTTGATAGATATGTCTTGTCCCTGTATTTTCTTCCGCTCATTGCCGATTTCTCCGAGCCAAGGAAAATAAAATGATACCCGGAGATATATTGGTCATAATATACTTTTGATTGTCCAGTATAACTTAAAAATCTGTTGATTGCAGTATGGTCTGATTCATTATTCGGAAAGGTTTTAGGACTCCAACGTTTGGTTTTCGGATTGACGTAAGCTTGATAAAATTCGTGATTCCCAATCGTATAGAATGTTTTCAGGTTATTGGCCTCTGAAACTAGAAGTTTTCGGAGGGCAGCATAATCGGATGAACTTCCATTTCCTAAATCGCCATTAATAATTAAAGTATGAATATTGAGGTGTTCTTTTATATCACTCAGCATTTTTACGAACTTCAACTTCGCCTTATTATTCTTTGCTTGAACATGAATATCACTAACGACTCCAAACGTCAAAATTGGTTTTTCTTTGGCGGCTAAACCAGAGGCATCGGCTTTGGGAACAACTAGTTTGGGCTTTAAAGAAATCCTTTGGTAACGTATACTTGAGACTTTTAAGAAAAACATTAAGGAACCAAATATTAACAGTACTAATAAACCAGCTTCTAGATTTTTTCGTTTTATGAACACCACTTATCCTCCAGGCTAGATCTATAATAGTTAGTCTGGCTTATTAACTATGTTTTATAACCTGGCAAAGAAATAATGGGATAAAAAAGCAGCCATCTCCTTGATTTATAATACAAGGAGATGGCTTGTAAGACGAAAAATTAAGCCTAATTCAATTATAAATGCGGCAAAAGTATGCTTCATAGCTCAATTGAATCAATGATTATGCTCTTCTATCTATTATAAAACCTTTTGACCTAAGTTTACTTGAGATCTTGGATTACCTTGATTACCCTTCCAACGAATTAAAGTTGTATTATTCATCGTACTTATTACCGATGTTGAGAATGACTGCCCATCCGCCCCTAATATGGAAGGAGCAATCATTAAATATCCACTTTGTGATACCATGGCAACTGGCTCAACATGACCTGCGGAGTACAATGGCTGACCATTTACTGTGGCAGACTGATACGATACAGTACCCATATTTGCCAAAGGGTACAATTGATTATATTCGTTTGAAGGATCTTCGCTAATCCATTCAGCCGATGTTTCAATTCCCTGTATATAGGATGGAGCAAGTGTCACGGAAGGAATTGATTCAGATTGTGTTTTGCCGTTTACTGTAAATGTTAAATCCCAAATTGTGCTTGAATCAGCCGATTGGGAAATACTAGCCTTTATAGTAGAACCAATGGGAACAGTCATCACAATTTGAGCAGGTGCAGGCAACTGCTCCCAAAACACTTCTGCAACAGCTTGCCCATTGATTATTTCTTCCATGGTTCCCATTTGTAAAAGGTCTGATGAGTTTACTCCGCCTAAACCAATCCACTGTGCTGAAGATGCATCTTGTCCACTGCCGGGGATATTGGGCACTGTCCAAGCGCCTGATATACCGGTATACCTGCTGCCGAAATAAGGCGTGTCAATGTATCCCGCCCAATTACCGGAATATTGCGTATCAGCTGGAAGATTTGTCGAAGTCACTGGCGTAACCCCCACTGAAGCAGCTGAAGAGCCAGCTGATATTGCATTTAAAGCATGGGCAGAAACTACTGCTGGACCGCCCAAAGCAGTTACCACACTAGTCGAGGTCAGTTTGCTATGGACATAATCTCCGGCTTTAACATTAGTTCCATCTGTTAAAACAATTGGCGCCTTCAGGCCAGCTGCCAAAGGTACACCTGCTAATCCGTCAACAAGAGTTCGGCCGTTAGCAACAAAGATATTGGCATAATTGAGATCAGCATCAAAACCTTGAAGCACTGAAAGATTAGTGTCATAGGCATCATAACCAGCATAACGAACAGAGTTGACCGAGAATTGAGCCATTTCGGCGTTACTAATAACCGCAGTCCCACCGATTATATAATAATTTTTCACACTGCTAATTCCCGTTAAATAGGTTCTAATACTGCTTGGCAGAGAAGCTGGATTATCTGTATAAAGAATTGGCATCTTTTTTGCTCCTGCAATAGAAGCTGCAGATATGGCATCAGCGCCTGAACCACCAGTTAAGACAACTCCATTGATCAAAGTTGATTTGGCCATTTCTTTGGCAATATTGACAGACGTTTCCGATGCATCGTATCCGCCTAAAGGTACAACCGAAATATTCAATGCTTTAAGCGCATCTAAAACAGGTTGTTGGATAACTGCAATTCCACTCGTCACATAAACCTTTGTAACATGTAGTTTTGTCAACTCATTTGCTGCAACAGGGGTTAAAGTATTTCCCTGCGTTAAAATAATAGGGATATTTAAAGCTGAAGCTAAAGATCCGGCGGAAAGAGCGTCTACTAAGGTTGGCCCGGTCATACCTGCCGCTAATACAGCAGCACTCGAACCTGAAGTCCCCCACCCTTGATCGGCTATTTGGGCCGCAGTGTCATATTGGGTGGCCCCAGAAATTCTAGTTGGAAAAGCCGTGTCAGCTAATACTGTTTGCGGAAGCATATTAAAAGCAATTATTATCAAAGTAAAAAAGGTAACTAACTTTGTTAACTTTTTCATTTTCAAATCCTCTCTTTTAATTTCCGTTTATATTAATTCAAATAAGAAATTCATTATAAAACAATAGTTTGAAATTTTCATTAAGAATTTATGGTAAAACAGTAAAAATAAATTGAAAGTTATTGGTCCTTCAAATTTCGAAAAACATAAAAGCACCTGAATCAAACATAAAATTCAAGGTGCAAAATCTAACATCGCTTGGAGCTTTGTTCGTCTTGTAAAGAATAATGAATTATGCACGCTTTGAGCCGACCATAATAATATGGCCGGCTATTCTGAGACATTGATATTCTTATTGTTGTGATCTCCATCAGAGTAAGATTATTCTAGAAGATTACACCCAGGGCGATTAAAATAAGAATTGCAATTGCAATAATTCCTGCTCCAATACAGCTTCCGCCATAACCGCCGTAGCCATATCCACCATAACCGTACATTTGTTGTTCCCCCTTTTAAATTTTCTTAAAATACAATCCCTAGAGCAATTAATAATAAGATAATTACTACAACAATCCCGATACCAGCACCCCAACCAACACCTGTTCCACAACCTGCTGCTCCAAACGCCATTTAATTTTCCTCCTATCAAACAAAATCAAAGTTACTGATAAGATAGATGTTAATAATCAAGTTCTGGTGATTTACCACCAAAATCCTCCCCAAAACGGACGGAATCCAAAGCCAAAACCCCAACCCCATGGTCCAAAACCGAACATTTTATCACCTCCAATTATTACACTACCATAATATGGTAATCATACTTGTCTCGTGCAGGCAGTCCCTCGTTCAGTTAAAGCTGAACATAGAGGCTTCGATAGTCATTTTGCAACGGCCGCCTAACAATTGGATAAAAAAGCTTCCTTACAGGTTGTGATCTTGCTCTAAACCCGTAAGGAAGCTTTTTTTATCATTCATTGCTGAAGACCCTTGTAAGCCATTGAATCCCCTAATGAACTCCGTACATACATTCCAAAATTACTATTCCGGCTTTTGTTTTAAAGTATTTCTCTTTTAAGAGCTTAATTGCTTGTTCACTCAAACTGTCTTCAAAAATGTTTACCAGCAGATCCGCCTCTATCAATATTTGGAAATCGATGCCATCTACATTGCTATATGTATGATGATTTCCAATAAGATAACAAATCCTGTCAACAATTTCACTTTCCAGTTGGAAATCTGACAAGAGTTCACGAGCTATAGGGGGACCTTCAATCTCTTGGTGTGTTCCCGATGATGAATTGTATTTTCGCTCACTCTCCTTTATCCCAATATCATGTAATATTGCAGCCACTTCCAAAAGCTGAAGCTGGTTATCACTAATCGTCTCACTTTCTCCGATAGCCTTGGCAAAGGTATGTACTTTCATAGCGTGATTAATTCGTTTAACATCATTGCCAAAATACCTGATCATTTTAAAAAGCGTATCTTTAACCAGAGCATTTGTATTCATATGAACATTTCCTTTCATCACTGAAATTCGTTGATCCAGTTTTTAAGACCCCCACTTCGATAAGTGGGGATGGGCCCTTCGTTAACGTCAGGTGGGGTAGAGTTCTCCTTCACTGCTAAGTATTCCTATTGGGAAAGGCGGCTCAGCAATAATGTCCACTGGACATTATTATATGTGAAGCCCCGAAGTTCAGCTTTAGCTGAACGGATTAACTCAGCGAACTCGCTTTACTAATTTAAATGATAACCTAAATTGGCATGTGAGATTGTGATCTAAGTCACTACAAAACGTTATGTTTTAAGTTATTCTATAAATCAAATATAGAACAGGAGGTTTGGTTATCATTGTTTCCAATTGAGCAAGAAAATGATTCAACAGCTGCCTATGAACATAAGGTCCACCCCATTCTAAATTACTTTTTAAAAATGAGAGGATACCCCAGAACCGCACCCTTACAATCGCCCCCGCCCTTTGACATTTTTATTTCCTGGATGGGAACTTTTTTGGGAATTGGAGTAGTAGCTATCTTGTCTATGGTCTATAACATGCCCATGTTAGTGGCCTCCTTTGGTGCTTCCGCAGTTTTACTTTATGGAGTACCTGATGCTCCTCTCTCTCAACCGCGCAACGTCTTTTTCGGACACATTCTATCGGCTGCAATCGGTGTTATGACTTATCAATTTTTTGGTTTAACTTGGTGGTCTGCAGCCTTAGGGACTGCCATTGCTCTTGGCGTAATGCTCATTACCAAAACCACGCACCCGCCTGGTGGGGCAACTGCCCTCGTGGCAATTTTAAATAAAGCCACGCCTCAATACATACTGACTCCAGTTGCGGCCGGAGTAATCATTCTAATAGCAATCGCAATCATAACTAACAATCTTTCACCAAATCGCAGTTATCCTCGATATTGGGTATAAGTTAAATCTTAAAGTGAAAGGATTCATTAGTTCAATTGAGGAGGGGTTTCCATGTTTAAAAAAATTTTAATGCCTACAGATGCCTCAGAAAATTCCAACAGAGCGTTTGCCATAGCCGTAGGTATAGCACGCCAATTCAATTCGGAAATTGAACTTTTTCATGTAACATTTACACCAGAAGCTTTAGGATATGTTCTCTCAAAAGGAGTCCCGGTACCTCAAGAACAGATCAATATTAGCGGAGAGCAAGCATTACTTCGCACCCTTAACAGCACAACTTGTGAACATGTTTTGGTGCAAAAAAAACAAGTACCTGGTCACCCTGCTACAGCAATTCTTGAAGAGATAAAAAAAGAACATATAGACCTTGTGGTGATGGGAAGCCGGGGTTATGGTCCCATAAGCGGCTCCCTTATGGGCAGTGTTAGCCAGCGGGTTCTCCATGGGGCGGCTTGCCCCGTTCTCATTGTTAAATAATGCTCATGACGATCATTACATCATCGCAAATCCACTACTGAAACATTAGAAAGAAGAGATAGCAGATGAGCGTAAAAGAAATTAGCACCAGACTTCAACTAAAGAGCAATCCCCTGGGCGGACTATCGATGGCAACCTTTGGCTTTTTTATAGGCTTTGCAGCGGTATCGCTCTTCGGACCGGTCACTAAAAACTTCAATCAACTCATGCACATGCCGGGATTGCTTCTCGGATTATTAATCGCGGCTCCCAATCTAACAGGTTCCTTATTAAGAATTCCCTTTGGAGCTTGGGTCGATAAAGTTGGCGGTAAAAAACCCTTTATTATCTTGTTAATCTTATCTCTTATAGGAATGGCCGGATTGACTGCTATTCTTGTCCTCTACTACCCCCAAGGAATCACACTGAAAATGTATCCTGTTATCTTCTTCTTTGGCCTCTTAAGCGGCAGCGGTATCGCCACTTTTTCGGTGGGCGTTCCGCAGACATCATATTGGTTTCCTCAGAAAAAACAAGGAATGGCTCTCGGAGCCTATGGCGGGTTAGGAAATACTGCCCCGGGACTATTCGGAATTATTCTTCCTTTTGCTTTAGTTGGTTTGGGGTTAACTGGTTCCTATGCTGCCTGGTTCATATTTCTCTTAATCGGAACTGTCATTTATGCCATATTTGCTCATGACGCCTACTATTTTCAATTGCTCAAGCAAGGCAAAACCCCTGAGGAAGCCAAAAAAACCGCTCAAGAACTTGGACAAGAGCTTTTCCCGTCCGGTCAAGTCAAAGAAGCTCTCAAGATCTCAGCCCGAAATCCCCGGACTTGGTTGTTAGTGATCCTCTACTTCACTTCTTTTGGCGGCTTTTTAGCCTTAACCGGATGGTTTCCTACCTATTGGAACCAATACTTTGGGATTAATGTAACTGAAGCCGGGTTATTAATGGCCCTGGGATTTTCAATACTTGCCTCATTTATCCGAGTTTATGGCGGTCACCTCAGTGATAAATTCGGCGGCGAGTCCACGGCAATTATCAGTTATTTAATCGTATTAATCGGTGCCCTTATTCTTATCGTTACAAGTCAATTTTGGTTCGCCCTCCTGGGAGAAATTATTATTGGTATTGGTATGGGCACAGCCAATGCCGCCGTCTTTAAACTCGTGCCTAAATATGTATCCAATGCCCCAGGCGGAGCAAGTGGCTGGGTTGGAGGCTTAGGTGCATTCGGAGGATTTGTAGTCCCTCCCCTATTGGGAATTTTCACGGACCTATATGGCAAAAAAGGTTATGCTCTAGGTTTCTGGGTTTATGTAGTCCTGGCTGTTATCGCCATTCTAGTCTCCTTCTTGTTAAAAACCTGGTCTAAAGAGAACTTAGCTGGTACTCGAAGACACTAACATCGCATGAATTCAACAGACATGAAAGGCATCTTCTCCCACAGAAGTGAGCGAATTCTCCGGAAAGGCAGTTCAGCTCTCAAAACTTCGTGGGGAAGCGAAGCCGCAGGTTTACCTCAGGTATTACCCGAACTATACCACTGTCGGAAGGAGAACATCAATGAAGAAGAAATTGTCTCCTCTTGGGAAAAAACTGCGATTTTTTCAACCCAAAGAGACCTATTCCAATGATTGGAGTGAACTAAGCTCACAGGATCGAGAATGGGAAGCCCTCTATCGGCGGCGCTGGCAGCATGATAAAGAGGTACGTACAACTCATGGGGTTAACTGTACAGGCTCCTGCAGCTGGAAGGTTTTTGTGAAAAACGGAATCATCACCTGGGAAAATCAATGTACGGATTATCCCGCAACCAGCCCCGACATGCCGGACTATGAGCCGCGGGGCTGCCCGCGGGGTGCTTCCTTTTCCTGGTACTCCTACAGCCCTTTAAGAGTTAAGTACCCTTATATTCGAGGAATATTGCTTAAATTATGGCGCGAGGCGCTGAACAAAACCGGTGATCCTGTCTTGGCCTGGAAAAGCATCGTCGAAGATCCGGAAAAAGCCAAAGCCTATAAATCGGCTCGGGGAAAAGGCGGTCTGGTACGAGCTTCCTGGGAAGAAGCTTGCACGATCATCGCTGCCATGATGATTTATACGATTCAAACTTACGGGCCTGACCGGCTGGCCGGGTTCACCCCCATTCCGGCTATGTCTATGGTCAGTTATGCCGGAGGATCACGTTTTTTATCTTTAATTGGAGCACCCATGCTCAGTTTTTATGACTGGTACGCTGACCTGCCGCCGGCGTCTCCACAAGTTTGGGGGGATCAGACGGATGTTCCGGAAAGCGGTGATTGGTATAACGCCGGTTATATTATCATGTGGGGATCCAACGTTCCCTTAACACGCACACCGGATGCTCATTTCATGACAGAAGTCCGTTATAAGGGAACGAAGGTCGTCAGCGTCAGTCCCGACTATGCGGAATCGGTTCGTTTTGCTGATCATTGGCTGGCGGTAAATCCCGGAACTGACGGCGCCTTGGCTCAAGCCATGACTCATGTGATTTTGAAAGAATTCTATATAGAAAATGCCAGCGATTATTTTCTAGACTATGCTAAAAAATTCACGGATTTACCCTATCTGCTTCTCTTGGAAAAGAAAGACGACACGTTTGTTGCAGACCGTTTTCTGCGAGCCTCAGATCTTGGTATGCCTCTGAACAAGGCTGAGTGGAAAACTGTTGTTTTGGATCAAGCAACTCAACAATTCGTCATCCCCAAAGGAAGTATTGGACACCGCTGGGAAAATGAAGGTACCTGGAACCTGAAACCGGAAGACGAAGCGGGACATGCCTATCAACCGACCCTGTCTCTGCTGGGTGTGGAAGATCTGGTTGTTTCTCTTGATCTGCCCTATTTCGATGATCATCAAAATTCCCTTATCCGACGTTCCGTACCGGTCAAACAAATTGAACAACAGGGCAAAACGCTTTATGTAACCACAGTTTACGATGTCATGCTGGCCAACTACGGAATCAACCGCGGCTTGCCGGGAGATTATCCTCTCGATTACCAGGACCTAAAGCCGTATACGCCTGGCTGGCAGGAACAATTTACCGGAATCAAAGGCGATTTGGTAATTCAAATTGCCCGGGAGTTTGCCCAAAATGCCGTCGATACTCAAGGACGGTCTATGATCATCATGGGCGCAGGCATTAACCATTGGTATAATTCCGATACCACTTACCGGGCCATCTTGAATCTCATTCTTCTGACCGGTACTCAAGGCGTCAACGGCGGCGGTTGGGCTCACTATGTCGGTCAAGAGAAAGTTCGTCCGCTGGAAGGCTGGCAGACCGTGGCTTTTGCCAGAGACTGGACTCTGCCGCCGCGTTTTCAGAATGGCACGTCCTATTACTATTTCGCGACAGATCAATGGCGTTATGAAGAATTACCTCTGCAAGAGTTGACGTCGGCAACTATAAAGCAGCCTCGTTATCAGCATCCAGCAGATTATAATGCCCTGGCCGTACGATTAGGCTGGCTGCCTTGCTATCCTCAATTCAATCGCAGCTCTCTTCAATTAGCTGATGAGGCCAAAGATCAAGGCGCTGTCACCAATGAAGAGGTCCTGCAATACGTAGTCAACGAGCTGAAAAGCGGCAAAATGGAATTCGCCGTTGAAGACCCGGATAATCCTGTCAATTACCCGCGAGGATTGTTTGTTTGGAGGGCCAATCTTATTTCCAGTTCGGGAAAAGGTCACGATTATTTTTTAAAACATTTCTTAGGAACCTCCCATGGCATCCTGGGAAATGACCGGCAGACCCTTAAAACCGAAGAAGTGAGATGGCGTGATCAAGCCCCTGAGGGTAAATTAGATCTACTGGTCGATCTGGAATTCCGAATGTCCGGAACAGCTCTTTATTCAGATATTGTTCTGCCGGCAGCGACTTGGTATGAGAAATGCGATTTGAGCAGTACTGATATGCATCCCTTTGTTCATCCTTTCAACCCTGCCATTAACCCTCCCTGGGAAACTAAGACGGACTGAGATATTTTCAAAGGGTTAGCTCAGAGGTTTTCCGATCTGGCAGCAACCTATCTGCCGAACAGCAAAAAAGATATTGTAGCTTCTCCTCTTCTCCATGATTCTCCTGATGAAATTGCCCAGCCCTTCGGCAAGGTGAGAGATTGGAAGAAAGGCGAGATTGAAGCCATACCCGGTCAGACCATGCCGAAATTCCTGATTGTAGAAAGGGATTACCCGCAAATCTATGACAAGTTTATTTCTCTCGGACCTTTGGCCGAGAAAAATCCCCTGGGAGCCCATGGTTTATTCTATTCCTCCCAGGGCATGTATGAAGAGCTCAAGAAAATCAATGGAACTATCCAGAGAGATGGGGTCGCTTCCGGACGGCCTTGTCTGGAATTTGACCGTCAGACCGTTGAAACCATTCTGGCACTGTCCAGTGCTACTAACGGAACATTAGCCTTGCGAGCTTGGCAGGCTGAAGAAGCAAAAACAGGTCTCTCCCTGCAGGACATTGTCGCGGACCGCGCCGGAGAACGTTTTAACTTGGCAAGTATCACAGCTCAACCGAAGGAAGTCATCTCTTCCCCCATTTTCAGCGGCAACACCCAAGGAAAACGCAGGTATTCACCTTTTACTACGAATATTGAGCGCTTGGTGCCGTTTCGAACGCTGACGGGACGCCAGCACTTCTATACCGACCATGAAATCATGCTGGAATATGGCGAAGGATTGCCTATCTTTAAACCGGCACTGCCCAATCTGGCCTTCGCTGCTCATGAGCAAGCTCCCGATGTCTCTGCTAAAACATTGCAATTACGTTATTTGACCCCCCATGGAAAATGGAATATCCATAGTATGTACGGCGATTCTCTCATCATGCAAACTCTGTTTCGCGGAGGCCCAACGGTTTGGCTCAATAACGAAGATGCCGACACCATTGATGTCAAGGACAACGACTGGATCGAATTATTTAACCGCAACGGCGTCGTGGTAGCCCGAGCTGTCGTTAGTCACCGCATTCCTCGTGGGACAACGTATATGTACCATGCTCAGGATAAGACCTTAAACACACCGGGTTCACCCCTCAGTCACGAACGCGGCGGAACGCATAACAGTCCGACGCGGATTCATCTGAAACCGACCCACGTCATCGGCGGTTACGCCCAGTTTAGTTATGGTTTCAACTATTACGGACCCACCGGCAATCAACGGGATCTGAAAGTCGTTATTCGTAAACTTGAGGAGGTGTCCTGGCTTGAAGATTAAAGCGCAAATTGCCATGGTCATCAATTTGGATAAATGTATCGGCTGCCATACTTGCAGTGTAACCTGCAAAAATACCTGGACCAATCGTCCGGGAACTGAGTACACCTGGTTCAATAATGTGGAAACTAAACCGGGCATTGGTTACCCGCGCGAATGGGAAAATCAAGATAAGTACCGGGGCGGCTGGGTCAGAAAAAATAACGGCAGCTTAGAGTTGAAGGCCGGAAATAAGCTTACGAAACTCTTAAACATTTTTCATAACCCTGATCTTCCGGTTTTAGATGATTATTATGAACCATGGACCTATAACTATGAGAATTTAACCAATAGCCCCAGCCGAAAACACCAGCCCATTGCCCGGCCTCAATCGTTAATTACCGGCGAAACCATGGAATTAACCTGGGGACCAAACTGGGAAGATGATCTGGCCGGTGCCCAAATTACAGGTAAAAAGGACGTTAACCTCAAAACACTTCAAGAAAAGATCCGCTTTACCTTCGAAGAAACCTTTATGCTGCATTTGCCGCGTCTCTGTGAGCATTGTCTAAATCCGGCCTGTGTCGCCTCCTGCCCCTCCGGCGCCATTTACAAACGGGACGAAGACGGAATCATTCTCGTAGATCAAGAAGCCTGCCGGGGCTGGCGCTTCTGCATGTCCGGCTGCCCGTACAAAAAGGTGTACTTTAACTGGAAAACCCAAAAAGCCGAAAAATGCACCCTTTGTTTTCCACGCTTAGAAGCCGGACTGCCTACCGTATGTTCCGAAACTTGCTCAGGACGGGTACGTTATGTCGGAGTGCTTCTTTATGATGCCGACCGTATCCAGGAGACCGCTTCCTCAGATGAGACAGACCTCTACAAAAATCATTTGAGTTTGTTTTTAGACCCCAGGGATCCCAAGGTCATTACTCAAGCTCAAAAGGACGGCATCAGTGACGATTGGCTGGCGGCTGCCCAAAAATCACCGATCTACCAATTAGCGATTGAGCATGGCATAGCCTTACCCCTCCATCCCGAATATCGGACGTTGCCCATGGTCTGGTATATTCCTCCTTTAAGTCCCATTATGCGGGCTTTTGAAGGAAATAGTGCGCAGGATATTTTCCCAGCCATTGACCAAATGCGCATCCCCCTCGATTATTTAGCCAATTTACTGACCGCCGGGAACCGTGAAGTAATCAGCTTGGTGCTTAAAAAAATGACGGCCTTGCGTCAATATATGCGTAACCTTCATGTCAATAGGGAACAAAAGCTGCAAATTCCGGCCGAATTAGGGATAACGGAAAGCGGAATGCAATCTCTTTATCATTTATTAGCCATCGCCAAATACTCAGACCGTTTTGTGATTCCTACGGCACATAGAGAACAATTTGACGATCTCTATGCTGAACAAGGAACAACCGGATATTCCTTTGCCCAAGACTGCTCAACCTGCAGTACAGATAAAGATTCTGGCCTTAACAGCGACTTCTTCTCATTCAGAGGTACCTCTAATGAATAACAATCAGCTGAATAGCAACCAACGTCTATTTCAAATCCTCTCGCTTCTCTTCAGTTATCCGGAAGAATGGTTAGACTTTGATATCTTAAGCGAAACCTCTGCTCTGGAAAACACAGAAGCTGCTCTTTTTCTTCAGGAGTTTATGGGAATCATGGAGCAGAAAGAACGACAGACAATTATAGATGACTATATAAACCTCTTTGACTTCCATGAAAAGGTCAATCTTTATCTCACGTCTGCCCTCGATGAGCGGCAACGCGGACAAGTTATGGCTGATCTGAAAGGATTCTATGCCGGCGCCGGATTGTTAATGACCGATAAGGAGCTTCCTGATTACCTTCCCCTTGTTTTAGAGTATTGCTCCTTGTCCCCGAAAGAATCGCAAAATCTTCTGGCTCGCTTTAGACCTGCTTTGGAACGTTTAAAACAAAGCTTAGATGAAGCCAATAGTCCCTATATCTGCTTATTGAAGGCTCTATTTCCAACTATGGATTAAAGCAAGGAGGTGTATTGACTTGTGGAATCAATTTTGGTGGGTTATTTTTCCTTACTTGATGTTAGCCCTTTTCGTTTCGGGACATATATATCGTTATAATACCGACCAATTAGGGTGGACTGCAAAATCAAGTGAGTTTTTAGAAAAGAACTACCTTAAGTGGGGCAGCATCTTATTTCATGTCGGAGTATTACTGGTTTTCGGCGGACATGTTGCCGGCTTATTAATCCCTAAAACATTTACGGACAGTATAGGTATTTCGGAAAAAATCTTTCACGCCAGTGCTATTACTACCGGCGGCGCAGCCGGGGTAATTACTCTTATAGGTATTGTTCTCCTTTCTCTTCGTCGTTTGACCGTTAAGCGCGTACGCCTAACCAGTAGTTTTACCGACATTATAGTGGCTATTCTTTTGTTGCTGATTATCGCGATGGGAGTTTACAACACCTTAGGCTTCAATCTTTTAGCCAAAAGCGACTTTAACTATCGCGAAACGGTGGCTCCTTGGTTGCGAGGGCTGCTGGTCTTTGCCCCAGACCCATCGCTTATGAAAACAGTGCCTCTTTTCTTCCGGCTCCATATCATCTTAGCCTTCGCTCTTTTTGGATTATGGCCATTTACTCGTTTGGTCCATGTCTGGAGCGTCCCTTTAGAATATTTCAAACGCAGCTATATTATTTATCGCAGTCATAGGCAAATTTCTCGCCACGCTCCGAAAGGTAAATAATCTGCAACATATCCGCATCAGGCCGTGAACTCGAAGGACCACCCCCCACTTACAAGAAGTGGGGGCCTTAAAAACTGGATAAAGGCGTTCTCACTTCACTCAGTAGTTTAGCGAGAACGCCTTTGGCTATTTACCCCCACTCCAGATTTCACCCCTCTTTCGTGATATGAATCACAGATACTAATGATGTATATCACTTAGCTCAGAGATTCCAGTCACAGTTTATTTTCCCTTGACAAGTTATAGTTACTATAGAGGTGAACGTAATGTATCAATCAAACTATGATTCAAGCAAGGAATTTAAAAAACTAATCATTGTTATTGAGAACCTACGCAAACAGCTAACAAGTGAAGTGAGACGAAGAAAGGGGCTCCTCAATCCCGAAGTTATAAAATTAAGTCAGGAGTTGGATACATCTATAAATCAGTTTTATAAGCTTTCTATAGATATAGGCCTGAAATAGGTCAGTCGAATACATAACAGTGAATTAAACAATTTTGCATATAAAGGAGTGCACTAGCTATGAACCTCGATAATCTCAAGAGACAACATCACGAAATAACTCAGTTAATTAATGAAATTGAAAATCTATTGCTTCAGGACGTAACCGCTA
This sequence comes from Desulfosporosinus sp. FKA, assembly GCF_002196785.1. Taxonomy (NCBI): domain Bacteria; kingdom Bacillati; phylum Bacillota; class Clostridia; order Eubacteriales; family Desulfitobacteriaceae; genus Desulfosporosinus; species Desulfosporosinus sp. FKA. The sequence continues at coordinate 296,900 of NZ_NAHZ01000033.1, read as the reverse complement.
AATCGTTTGAAATATCTCTAAAAATTGGTACACTGGCAGGAAAGCTGTCGATCCATCTTAAGTCGGAAGATGATTATCTTTACCCCTCCTTAAAAGCTTCAGAAGATGAGCGCCTAAAAACAACTGTAAATTTGTTTAATGAAGAAATGGCAAACATTGCTTTATCCTTTGCAAACTATAAGGCAAACTATATTTCAAGTGCTCATATCAGAAAGAACATTACCCAGTTTGTTAATGAAACGCGTTCCATAATCTCCCGCTTAAGAATTCGCCTTAATCATGAAGACAAACAGCTCTATCCTTTGGTAGAAAAACTAGTGAAAACCCTGTAATCTTAATCACTCAGCATTAAAATTAGTCTTTAAACGAATCACAAAGGGAATACTGAAAAGGACAGCAAAAGCGGAAACATAAAGGCCAATGGTTGCCGAATAATGGTCAGCTATTAAACCCATCAGGGCCACCCCAAAAGTTCCTAATGTATTTCCGATCCCCAAAGTCAATCCTGAAGCCATGCCTTTATTTTCCGGAAAAAGGGCTTGGCCAAAAACCATAACCACTGAACTGGTAGAATATAGTGAGGCACCCAGAAGCGCCACTAAGACAAAGGAGAGAAACAAAGTATGCACATTTAAGAACAGCAACAGCCAAAGACAGGAAAGGAGCGCCGAGGCAATTAATACCGGTTTAGGACCAATAATATCCGATAATGCCCCCCCAGCAACATTTCCGAAGCTTCCAGCCATAAATAATAGTGATAAGAGTGTGGCTGTATCTGTAAGCTTATAGCCTAAAGAGTGCCAAAGTATAGGAACTAGGGTCAAGGTCGTCAATGAGGTCATATTGCGCAGGGCAACAACCACCAGGAGACTGCCGGCCTTGTGCAAACCAAGCTTAAATTCCGGAGTTAAAACCTTACCTTGGCGCGGCTTAGGTGCTGGAGGCGGTGACATTGCCCAAAACATGACTAATGCCATAAGCAGACCAGGAACTGCAACAAAGAAAAGTCCGCGCCGGCCTCCCAGAAGGAAAGCAGTACTTGCTAAAAATGGAGCAATAGCACGGCCAAAATTCCCCCCGATCATGAACAGACTCATTCCGAATCCTTTACGTTTGCCGGTGATATCACTTACGAGAGCGGATGCATGCGGATGAAACGCTGCATTGCCTAGGCCACTGATAAGCAATAAGAAAAGCAGCATAACATAAGATGGAGCCCATCCAAAGGCAAATGCAGCCAAAGTACTCCCTAAGGCAAGTCCCCCAACGACAAATTTTCTGCCGCCGGATCGGTCCGCCCAATACCCCATCAACGGTTGAAGCAGTTGGGCACTTAGCGCAGAAACAGTGCTGATCAGACCTGCCGCAGCGGTATTAAAACTAAGTTGGGCCATCAAAGCCGGCAATAACACCGGATATAGATTGGGGTAAGTGTCATTAATCATATGACTAACAGTAAAAACGAGTGTCCTCCCGATAGAATGACTTGAAGTAACTGATCTCTTCTCCTCCATATGAATTACTCCTCTCTAGATCTGTCCCATATTACTCATCTGCAGAATCGGTGTTCTGAAGAAGAGTTTGATATGCCTCGAAAAAAAACTGAAAATTGTCCATGCGCATTTTTATATCTTTAAAATAGTCTTCGAGTCGTTCCCATCCTTTAACTGTAATGAAATAAAACCTCTTCGGCTGACCAGCGTCATGAACATCCCAGCGTGATTCAATGCATCCTTCACCTTCAAGGGCACGTAAAGTACGGTAAATCATGGCACTGTCTCCTAAAAAATGTGGCATTTCTCGTTTCATAGCAGCCAGAAGAGATCCTCCGTAATCTGATTTTCCAGCTAAAAAAAGCAAGATAAACGCCGGGGCATGCCGTGGGGCATACTCTTTTTTGCTCATAGATCAGCATCTCTCTTTACATTAATGTTTTTTACAGTATAGTGTATTTTACACTACAAATTAATTTATGTAAATAATAGCTTAAGATATAACTCCATGCCTCTACTACTAAGGTTTCAATTTCAAAGTGCCTAGACGTCTATCCAAGGAAAAAATACTAATGACATATCAATCCGGATATTATATCTGGATTTTTTTATTCAATCGTAAGACTCCCACTTCTTGTAAGTGAGAGTGGGTCCCCCAATATTATCTTTAAACTTTAAAAATGCCAAAGCAAAGTTTAAACAAATTACTCAATTTTAAGCTAGCAAAATAATACTGTATAATTCTCTTAGCACTACTTAGGTTTAGTAAAATAAATGATATAATCAGAAAGAAAAACTAGAATGGACTATTGAGGTGATACAAAGAAGTTAATCTTTGCGACTCTTTATTAAGTGTATTTCTAGATCGATTTTTAACGTGATTCGAAATAATTCAAAGATTTAAGATTGATGTTTCAATCTGCCTCATGTTATTTAACTCGAGACTACCGAAAGTCTATACTTTTTATTCTTAGGAGGATTTATGATTCGTATTATTAACCATGGAACATATCTTTTAAAAGGAAAAGATTTGTTAGAAAAAGAAAATGCCGCTATAGCTGATCGAAACTTGGAACCTCAAAGTGCTCGTAAAAATACTATCGCGTATAAAATACTTTCACAACACAACACTTCTGGTGACAATAAAACGATAAAAATTCGCTTCGACGCTCTGGCTTCACATGATATTACCTATGTAGGAATCATTCAGACCGCTCGTGCCAGCGGACTAACCAAGTTTCCGATACCATATGCTTTAACCAATTGCCATAACAGCCTGTGTGCAGTTGGGGGAACGATTAATGAGGACGATCATGTTTTCGGGCTATCAGCGGCCCAAAAATATGGCGGCATCTATGTTCCCGCTCATCAGGCCGTCATTCATCAATATGTAAGAGAAACAATGACCCGCTGCGGAACTATGATTCTCGGATCAGACAGTCACACTAGATATGGTGCCCTGGGGACGATGGGGATTGGTGAAGGCGGCCCGGAATTAGTTAAACAGATCTTAGAAAAAACCTATGATCTAACTTATCCTGAAATTATTGCTATATATATGAAAGGCAAACCCAGACCGGGTGTAGGCCCGCAGGATATTGCCCTTGCTATTATCGGTGCCGTATTTAAGCGTGGTTTCGTCAAAAATAAGGTCCTGGAATTTGTTGGTCCGGGGATTGAGAATTTATCGATGGATTTCAGAAACGGCATTGATGTTATGACAACAGAAACTGCTTGCTTAAGTTCAATTTGGACTACAGATGACAAGGTCAAAGAATACTTTGCCATCCATGGACGTGCCGAATCTTATGCTAAGCTGGAACCGGGAGAAATAGCTTACTACGACGGAGCAATTATTGTCGATCTGGACAAAGTCGTCCCCATGATAGCTTTGCCATTTCATCCAAGTAATGTGTATAGCATCGCTGAATTAAACCAAAACCTCTCTGATATCTTACGAGTTGTTGAAGAAGAAGGCCAGAAACAAATCGATAACCCGTCATTACAGTTTAACCTGACGAAGAATATTGACAACGGCAGATTAAAAGTTGACCAAGCCATTGTTGCCGGATGTGCAGGCGGTTCTTATGAAAACCTTGTTGACGTTGCCTCAATCGTGGAAAATCATTCTTTAGGAAATGACAGCTTGTCCTTAAGTGTCTATCCGGCAAGCCAGCCAATCTATCTTGAATTGGTCAAAAACGGAACGATGGCCAAATTAATGACTGCCGGAGCTATTATAAAAACTGCCTTTTGCGGACCATGTTTTGGCGCGGGTGACGTACCGGCTAACGGTAATCTTAGTATAAGACATGCAACTCGTAACTTCCCCAATCGTGAAGGATCAAAACCCGGTGATGGACAGCTTTCCTCAGTTGCCCTGATGGATGCCCGGTCTATTGCTGCAACAGCTGTTAACGGAGGATATTTAACACCTGCGACTGACCTTGATTTTGCCCCAGCCAATTTGCCTTATAGCTTCGACCGTAAAATTTACGCTAATAGGGTCTATAACGGATTCAGTCAACCGCAGCCGGAAAAAGGATTAAAATTCGGGCCCAATATTGCTGAGTGGCCAAAGATGATCGCCCTGCCGAAGAATCTGCTGTTAAAGGTGGCTTGTGTGATTAACGATCCGGTCACAACGACTGATGAGCTAATTCCATCCGGCGAGACGTCCTCCTATCGTTCAAATCCGCTGAAACTTGCCGAATTCACGTTATCGCGAAAAGACCCCCAATATGTTGAAAGAGCTAAAGGGGTTCAAAAAGTTGAGTTGGAACGTCAAAACTATGTTTCCAATGATACCTCACTTCTTTCCCCTTCATTAAAAGAACTTTGTGCTTTCTTAACAAGCCTTCCTTTAGAAAAAGCGGAGGAAGTTCTTAAAGAAACAGGAATTGGTACAACCATTTTCGCGGTAAAACCTGGAGATGGTTCGGCCAGAGAACAAGCCGCTTCTTGCCAGAAGGTTTTAGGCGGTTGGGCCAATATTGCTGCAGAATATGCCACTAAGCGTTATCGCAGTAACTTAATCAACTGGGGCATACTGTCTTTTACACTGCGTAATCCTGATCAAATTGGTTTTGGAGTTGACGATCTCATCTTCATCCCCAATGTCAAAGAAAAGTTAATGAACGGAGATGAAATTTTCCCTGTTCAAGTTATCAGCCCCCAAGGAAATCGCGCTATAGAATTGATGTTGACCAATCTAACCAAAGAGGAAAGAGAAATCATTCTTAGCGGATGCTTAATCAACTATTATTCTAAGTAAACGATTATGATAGGTAACCAGTGACCTCGTTCAGCTAAAGCTAAACATCGGGGCTTCGGTGGGACTCTCCCCCCACCGAAGCAGGGGATGGGAACCACTCCCACTTGTAGAAGTGGTCTTGCGATTGGATAAATGGTCAAAATAATCATGAAGGGTGTAAATCGGCTGGTTCTGCCGATTTACACCCTTAAATTTTTTCTGATACGGCTAATACTAAGTGCTAAAATAATATAATCTAATTTTGAAAACGAATATCTCCTGATACGTCCAGAGCCCCTTACATTATAATCTGACTACAATATTTAATATTTTTAATAAGGCCGCAAAGAAATTTTTCTTCACGGCCTACATTGCTAGTGATAAACTATTAATTAACTATCTAAGTCTCTTTTGAAATTGTAATAATTCCCTTAATATCTTTTGGCGTTATCCTATTCTACGTCTTTAAAGCGTATCATCGGACATTTTTTGCAAGCATCTAGTCCGGGCCATTCATTACCGTTATAAGGGAAGGATGCACCTCCCATAACTTCCGTGCGATGGGCTAATTGACGTGCTACATCAAGTATTTGGTCGCCCGGGATAAAAACATTGACTTCCCCTTTTTCCGTTTTTCCAGAAGTATAACTTCCGGAACACATCGTATTCATATTAGGTTTGTGATTAAGATAGGACCATACTGAACCTCCGCAAACAGCGGAATTAACGGTATAATTGAATTGAAGCGGATGTACATGAAAAGCACCAACGAAATCATTCAGAATATGATAAGCTTGCAACGGATTGCAGACAAACATAACGACATCAGGTTCAACCGGGGTTTTGGCCAGCGGAGCAGTCATAAATTCCTTTACTTCCCCCATCGGCATACGTGGCTTACTGAGCATTACTTCTTTGGCATATTCATCGTCAACGACATATTTGAAATGACCTTTAGCTTCTTCATCAGATGGAGCTGTATAACCAAAACTGGTCAGACAATTTTCGCATAAAATATTGTTGTTATTACCTTTTAAAACGTAATTGGCCATACGGGAAGCCGCTGTAAACTGACAGAATGTCATTTTGGCAGCTGCCTTTTTTTCAGCAGGATATTTATTGGCTTCCTCTTCAGATTTAAAAAACTTAATCGCCACAGGATGATAATCAAGTTTTAACAGGCGTTCAAACAATTCCTGAGCTTGCACATAGGTCATATCTGTATTGGCATTCGACAATTTAATCTTCTCCTTTCAAACTAGAAGCAGAAACTTCTCAAACATATTATAATCTTCTCTAATTATATAACCTTCTTGGTTTACTGGGGTAAGATTAAATAATTCTGAACCCAAAAGTGTGCAGGATCGTTGGGCCAAATACATAACCAATACCGATGTATGTGAGTACTACAGCCAAAAAGCCTTTAAGGTAAATACCTTTGATATACTTAGAAAGAATAGGACCGAGGTAAGATCCAACCAGAATGCCGATTAATTCAAAGCCAACCATCGGTAAATCCAGTTTGCTTCCCATACGGAGATAATTACTAATACTAGTCAGAGAGGAAATTACGATGGACATGGTTGATGTACCTGCAACGATGAACATTGGGAAACCAAGAGCACTGCTCAGGAATGGTACGAGAAGGAATCCGCCCCCAACGCCGAGCGCAGCTGAGATAATGGCAACAAAAACTCCAGCCAGGAAAGGAGCAATTGTATTATAACGGAAAGTTTCTCCGGCAAAGGTAAAGGTGTTTTTGATGCCCATTTCGCTGAAGTTAACGCCAATTTCCTTAATCTCGCTCATTTTTCCGGCTGCTTTCAGCTCTTTAACTTTTGCTTCAAATGCTTTAGTTGCCTTTTTTACTTTTTGTTGTTTTTCCCGGAATTTTGGAGTCATTTCATACCACATACGGCCAGCAATAACGAAGGTGATCAAACCAAAGACCGGCTGATAAGAGGCCATTTCCTTTAGATAAGTGTGGGAAAGCCAAGAACCAAGCAATGCTCCGATGATACCGCCCACTCCTAAACTTACAGCTGCGGGAATTACGAGGCGTCTTTCACGCAAATATAATGGCGTAGAGATGATTGGGCTAACCAACGTGAGAATCTGGTTCATAGGTTTAATTACATTAGCTTTTTTCATTCCAAAGATAGTTATGTGTCCTACACCGGCCAAAATCCCGCCAGCTGCTCCAATGGTCGAAAATACGAATCCGACAAATGCCATCCAGATAATAACGACGATAGGGTTTACTGTAACACCCGCAATATGAAAGAACATTTCTTTGCACCTCCAAAAATTCTTATCCTGCTTATCGAGTTACAGGATGAGCCTGAACACTGCCGGAAAACTTGCGCAGCAACCGGCGACCAACATAGTAAGCAATCATTACTAACGGATACCAAACAATCACAGAGACCTGATTGCCGATCACGGGTAAAGTAAAGGGCAACGTAAAGTACGGCAGCCATAAACTTATGAATCCCATGATAAAGAAGTGGGGGATCAGAACACCAATGCCGTCAAGAAAAGACCAAGCCAAGTATTCACAGAACATCTCGTTTAGTTCCCTTTGCAGCAGCGTGTACATGTCCTTGTTATCATGTTCATAAGCTAAAGAAGCTAATTCTCGGTATTCTACCATCCTGGCCATTAGTTTATCTTGTTTTTTACGGTGAGGGTGTAATACTTTATCAATAATTCCAAACCCAGCCAACATAAAAACACCTCACTTTTTAGGACAAATTTGCTCTTCCCCTAAACTTCGCAGACTAGTTAAAATCCTATCCATCTACCCGGGCATCAACCTCCTTTTGTAATATCTTAAGCTTGTGTATATTATAACAAGATATTATACCCCCATATGTCTGACATGTGACCAAAAAGATGTTAGCTTCATGACATTATTATTGTCGTGAAGACGACATCTTTTTTACCATCACAACTAACGTAGTATCAAAGAACTCTGTAGAGGACTTTATTTTAAAACCGATTGTATTATTTATTAGTAGACAATTTCCATTTTTTCCAAGAGCATCATATCTTATGGTGTAACTGGTAAAGGAGGAAATAATAATGGCATTAGGAACAGGTTTTGCTGGTGGTTGTGGAACAGGATTTGGTGCAGGAATTGCTATCGTTGTTGTAATTATTCTTCTGCTTATAGCAATGGGTATCGTATTTTAATTCTGAAAGGAGATAAAATAATGTACGGATATGGTATGGGTGGATATGGTATGAGTGGTTACGGTGTTGGCGGAGCATGCTGCGCTCCGGCCACAGGCTATGGTGTTGGTCGCTGTCTAGGCGTAGGAATTATCGCTATAGCAACGTTAATTCTAATTGCTTTAGGCGTTATCTTCTAGAAATACAGAGCAGGCTATCATCCGTAAAAGATGATAGCCTGCTGCTCATTTTACCTGACTTCTGTTATACGACGCTTTGCTCTAGTCCTCTTGTCTCAGTTGGAACGGAAAAAGATATAATAAATTTCGTACCTTGTGGCCCAGTATCAATATCTATCTTAGCTTTATGGGTTTCGGCTATTTTAAAACATGTTGCTAATCCAAGTCCTGTACCATGTTCCTTGGTCGTGAAGAAAGGAGTTCCCACCTTAGTTAAATCGTCTTTGGGAATACCGCTTCCCTCATCTTCGACAGTAAATACAACTTGATTCCCTTTTAAAAACGTCCTAATCTTCAACCTCCCTCGATCCTTCATTGCTTCAAGGCCATTACGTACTAGATTTAGAACCATCTGTGTAATTTCCTTCTTATTAAGTAACAGATTTGGAATATCGCCTGGGATATATTCAATTTGTTTATTCTGATTAAATGTATCGGCTTCTAATAAAGGATACAAGCTAAAAAGAACATCGTTTAGATTCTGAAGCTCTAGTTTAGTCTGTTTTGTTCTGGCAAGTGATAGAAATTCAGATATTATTGAATTAGCTCGATCAAGTTCTGAAATCATTAACTCAAAGATTTGTTTTTGAGAACTATATTCTGGTTTTTCTTCTAGTAATTGCAGATAACCCCTAACAGTCGTCATCGGGTTTCTAATCTCATGTCCAATTCCTGCTGCCATTTGACCAACAAGGTTTAAACGGTCTAGTCTGGCAATTTCCTTCTCCCCAACCTTACGGCTGGTAATATCCCGAAAATAACATGTTAGTCCGTGTTGTACCGGGTATGCACTTATCTCTAACCACTTGTTGCCCAAGTTTTCAGAAATTACCTCAAAATGAACAGTCTCTTTTTGTATCATCACATGTTGATAATTCTCCATGGCTATTTGATTAACCTCAAATACCTCGGTTAACTTCTTACCTAACAACTCGTTACGTGATCTACCGAAAATACTTTCGGCAGCTGAATTTACAAATGAAATTTGCCAATTTTCATTAATCGCGAAAAAACAATCTGTCATGCTATCTAGAATCGACTGTTTTTCATTAACATATTCTTTTATTTTAGAATAGACTGGGTTTAACTCAGGCAGCAATTGAAGATCCAAATTAGGTTTTTCAGATACAATTTCGAAAGCAAAATTACTAACTTCTTTACTTAATTGAGTAAATAGTTTTCTTAATACGACTAATATACCTCCCATGATAAATAATCCGACAATTAATATTTCGATAGCATTAGTAATAATTTCTACGTACATATCGTGTAAATTTACATTAACCCACGTATGACCAATAATAATTCCATTTTTATCAAAAACAGGACTAGTATAGTTCAAAATAGGACTTCCCCACGACACTGAAGAACTTACTTTTGTTAAAATCGGTTTTCCTGTTTCATAAACTACAAAGAATGGCTGACTATGTGATATGGATATAAGCTTATCCGAGCTAAAATTCGGTTCAATCGCAAGATTATGATCCAATTTTATTGAATAAAAACCTGCACCGAGTGACGGATAGTCTTTTAAGACATCATCCACAATTGGTTGAAGTACAGTATTTAAAACTCGCACCTCCTCTTCGACAGGTTTATTCAGTGCTCCTTTGGCACGTAATATATTATCATAAGACTGATTCAATCGGCTTCCCAGTATAGAAGAGACTATGTATAACTGTCTTTCATATTCCAATTGTCTTATTTTTGCTGTTCTATAGCTTGTTATTATAATTACAAATGTAATTAAACCAAATAGAATTGCTGAAGTCAAAAAGAAAATTCTTTGTGTAATACTTGATTTTTTTCTGAAACTCATTATAAAAATGATTCCTTTCTCTTCAGAAAATATCGATTAATTTGCTCAAAATTTCTTTCAATTTGTTTAATTTAGTTGTCCTTAACGAATTGCTATTACATTATAAAGATCAACTCGAAATCTCTCTGAAGATTGAGATGCTTTAGATAAAATACCACCTTTCCTCTGAATTATTGTTATATTAACTTCTATCTAATTATTATAATACTTCAGATGTACAAAAAATGGCGAAAATTATAATCCAATCAGGTCAAATACTCGTGTTTTATGGTAAATCTATGGTGATAAACAAAGTTAACAATGTCGGCTGCAGGAGAGCTACAATGACATTTTAAACATTTTAAATACAAGAGCCTTGCTCCTAGGAATAAATTTTCCTTAAGAAACAAGGCCCTTACTAGTCATAATAATGCTTTAATTTTTGAATTAAAACATAAAGGTTGTAACCATTTACATATATTTACTTTTCTTTCTTATTAACAATCATTCCAATAACCATAATTACTGCGAAAATAATAAGATAATAGGGAATTTCCTTGCTATGAGCATAACATGCAGCAATCACCATAAAGATGCAAGCTAATACTGCGAGTGACGGCATAAAGAAGCGTTTAAAAAAGCCGAGGGATTTTTCCTTCGCCATCATCATGACGAAAATCGGAATATACATTGCATAAATCGTAACAATGGGTAGTTCAGAGCTATCAAAGCTAAAGGGGCCAAACCAGGAGACCGGCACCAAATTTGCGCCAAAGAAATAAAGAAGCCAGGCAGCACTTAGCAAAAGACCAAAAATTGAAGAGTTTGTCGGCATATTCGTATTTGGGTCAATACTTTTAAGAACTTCAGGCTTTGGCCCCATATTTCTGGCGGCCAAAGAATACAAACCGCGTGTACAGCCTAGCATCAGACCGTTTAGTGTTCCGAGACAAGAAATAACAACAAAAACAAAAAGAACAACACCGCCGGCGTTTGAGAAAACAGTGGCGAACGCTAATTTCGCGCCCTGTTCGCCGCCTTTCATCATAACACTGTTGCTTACAGCGCCTGCAAGACCCGTATAATATAATATATAAAGTAAGACCACGAAGATTGTTCCAAAGGTAAGAGCTATAGGTAAGTTCTTTTTGGCATTTTTAAGCTCGGCATTAATACTCGTCGCAATAATCCATCCTTCGTAAGCGAAGGCAGTAGCGACGACTGCGGTAAATAAAGGATTGCTGGTTGTAACCTTAGCGATGGGACCACTTGTAAAATTACTTATTAAAATTCCGTTTTTAAGACCAACGATCGTTCCAAAGAGAGCCATTAGAACCAAAGGAATAATTTTAATTACTGTCGTGGAGACCTGGAATTTACCGGCAAGTTTTGGTGAGAGAGCATTTAAAGCATAGCTTGCAACGAGAAAAAAGCCCGAAATTGACATAGCTTCTCCACCTGTGATATTCCAGCCTAAGAGAACACAGGCATATCTCGCAGAAACCCAAGCCAGAACTGAGGTAAGCGTAGGATAATAGATCGTTGCCATAAACCATCCGACAAAATATCCATACTTACTCCCGAGCGCAACTTCAGCGTAATCAACAAGACCATTCACTTTCTCGTATCGCGTCGCCATAATTGCAAAAACATAAGCGCAGACGACCATAATGATACCGCCTATAACCCAGGCCAATATTCCCAGGGGAAGGTTGCCGCCCGTTGCAACGAGAATCTTTTCCGCTTTAAAGAACACACCACTGCCAATGACAATACCGATAACCATTGCGATTGCGGTCAAAAGACCATATTTCTTTTCCAAGACATTTTCCAATTGTTTATCACCCTTTCTGTCTACTATATAATATATAACAGTAACCATATATTTTTCGACAAAGAATTAAATTTCCCTTTAAATATATCTCAAATCCCTAAAATTTAATGCTTTATTTTAAAAGGATTGGAATCGTATACATCGAAGGAGGACTCTATCCCTCCTGAAGTTTACGAAGGACCCACCCTCATTTATAGAAGTGAGGGCATTAAAAACTGGATAAAAAAAGCTCCTAAGAAAGAGACTTATCAGGAGTTCAGGTTTAACAGGTATGAAAATCAGTATCTTGGTGCTGCAAAGCTGTTCGCAGAAAGTTAATTTATCTCACTGACTAATATCAATCGCTGCAACAGGTTGTGACAAACAATCGATACACAATGGCGGCTCTAAGCTGTCAAATACTCGCTTGCCACACCGGGAGCAAAACCGTCGCTTTCCATGGTGTATCAGAATTTTACCCGCCAGTAAACGATAAGTTATCGATTTAACTTCCATACTTAATGCTTTAGAGGAACATATATCAATACATCGCTGACAGCGGACACATTTAATGGGTTCATAAATCAAAGACAGTTGTTCAGCATCTTCCCTTTTCGTCAAAGCTCCTTGAGGACAAATCGTTGGACATTCCCCACAATCTGAACAATTTTCACTTACATTTATAACCGGCAGCGGGAGTGCATGAACCTCAGACGTTCTGGATTTCCAGGTTTCGTCCAAGAACTTTCTTGTTTTTGGAATAAGATACATTTCATCAGAATTGGTCTTCGCAAAGATTGCTTCGAATCTCTCGCGGCCAACGTCCCGCCAACTCATTTCCTCGTTATGGATTTCATCAGGCGCGACTTTAATCCATAGATGAGGATGATCTTTCCAGGCAGTATGCAGTTCATTAAAAATTTGCACGCTTGTCCCACAAGCTTTTTTATCGGGACAATCTCCACATGCCCCGGTGAATATCTTCACTTCCTTCTCTCGAGCATATATCATGAGAGTCATCCATAAATCGCGATCAATAATTCCCAGACAAGGAATTTCGTGACCCGCTGGAACTGCTTGCGGACAGTTTAAAATAATTTCCTCTGAATTTTGAATATATTCATAGAGCTTATCGAAGCTGCGGAAGACAAACCCATCGCTTGGACAGACGGTCATACAAATGCCGCATTCTGTACAGCGTTTGGCCTCAAGTTCAAAATATAAGGAAATAGCTTGATGAGGACAGGAGTCGATACACAAACGACAAATATTAACTGAAGCTTTTTTACTATTGAGACAATTATTGTAATTAAATACTATTCGACTATTATTCATCTTTAAACACCTCTTTTCTGCAATGATTTATGCATTAAATTAGGGGTTGTTCAGCAACCCCTAATTTAACTGCATCTTAAAATGAGCAATATCAGTATAATCAATAGTTCGACTTTGACTGAAGCTCAAGGCGATTATTTTGCAGTGACGGCATAATCACCATTTTCAGTCGTAGTACCTTCAACGGCTTCTGTTCCACGATGTTCAATAATATTGAAGTTTTCAACGATGAACAGATATGCTAAACAAGCTATAGAGACTAATCCTAAGCTGACAATAAACTCGGTCCAAGCAGGGAAATAGTGACCGCCGTGTTGGTTCAGATATTTTGCCATTCCCGTGAACACGACGTCAAATCTGTTCAAGATTACTCCGGCAACATCCAGTATACCAAACCACAGTAATCCTTTCCGCGTACTGGACAAGGAACTGAAGGCTATAATTATGGGGATTGTAACACCAAAGATCAGCTCGGTGAGGAACATAATACTAGGCAGATCAAAAGCAAAAGCATTGGCAAAAGTACCTTTAACAGCCATATCCACGATCTTTAAGATTAGATATAAGATCATTGCTCCGCCTGAAATTCTGACCAGCCCTCTGAGAACAGGGATTTCAACTTTGTGATTAAATGCCTTTCCGGCTAGACTACTCTCAATAACAATCATGCCTGCTCCGACAAAAAATGATGATAACAAGAAGAACGGCGGCAGTAAGACCGACCACCAAAGCGGATTCTCTTTACCAACCATTATGTAAAACAGTTCACCCAGTGATGATTGGTGCAGTGTGGGCAAAGTAATACCAACGATCAGCAATACAGGCATTGCTTTTTTAAGGAATTTGTGTAAGCCTTTAAACACTTTCTCTGTTGCTACTTCACAAAATTCTAAGATTTGAATCACTGTATAACAGGAAACGCACCAGAAAACTTCAAACAAAACGCTGGTATGTCCCCATGATACATAGGGTCTCCAGAAGTTGAACCACTGTCCTACTTCAATTAACAAACCAAGTACGACGACAATATAACCTAATAATGAGGTCAACATGGTACTTCTTGCTATTGGATAAAACTTATCCCGGCGTAAAACGTATACTATAAGGCATGTTCCATATCCGCCGCCTGCCAGAGCTACCCCTAACAGTACATCAAAAGCAATCCACAGCCCCCAAGGCCATTGGTCATTAAGATTGGTAGTAGCTCCTAAGCCAAAGATAAAACGCACCAGGATTACGGCTATGGCTGCGACCGCTATGGCTAGAAACACTAATCTCATGGGGGTTAATCTAAATCTCCATCTGAGACTGTGATGTTTTTTTCCTGGTTCTTTTTCGAACGTGGTGACCATATCCATAATATCCCCTCCATTCATTTTTAATTTCTCAGATTACTCCAAAGGTTCCTTATTTTTATTGTTATAAATATATAATCCTGCTAAGACAGCTGCCCAGGTACCTCCAACAAAAGGTGTAAGTTTCATATATCCTTCTGTGTAAGAAGGCAGAGACTTGGTGGTTACATCCGTCCTGAATCTCAACTGTTCAAACGGCACGTCTGAAATATACAGCCAGGATGTTCCACCTGCTTCTTTTTCACCAAAAACTCGGTCGACATAACCATTAGCTTTGATTCTTTTTTTAGCTTCGGCCAGTAATTGATCTCTATCCCCAAAGGTAATAGCTCCTGTCGGGCATACTGAGGTGCATGCCGTTTCCTGATTATTGGTAACTCGTGATGGACACATCTGACATTTGCTTACTCCGGGAATAGCTTTTTTCCATTCGTATCTCAATATGTCAAATGGGCAGGCCATCATACAATAACGGCAGCCAACGCACAGCTTCTGATCATAAACAACCGGTCCCTCAGGAAGCTTCTTTAATGCTTTTGAGAAACAAGCTGAGGCACATGCAGGATCTACACAATGTAAACATTGTGTTTTCACGTATCGTCCGACAGGCGAGCCGTTTTTCTTCACATCATAACGATTTATTGACGTCCATTCATCAGGCCATAAGCCTTTGTTAGGTTCCTTGGCTCTGTCTTCAGCCGTTTTGTTTTTTTCCTGTGGATCCCATCCCAGTTCATTCCACAATTTGCAGGCGACCGAACAGCTTTCACAGCCGATACATTTGGGTATATCTACCAGTATTCCTTTTGACATCTTCTTTCACCTCCTACATATTCTCTGATTTTTTAGCAATAAATTCTGAAGCCCGGGAAATATAAGTGGTATGCAGCAGTTCCTCTGCTTTTTCGCTCATCGGAGCGGTTAAGAAATCTGCATAGACTTCCTTGATTTGAGGATTATCGTAACTGTTGCGAAGTTTTGCATTAGCATCAATTTGATATAACGATGCAGCACGTCTATTTCGAACGTCATCAGAAGGAGGAGCAGATGCACGCGGTTGTCCGCCGCCATATTCGCAGCCCCCGGGACAAGCCATTACTTCAATGAAATCCCACGGAGCATTACCCGCTTTAATTTGATCCATAACCTTTCTGGCATTAGCCAAACCGGAAATTACAGCAACTCTCATATTTCCAATCCCAGGAATATTGATTGTCGCATCTTTTACACCCTGCATTCCTCTTACAGGTGTTAGATCCCAAAGTGCTGAAGGCGGCTGTTGCCCAGTTACAAGATAATAAGCAGAACGAGCTGCAGCTTCCATGACACCGCCGGTGGTACCAAAGATTGCTCCTGCACCTGTGCCGGTACCCATCAGCTGATCATACTGACCATCAGGCAGATTAGCAAAATCGATACCAGCTCTCTTGATCATTCTGGCAAGTTCTCTGGTTGTTAGAACAACATCAACATCAGGTGTAACGTTTTTGTCTTTTAGTTCTTTCTGAGCCGAAACCATTTCAGGACGCTGACATTCAAATTTCTTAGCTGTACAAGGCATGATAGCTACTGAAAAGATCTTTTGGGGATCTACCTTCTTCATTTCAGCATAATAGGTTTTCATCAGAGTTCCTTCCATCTGCATAGGAGACTTCGCTGATGATAAATTAGGAATAAGTTCAGGATAAAAATATTCGACAAACTTAACCCAACCAGGGCAACATGAGGTAAGTTGAGGCAGAGGCTT
Source organism: Desulfosporosinus sp. FKA (assembly GCF_002196785.1). Taxonomy (NCBI): domain Bacteria; kingdom Bacillati; phylum Bacillota; class Clostridia; order Eubacteriales; family Desulfitobacteriaceae; genus Desulfosporosinus; species Desulfosporosinus sp. FKA. The sequence goes on along the minus strand of NZ_NAHZ01000033.1, from coordinate 280,693 downwards.
TTTCAATTCGCCTTGAACCCGTTTAACAAGTTCTGTTCCCTCTTCCATAATTGTCAAGTCAGCAGTGAAGTTCGTATCAAATATTACATCAAAACCTAATTTTCTTAAGGCTGCAACTTGTTTGCCCTGAACATTCGTTCCAACAGGCATGCCAAATTCTTCACCAAGACCAATACGTGTTGCAGGCGCAGTCTGGACGACAACTGTGACTTTCGGATCTGCAAGTGCTTTAAAGACTTTATCGGTTTCATCTCGTTCTGTTATTGCTCCCGAAGGACACCATTGGGTACACTGTCCGCAATTGACACAAACAAATTCATTTTTAATTGGCAGCTCATAATTACCAAACACAGATTGAACTTTCTCACATACTTCAAGACATTGTCCACAAAGAATACACTTTTGGTCGTCTCGGACAATTGAAGGATTTAGCGGATCAATGGGAACCCGGCCGCGAACATTGGTTGGCCAGCTGCCTGGTGCATTGTATTGAGCCGGCATCCAACCTTTTCCACCGGCAGCACTATCGGCTGTAGCCACTTCGCCGCATCCCGCCAAGCTTAGTGTAACACCAGTTAAACTTGCTCCTCCAACAAATTTGAGGAAAGAACGTCTGGACAATTTTTTTACTTGCCCTGCTTTGCTTGCCATGTGTTCTACCACCTTTTTGTAACTCTCTTCTTTTTTGTAAACCTTTGAAAATTAGTAAATCAATCATCCCAGCTCTTTTTAATAGTTAGAATTTTTCAACAAGTTAAAACTTTCACATGTTTTTGTGAATATTTACACTTTCAACTTAATGAAAGATTGGTAAAGAAACAAGGACACTTACTGGTTTTCCCAATTGGGGATTAGCACAATTTGCATGAGTTGAACAAAAAGACGCCCCTTTCTTACATAACTTTTATTCGGTCAGAATAATAACATTTTTTAGTTTAGTCTCTTTAATCGTATCTGTCTTCCTTATGTACATAAAAAAATTTTTTTGTTAATAAATAAATCCATCCCGAGTTATTAAAATGAAAACGTATTTTTTAAAGTGCGCTTTAAAAAACCGAGGCTATCGCCCCGGTCCTCCAATTGTTCTTTAATATCCTTATTTTAGACGCTGAAACTATGAAATCTATGGTACGCGATTTTACATATTATATCCGCATTTAAATAATTCATTTTAAACTGAAGTGGTCCTCAGAGCGATCTATGATTCGCTGCCTTATTCCTTTCTTGTCGGAAACTGAAGTTGTACGTCAAAGACAGCAGAAACATCTTTTAGGTGCTCTGTGATCTTCAAATGCTGTGGACACGCTTTTTCGCATTCCTTACAGCCAATACAATCACTTGCCCTGCCATGATTCGCCGCAAGATTCAAATAATAGACAAACTGACTCGAAAAGTTATTTGTCGTAGCACGTTTAGTACTGTTATACAAGGCAAAATAATCCGGGATAGCAATCTTTTTCGGACAGCCTTTTTCACAATATCTACAGATTGTACAAGGAATTGCTGTATTTTCGTTGATCGTCTCGGTTACCTGATTGATAACGTTGTACTCTTCTTCGTTCAAAGGTTTGAAGTCTGCCATATAGGAAGTGTTATCCATAACCTGTTCGATACTATTCATTCCGCTTAGTACCATAAAGACTCCCTCCTGACTGGCAGCAAATCGGATTGCCCACGATGGAACAGAAGCCTTAGGATTGTATTCGTTCATTACCTTTTCTGCTTTTTCCGGTACTAAGGCAAGTGAGCCGCCTTTACATGGCTCCATGACGATTATCGGCTTATTATGCTTTCTAGCGACCTCATAACACCTTCTTGATTGAATGCTTGGATTTTCCCAGTCAATATAATTGATCTGTAACTGCACAAAATCTAATTCGGGGTGAGCCGTTAAGATCTCATCCAATAATTCGGGTGAATCATGGAATGACATCCCGAGGCTTTTGATCTTGCCCTCTTTCTTTTTATTCATTCCAAAACCGAAACTATCAAGTTCACAGGCCTTCTTATAGGTGATAACGCCAAGATTGTGGAGAAGATAATAATCGAAATACTCCACACCGCATTTTTCCAATTGCTCATTAAAGACTTTCTCCTGGTCTTCCACAGTTTTTACATCTCTCATAGGAAGCTTTGTGGCAAGTTCAAACTCATCACGTTTATGTCTTTTGACAAGAGCCTCTCTCATTATGCTCTCACTCATGTAGCTATGGTAGACGTATGCGGTATCAAAGTAAGTAAATCCTTCTTCTAAAAAGGTGTCAACGAGTTTGTTTACCGTTTCTTTATCAACGGATGTTTGGTCATTCTTGTCCAGAAGCGGTAATCTCATACATCCAAAACCTAATTGTTTTCCCATCTTACGTTTTCCTTTCTCCTTCAACTCTTGTTATGGTTAATGATTTGAATGACAATTTGTATCTTAACCTCCTGTCATAGTCTATCATTTAGAGTTAACTCCAAGTCAAGTCAACCAGTATTTTTTATAACAGGTGGCTTGCTCTTAATTGCCTTTATTCTAGAGAAAAGAATCGAACTACTCAATTAGCAAGTCTAAAAACTTGAATTGACATGTATCTACAAGTCCCCGATTAGTTAGTCTCAACTCTGGCAGAACGGCCAAGGCCAGCAGTGATGTGGTCATAAATGGGGATACCAAATCGCAGCCCAGCTCCTGCCATGCTCGCTCGAGACTGGCTACTTTCCCGGCTACTGCCTCAGCAGGCTCTTCGCACATCAGCCCGGCTATAGGTAAAGGCAGCAGTGCCAAAATCTGACCGTTTTTAACAGCCACGAGTCCGCCGCCGACTTCAGCAAGAGTATTTCCGGCCAAAGCCATGTCCGCATCGTTCGTCCCAACAATCAGCAGGTTATGCGCATCATGGGAAACCGTTGAAGCTACGGCTCCTTCTTTTAGGTGAAAACCTTTGACAAACCCTTTCCCCATAGTACCCGTTGCTTTATGGCGTTCAATAACTGCGGCTTTAATGACATCCTGTCTTAAGTCCGTTTGAATTTTGCCGGCGGCAACGGGTAACTCACATTCCCTATGATAAGTCCCAACCTTAGCCTCAATAATTTCTATAACGCGAACCTTAGCCAAGTTTTGCTCTAATCTCGGGACAGACACTGCAAAAGCCTCAGCCATCAATTTCCCAGCCAAATGCACTGTTTTCTTCGCGTAATCCGGATAGGTGCTTCCGGAAATCTCCTCGATCAGTTTACCGTTTTCAGCAACGACTTCCCCATTGATGATAACCTTTTCGATGGTAACGTTCGTTAAGTCACTTATTATTAGAATATCTGCCCAGCGACCTGGGGAAATACTGCCAAGATCCTTACTCATTTCAAAGCATTGAGCAACATTTAACGTCACCATTTGGACCGCCGTAATGGGGTTAACCCCCTCTTCGATGGCCCGTTTAACGATATGATCAAGGTGTCCTAAGGAAACCAAAGTTTCCGGATGGGTATCATCACTGATTAGGGTAGCGTACCGCGTATCTATCCGGTTCTCAGTAATACTTCTGACTGTTTCCTTTAAATCATGCCAAGCAGAACCTTCCCGCAGCTGCGCATACATCCCCAAACGCATTTTGGCCAGCGCGTCTTCCATCCTTACTGACTCATGGCAGCAGCGTACACCAGCAGCCACATAAGCATTTAAGCCTGCTCCCGTTTCCGGCAGCGAGTAATGTCCGGTTATTGTTTTATTAGCATTTAGAGTTGCCTGAAGTTCCTTATGCGTATCCGAATTTCCCTGAATTACTCCGGGAAAATTCATCATTTCTCCCAAGCCCACAACCTCTTTCCAGGTCATAGCTTCTTCTATCTCTTTAGGGCCTAATTCAGCCCCGGTATCTTCGAAGCCTGGAGCTGCCGGAACGCAGGAAGGCATTGCGGTATAAACCCTGAGAGGAACATTTCTGCCGTCTTCAATCATCAGACGTACGCCATCCATGCCTAGAACATTGGCCATTTCATGAGGATCCATAAAAATGGCCGTAGTTCCATGGGGCATAACTACGCGAGCAAATTCTCGAACAGACAGCATACTGCTTTCGACATGCATATGTCCATCCATGAACCCAGGCGTAATATAACTCCCTTGGGCTTCAATAATCTGTGTATTCTCACCGATTGTATGGGAAGCATTTCCGACTAAAGCTATTCTTCCGTGGGTTATAGCGACATCTACGCCCGAAACAATTTCTGCCGTATTAACATTCACTAAGCGTGCATTCCTTATGACCGTATCCGCCGCTTCCCTCCCCTGTGCAACTGCAGCCAGCTTCTCAGTAACCTCTGCTAAGGCATACCTTCTTTTCATATATGGTTGTCATTCCTTTCGCTGTTTCATGGCACTAATGCCGCTTGTCATTATCTGTTTATCTAATAATCTGTTCATCATAATACTTCACCAAAATATTTGTAATTACCTGCTTAACGGTATTGTTATTTTATCTTGTTAATTTATCACATGCTGCGAGAAGCCTGCCATCAATTCCAGACTTCTAAACATAATAAGAACCTTCTTTTTGCCTGTAATCGCAGGGCGCTGCATTTGACAACAAAAGCGCAATACCCTATCCACAGTCAGTCCAGAACCCTTGATAAGTCTGCAGTCATTCATTTCTCTTCACAACGGGGTTATCCCGGTATTAATCAACCGCCTTATGTTGATATAAATTATTTCCATCTAATATCGAAATTTAAAAAGGAATTTGCTAACTTATATTGAATATTTTGAATATTATAAACCGCATATCTTAATTAGCCACATCTCCCTTCAGTTATCAAAAAGGAGGATTACAATGAAAACAGCGACTGAATACCTTGAGAGTATGAAAGCTTATAATCCAAGGATCTTTCTCGGCGGTAAGCAGGTTAACCTTCATGAAAATTCCACCACAGTGACCGTCCTTCGCGCTAATGCCAGGGTTTACGAGCTGGCTGAGGATCCGAAATACGCTGACATCATGAATGTTTTCTCACCATATTTGGGTGACAAAGTAAGCAGAAACCTGCACATTGCCTCCAGCGTCGCTGATCTGGAAAAAAGGTCAGAAATGGCAACCCTAACCAGCCAAATGCTGGGGACCTGTAATTATCGCTGTGTGGGGGCGGATGTCTTGAATGCCTTAGCCGGTATTACTTGGGAAATGGACAGAGAGTTAGGTACAGAGTATCACAGCCGCCTGCTCAATCATCTCAAATACCTTCAAGAAAATGATCTGGCCGTAAGTGGAGGGGTTACTGACGCTAAAGGCGACCGAACTAAACGACCTGTAGAACAGGATGACCCTGACGTATATGTTCACATAGTAGAAAAAAGAGAAGACGGCATCGTAGTGCGGGGAGCAAAAGTCAGCCAGAGTGGCGCGATCGGTTCACATGAAACCTTAGTGATTCCCACCATGGGAATGCGTCAGGGAGAAGAGGACTTTGCCGTAGCCTTTGCCGTACCCAACGGAGCCGAAGGATTAACATATATTTGCCAGTACACACCATTTACCGCCGAGAGAGAACTGTCCCCTGACGTGAAATACCTGGGCAATCCCCTTTACGGTCAAAGGGAGACTTGCATCATGGTCTTCGATAACGTATTTATACCTTGGGAACATGTTTTCATGTGCGGTGAAGCAAAGTATTCTGGACGGTTAGTCGCTCGGTTCGCCAAGACACATCGCATGAACTGCGGCGGTGCCTGCAAAGTGGGTTTTGCTGACCTGATTATCGGTGCCACCCAACTTGCCGCAGAGTTCTCCGGGATTCAAAAAGCGCCTCATATTGTGGAAAAGATGACCGACATGATTCGAATCAATGAAACCGCTCGGGCCTGTACTGTCGCTGCAGCGCTGAAAGGACATGAGGAACCGACCGGATCCGGCTTTTTTCAGCCGGATGACATCTTTGGCAACGCGGCCAAACTTACTATTGCCGACGGTTTTTGGGATATCCTGAAATGGGCCGGAGACATTGGCGGCGGGATGGCAGTAACCATGCCTTCCGAGCTGGAATTGGAAAATCCTGAAACAGCCCATTATGTCCGCAAGTTCATGAAAGCCTCAGCACCGGCCGAACAACGTCTTCGAATCGCCAAGTTTATTCAAAACTGGTGTGCCGGCCTGCATGGTGCAGGTACTTGGCATGGAGCCGGTTCCCCCATGGCGCAAAAAATGGCCTTATATAACCTAACTAACTTTGATGAGAAAAAAAGCTTTGCCAGAAGCCTTGCCGGTTTAAAAGAAGAGTGAACTTGTTCACTAATTCCGTTTGTCATGATAATAATAACAACTTATTTCTGCAATGATCATAATTGTAGGAACAATCCCAATCCCGATAAAAATACCGATCATCCCCTCAAATTTTGTTATCCTCCAGGCAAGTGCAGATAAAACTGTAATGGCAGCGCATACAAAAAACGTTATATTATAAGCACTGCTTTTTGATTTCATTGTAATTAATTTTTCCCGTTCATCATTATTTTGCTCATCTTCTTGGGTACACCTTTCATTTAGACTTCTAGCTACCGAAGTCGCTCCGAATAGGAGACAAAAAGCATCAATAAGAACACTTTTAATCATTCTAAGTGTAGGATAATCATGGAAGCGGCTTACAGTTATAAAAATGCCGGTACCAGCCAGCAACAAAAATACGATGCCGCTCCAAAATTTCTTTTGGTTATGTATCTTTTTTCCCATCCTCTAAATTCTCCTTTAAACTATATAAATCTTCAATCGTGGTATTAAACGTGCAAGCTATTTTATAGGCAAGCATGATTGATGGATTATACTGACCTTTCTCCAGAGAAATAATAGTTCTTGATGAAACACAAACTAAGTCGGCTAGTTGTTGCTGCGTCATATTAGCAGCAATCCTTAGCTCCTTTATTTTATTTTTCAACGTATCCTCCCGCAAATGTGAAGTACATTTCACATGAAGTATACTTCACATTTTAGCTTAAAAATTTTTTCTGTCAAGAACAATTACCTTTAGCCTGAAGTTAACGAGGGACCCACCCTACTTACAAGAAGTGGGGGTCTTAAAAACTGGATAAATTAAATAAATCTGGAACAAACTATTCCATTACGGCAATAACAATTGTTAATTCACTGACGTTAATGTAGATGAATCCGTTTGAATATTTTAGCAATCTTATATGTATCTAAATTGTTAGGCAATATATTGATACGAAGTAGTATATAGGAAAAAACCGATGCCTTTATTCACTTGAATAGCACCGGTTTCTAATATATAACTTCTCTCTGTTTTTAGAATTACACAATTCGGCTGCAAATAATGAAATGGTGAGCCATCCGCGACTCGAACGCGGGACACCCTGATTAAAAGTCAGGTGCTCTACCGACTGAGCTAATGGCTCATTATGAATGGTGACCCGTACGGGATTCGAACCCGTGTAGCCGCCGTGAAAGGGCGGTGTCTTAAGCCGCTTGACCAACGGGCCAGATGAATTTTATACCACCACGGATAATAAATGGCTGGGGTGGCTGGATTCGAACCAACGAATGCCAGAGTCAAAGTCTGGTGCCTTACCGCTTGGCGACACCCCAATATATCTTAATGCCTAAGCTTTTGCTTAAAGCAATTTTGACTTGCTTTTAACTTTCTTTATCAGAACGTTTAATCAGCATCTTCAACTACTTTTAGCGCGGAATTAAATACTAGCATTTATAGTTTATGTTGTCAATATATATTTTAAACATAACTCAAATCTAAGTGTCTCCCCTCAAGATTGGGTTCCCTCAATAGTCTTCGACCCTTGTCATCCCCTCGCTTGTCAATAATTCTCTAAAGATATATAATTCCCATGAGGAGGTGAGCTAATGCAACTTGATAGTTGGCTTTTTTTATTTCTTAACTTAACAATATTATTAGCATTTTCCGGAATTGTTTTTACTTTGTTTAAAAGCAATATCAATGGTCATATGCTCGAAACTACCTCAATAGAAAGAAATCAATTCATTTTACGCACACTCATCCTTATTCGTTTTCGAAAATATCTTGTTATCAGGAGAATGCTTAAACAAGAAAACGATGACGATCCGCCATATATCTCCTCTTTAGTTTCTTAAGAAAATCTAAGGAGGAATAATAAAATGCATATGTTTAGTTCGCTATTTTCTTTAATATTAGGTTCCCTAATTAACTTAACAGGTGATTGGTTTTTGGCGGTTGCTTTATTGACCTTTGGACTTAAACTTCTTCTCTTTCCTTTGTCGGTTAATCAGCAACGAACTCAGCAATTCTCAGCTAACTTAAGTCAGGTAAAGTCTGTTTTAGCGGTCAAATTTCACAATAAAACAGAAAAGGTTAATTCTGAGTTGCTGAAGATCTCTTCAAAGTACAAGGTTAATTCTTTTATGTCATTTCTGCCATTTTTAATCCAAGCGCCAATCCTCTTCTCGTTTTATTTTTCTGTTCTCAATTTGAGCTCGTCCGTTGGAAGTTTTCTTCTCCCTTGGGTTTCTGGGGTTCACGCAATGGATAATCTTCACATTTTACCTGCAATAGCGGGTTTCTTCCAGGGAGTTAACGGATTTACTGCTAGTAACAGAAACTTTTTGTCCTTCGTCGTTCCGGTGATCATTGGCTTGGTTTTTCTTTGGAAAGCGCCGGCGGCACTCAGTGCCTATTGGATCATAAACTCAGGCTTAGGATTAATCGAAAGGCAGATCTTTTCCCTCCGCGCTGTGCGCAAAAAGCTGTTTAATATCCCTACCCCAGAGCAAATGATAGAAGAAACTGTGTAAACGCCCAAGGAGAGCCGTTACTTCTCTAATGCGGTTCTTAAGTCATTAACTTGTTTCTTTTGCGACATCTAAATTCCTCCCTTGCACTACATACCACAACTATATAACCATCAGATTCCCAATATATTCCAAGCAAAATACCGTTCTAAAATCCTTAATGGTTTTATTTGTTTCTACTGATTTATGTAAAATTATACTCTTTTATTGAGAGCTTGCAATTTACGTTTAAGCAGTGAGGTTTAAAATTATATAAAAGTAAATTTAAACCGTCGAATATGCTAGAACAATTATTAATAATCGGAGTGAGCGATAATGAATCACATCAAAATAGCTTATCAACAATTTTAGGCCTAAAAAAACAAGGTACAAAAACAGGCGCTGCCCTTCAGTGAGGCAACGCCTGTCAAATAAATGTCTTTTACAAATTCGCTTATCGTTATGCCATGAGTATTAAAGATGGTATCGTTGACATATTCTCTGCTGAATGCCAATGAGGTTTGCACCTATTGCCCTTTTAGAAAAAGATCCTCAATGTTTTTTCTGTTATCCGGGTTTTCTCTGCTTTGCAATTCTTGACTCAAACTATCTTTTTGTCCATAATATCCCACTGCTATCACTGCAATTATTGTGTAATCCTCAGGTATGCAAAATTCTTCCCGGGCTTTTTCACGATTAAAGCCTCCCATGGCATGGGTAATCAACCCACGTCTCTGAGCCTCCAAAGATAAATAACCCCACGAAGTTCCGGCATCAAACATATGCCAGTAATTGTCTTTTCCATTTAACGTAAATGTTTTCTTGGAAACGATTAAAATCAAAACCGGAGCTTTCTTCGCCCATTCCAGGTTTGAAGGAGTTAAAAGTCCACGCATTTTTTGAAGCATTACTTCGTTATCTGCAATAATAAATCGCCAAGGTTGCTCGTTAAAACATGAAGGTGCAAATCTGGCCGCCTCAAGCAAGGGCATTAAATCTTCTCGCGGAACTAACCTGCTATCAAATGCTCTGGGTGACCATCGCTCTTTAATTTCAGGGATAATTTCAAAATTGAACTGTCTCGTCATTTTCCTTCTCCTTTCACTGATCTTACTTTACTACCAGCACAGGACATAAAGAATGGGCAAGAACCTTTTGAGTTACGCTTCCTAATACAGCTCCTGATATAGGTCCATGTCCATGACTGCCCATTACAATTAAATCAAAATCCCTCTTGGCTTCTTCAAGAATGGCGCTTGCGGGATGCCCTGAAATATGCTTTTTATGGAAAACAATATCACCTACTTCAATCCCTGCTAAAGCTGCCTCCAAAGCTGCTTCTCCACCTTGATCAATTTCCTCCTGAGATACGACAAGACCATAAGATACTGTATAGCCCCAATATGCTTCTGGATTGTACGTCACATGAAATAGCTCAACCTCGGAGTTAAATTGCCGTGCAAGGTTAAGTGCTGTAATCAAAGCTCGGTGCGAATATTCGGAAATATCTGTCGGAACTAAAATCCTTTTGAACATCATTTACCACCCCTTCTACACTTATTGGGAAAAATGGTTTAAGGCCAAAAGATTAACCAAACTAGCTTCTCATTAAGTATTAATGCTTAAGCTTTATTTATTTAGGTATTATTATATCATTATAATTATTCTTTACAACTATTTTATATAAATCATATCCGAGATTCTTAATCTGATTAAAACAGGCATAGAATACAAAAACATTGCCATAACGATGTATAATTATGAGTGATATATACTCCTGATACACCCATTTTACTGGATCATTGGAGGTTTGATAATGGATATCAAGGCAACGAAACACCTTCTGCCCCAATTTGCTCAAGATTTTATCAATCATCTTGCAGTTACCAATAAGTCCAAATCTACTCAAGCAGCATACGTTTACGAGTTGGGTATGTTTTTTAATTATCTCTGCCGCACGATGCCTAACTTCCCCTCCTCTCCCTCTCAGATCCAGGTTTCAGTCATGGAAACCGTCGGTCATCGCCATATTGAGTCTTATTTAAGCTGGGCAAATTCCGAACGTAATAACGGCCCCCGTGCTCTGGCTCGTAAACAGGCAGTAATTAAGTCATTATATCGATACATGCTTCGTGAAGATATGATCCATAAAGACGTTACAATTAAATTAGATCCAATCTACGTTAATCAAAACCTTCCTAAAGCTTTAGAACCTAATCAAATTGCTGATTTGACAGATGCTTTAGAAACCGGTACAGGATTATCCGACGGTCAGCTCAAATACTATGCTTATACCGAGAAACGTGATTATGCCATTGTCCTTACTTTAATCGGCACAGGGCTGCGCTTATCTGAACTTTGCAGTTTGGATCTCAGCCATATATTTATAACAAAGGGGCACTTTAAAATTACACGTAAAGGGAATAAGGAAACCGTTGTTTATTTTAATCAGGAAGTCGCGACAGCGATAAATGATTATCTTAGCGGCGAACGCCCTCGTTATGCCCGTAATAACGTTGATGCTCTTTTCCTATCGATTCAGGGAAACCGAATTAGCAAAAGAGCAGTACAAAATCTAATTGCCAAATATATGACCATCCTCAAATCGTTTGGACATAACACGGAAGGTTACAGTGTTCACAAATTACGTTCGACATTTGCTACTTTGCTCCTGCGGGAAACGGATAATCTAGCGATTGTTCAAGACGCTCTTGGGCATGCAGATCCGAGGACAACAAGAATTTATGCTAAGGTGCTGGATGAACAATTAAAGCGTGCCGCCGATTTGATAAAGTTCAAATGAACTCGTTCAGCTAAAGCTGAACTTGATGCAAACAAGGCCATGAAGTAAAGAATGAAGACTGCCAGCCTAATTACTGACAGTCACAAGCTTAAAAACAATTGTAAACACGTTAAAAGATAACACCTAAGGCAACTAAAATTAGAATAGCTATAAAAATAACTGCTACTCCACATTTAAAGCATCCTACAACAGGGCAGCAAACCCAAGGCCTTAAAGTTCCAATACCACCTGGACCAGGTACCTGACCAAGACCTACTCTAGTACAGACGCTGCCGGCATAACCCCAACCGTACATGTTCCTTCCCCCTTTCAAGTAATTTTAAAACCCTATACCTCAATATACATATTTTGGTAGGTCTAATTTACTATATGTCCCTTGATCAGTACTTGCTCTTAAGGGCCATCTAATATTGTGATTTTCATATCTATTGGGGCTGTTTCAAAATGTATAAGCCCTTCCATAAAACAAAACCCCTGCATAAATAGTGGTTTATCATCCACTTATATGCAGGGGTTTGTTTATAAACGTATAAATACTCATTTTGCAACAGACTCATTTTTATCTAAGAAGTTGTCCAAATTAAATTTGGTACATTATTCCATATACTTTCATAGCTTATATTAAGGATGAAGACATCCTAAACTGCTGCAAAGGAGGTTTTGGTTATGTATGGTCGTTGGTGGGGCGGCTTTGGTTGGCGCTGGCCTTGGTTCGGTTTTTGGGGTTGGCCTTGGTTTGGATGGTGGTGGTAATTCGCAAAATAAAGTGTTCTCTTAACAATCGCCAATTTCTTAATGGGCTCTTATTTTAGATTATTTTATAAGCAGAAATTCGCTTCAAGTGAGTTTCTGCTTCTGTCTAAATTGCTTGAAAGCATCTCCGGTAGAAAGTCTTATGACTGTAGAAACTTTAAAAAAGCCCCAAATAATGGTATACTCGTTTACTTTTGTTAATTTTCTTAATCAACCGTATTTCTCTATTGTATTAAAGTTTGATAATAATCAATTTTATTATGTAACTCGTAATTTTTAAACTAACATTATTTTTGTTATTTTTGTATTTATACTTTCGATATTTACATATTCTCTTTTTTCTCTCTGATTTTGTAGCAGGAATTTACAATATCAATACCGAATACACAACAATTGAATCCGCTGAAATTACCTGCGGAGACAAAAGAAAAACTATAAGGAGGAAGAAAGAACAATCATGATCAGAAAGAAAAAATGGTTGGTTTCAGTCTTATCAGCCGCTCTTGTTCTTGGGTCTGTAGTTACCGGCTGCGGTACCTCAAGCACCCAAGCAACTCAAGGTGCTGGTAAACCAATGAAGGTGAGTTTTGATCCAGGCGCAGAACCTAAAACCCTCGACCCCCAGATGTCCGACGGTGTTCCCGAAGCAATCATGGAGATGAATTTATTTGAAGGTTTAACCCGTCTGGATAAAAACAATAATCCGCAATTGGCAATTGCCAAGAGCATTGATGTATCTGCTGACGGTTTAACTTACACCATCAAACTGAAAGACACAAAGTTCAGCAACGGAGATCCTTTGACTGCTGATGATTTTAAAGCTTCCTGGCTCCACGCTCTTGATCCAGCGGCAGCTTCAAATTATGCCTACCAATTATACTATTTTAAGAACGCGAAAGAATATAATGCCGGTAAAGCTACGGCAGATCAAGTGGGTATTGAAGTGAAAGACCCTCATACCTTAGTACTTACTCTGGCAGCTCCTACACCCTATTTCAAATCCTTACTGGCTTTCCAAACCTATTATCCGGTTGACCAAAAGAACGTTAAAGCCAATAAGAACTGGAATACGGAAGCCAAAACCTTTGTGAGCAACGGTCCCTTTATGATGAAATCATGGACTCACAGCGATACGATGACTCTTGTGAAAAACCCTAATTATTGGGATGCAGCCGATGTTAAACTCTCAGAACTCGATTTCAACTTGGTAGAAGATCACAAAGCTGCTGCAACCGCCTTTGATGCCGGACAATTGGATGGTTTATATGACCCAACTCCGGAAGATATCGTCCGCTATAAAAAATCCGGAGCCCTCAAACAAGCTCCTCAATTAGGCACCTATTTCTACCGCTTTAACACGACCAAAGCTCCTTTAAATGATCCCCGCGTACGTGAGGCCCTGTCCATCTGTCTCAATCGTCAGGATTTAATTACCAATGTCTTTAAAGGCGGACAAACTCCGGCCTACGCATACGTACCAGGTGGAATTCCTGATGCCACACCAGGTAAAGACTTCCGTACCGTTGGCGGAAATTTCATTACCGAAGATATTGCCAAGGCTAAACAACTGTTAGCTGCAGCTGGTTATCCTGATGGTAAAAATTTCCCAACTCTGACACTTCTTTATAATACAAACGGTACTCATCAACTCCCTGCCCAAGCTATTCAAGATTTCTGGCATAAGAATTTGGGCATCAATGTCAAATTGCTCGGTCAAGAATGGCAAGTTTACCTGCAAACGATGCAAAACCTGCAATACGATGTTGCACGCGCCGGCTGGAATGGCGATTATATCGATCCTATGACCTTTATGGATATGTTCACCACCGGAAATGGAGAAAACCAAACTGGTTGGTCCAATGCTCAGTATGACAAAGATATTCAAACCGCAAAGAACACTGCAGACCAAGCTGTACGTATGAAAGCCATGCATGATGCGGAAAACGTTTTAATGAAAGAAAACCCGATTATGCCGATTTATTTCTATGTACAAAACTATGTTCTGAAGGACAACATTAAGGGAGTTCTCGTTAATCCCATGGGGGACTTTGATTTCAAAACCGCTTATTTACAATAACATCATGTTGAGTGGACAGTAAGTTAAGGGGCAAGTTCCAGTAACTTGCCCCTTAACTCTGTAATTCTGTAACTTTGATTAAGGGGGAGGAATATGGTTCGCTATTTACTCGGACGAATCCTAGCGGCTATTATAGTAATTTGGTTGGTGATAACCCTGACCTTCTTTTTGATGCATGCGATACCAGGCGGCCCATTTGCTTCCGATAAGGTTTTGCTGCCCCAGGTTAAGGCCAACATTAATGCCCGTTACCACTTGAATGATCCTTTGTTTAAGCAATATACCGATTATCTAAAAAACGCTGCACACTTTGACTTTGGACCCACTTTCCGTTATCAGGGACGGTCTGTCAATGATATTATTAAAGAAGGTTTGCCCCGAACAGCGGCTATCGGTTCCATGGCTACTATTCTCGCCTTAATCTGCGGCACGTTTTTGGGAATTATTGCTGCCTTAAGGCAAAATAAAACGGCCGATTATGTGGCTACATTTTTGGCTACCATTGGAATCTCCGTACCAAGTTTCGTAATTGCTACCCTTTTACAGTATTATGTTGGATTTAAACTCCATCTCTTTCCGCCCATCGGCTGGGGAGATCCAAACCAGCTTGTTATGCCCGTTCTGGCTTTAAGTGCCTACCCTGTGGCCCAAATCACCCGTCTCACTCGGACAAGCATGCTCGATGTTCTCCATCAGGACTATATCAGAACTGCAAAGGCTAAGGGACTGCCCGGTTATATTGTTGTTTTCCGACACGCTCTCAAAAATGCCATTATCCCGCTTTTGACGTTTATGGGACCATTCTTTGCTTATATTCTCTGCGGCAATTTTGTTATCGAATATATCTTTAATATTCCCGGAATTGGACAATATTTTGTTACCAGTATTACCAACCGTGATTATCCCGTGATCATGGGGACAACGATTCTGGTTGCCACATTAATGGTCACGTTTAACCTTCTGGTGGATATTGCTTATACTCTGGTCGATCCGCGCATCAAGTTAACCAATCAAAAGGGGGTCTGAGCATGAGTTTGCCTTTAGATTCATTTACACCGCTGCAACAAACTCAAAAAACCGATGTGATTAACCGGCCAAGCACCACCCTCTGGCAAGATGCTCGCCGCCGTTTTAAAAAGAATCCTTTAGCCATGGGCGGGCTGATTGTTCTTATCCTAATCATTCTGTTCGGCTTTGGAGGACCCTTCCTCTCTCACTTTAACTATTATTCCAATGACTTGAGCCATACCTTAAACCCTCCTAATTGGGTTCATCCCTTCGGCACTGATGAACTAGGCAGAGATATTTTAACCAGGGCTATGTGTGGAACCCAGATTTCCCTGGCCATTGGCTTTGGTTCGGTACTGATTAACCTGACTATCGGGATTATCTATGGCGGTATCTCCGGCTATGTGGGCGGTCGCATTGATAATCTGATGCAACGGTTTATTGATATCATTTTCAGTGTTCCCGATATGTTATATGTCATTTTATTGATGGTTCTTCTTGGTTCTGGTCTGCGCAATATTTTTATTGTTCTCGGTATCGAATACTGGGTTACTATGGCCAGAATCGTTCGCGGCCAAATCCTGACACTGCGGGAACAAGAATTTGTTTTAGCCGCCCGCACTCTGGGGGCAAGCACTCCCCGCATTCTCTTCAAGCATTTGCTTCCCAATACCATTGGGCAAATTATTGTCGTATCTGCTTTGCAGATACCTGCAGCTATTTTTATGGAAGCCTTCCTAAGCTTTATCGGTTTAGGAGTGCAGCCTCCTTGGGTCAGCCTTGGATACATGGCTGCCGAAGGACGGGGGAATATTCCCGGTTCGGCTTTTGCTTTAATTTTCCCGGCAGCTTTAATTGCTATTTTAATGCTGGCCTTTAACTTTATTGGTGATGGGCTTCGTGATGCCTTTGATCCAAAAATGCGCAAGTAAGGAGGAGATATTGTGGCTTTACTGGAAGTGGAAAACCTCAGCACCTCCTTCTATACCTATGCTGGAGAAGTGCAGTCAGTTTCGGGGGTTAGTTTTCATGTCGATGAAGGGGAAGCTGTGGGGATTGTCGGAGAATCCGGCTGCGGTAAGTCGGTAACTGTTCAGTCAATCATGCGTTTGATTCCCAATCCCCCCGGCAAAATTAAAAACGGTCAAATCCGTTTAGCGGGCCGGGATTTAGTCCGCCTGCCGGAAAAAGAGATGCAGAAAATCCGGGGCAAAGAGATCGGAATGATCTTCCAAGACCCGATGACAAGCCTAAATCCTGTGCTTACCATAGGACGGCAGATGACGGAAGTCTTACAGCACCATGAAGGAATCGGAAAAAATGAAGCTTTAGGACGTGCTGCCAAATATTTGGCCATGGTAGGAATTTCTAATCCTGAACGACGTTTAAAACAATATCCTCATGAATTCTCCGGCGGAATGAGACAAAGGGTTATGATTGCTATGGCCTTGCTCTGCAATCCCAAGCTATTAATTGCAGATGAGCCAACCACTGCCTTGGACGTCACAATTCAGGCTCAGATCTTGGAGTTAATGAAGGACTTAAAGGATAAAGTTAATACTTCGATCATCTTAATTACCCACGATTTGGGAGTTGTGGCCGGTCTTTGTTCGCGAATTATCGTCATGTATGGCGGCAAAATCGTAGAAATGGGTTCAACCCAGGATATCTTTAAGGATCCTCGGCACCCTTATACTTGGGGATTGTTAAAAAGTGTTCCCCGCTTAGATGCCTCCCAACGCAGCAAACTGGTGCCTATCGTCGGGAGTCCTCCCGATCTGCTTAACCCTCCTAAAGGATGCGGCTTTGCGGCACGCTGCCCGCATGCTATGAAGATCTGTGAAACCCAGCCTCCAGCTTATACTGATCTTAATGAAAAACACCGGGCAGCATGCTGGCTTCTTCATCCCGACGCTCCCAAGGTGACCTTCAACGGGATTGATGAGAAGGAGGCTAGATCATGAGCAACGAAGTTATTCTGGAAGTCAATAATCTAGTCAAGCACTTTCCGATTAATGAGGGCTTTTTATCCCGTGAAAACAAAAAAGTTCATGCTGTAAACGGCATATCCTTTAAGCTTCATCAGGGAGAAACGTTAGGCTTAGTTGGCGAGAGCGGATGCGGCAAATCAACGGCGGGGCGCACCATTATCCGCCTCTATGAAGCGACGTCCGGCGAAGCAAAATTTATGGGCCGTAATATCTATGGCTTAAATAAAAAAGAAATGATGACTGTTCGCCGCGATATGCAGATGATTTTTCAGGATCCCTATGCCTCACTTAATCCGCGGATGACTGTTGGGGATATTATCGGTGAAGCTCTCGACATTCATCACCTGGCCAGCGGTCAAAAACGCACCAATCGAATCTATGAATTGTTGGAAACTGTAGGGTTAAATTCCGAGCATGCCAATCGCTTTCCTCATGAATTTTCCGGTGGTCAGAGACAACGGATTGGGATCGCCCGAGCTTTGGCGGTCAACCCCAAGTTGATTATTTGTGATGAACCTATCTCAGCTCTCGATGTCTCTATTCAGGCCCAAATCGTTAACATGCTGGAAGAATTGCAAGAACAACTTGGATTGACTTATCTATTTATTGCTCATGACCTTTCTATGGTCAAACACATCTCCCATCGAATCGCAGTCATGTATTTAGGACGAATTGTAGAAATAACAACGAGCCAAGACCTTTATGATCATCCGATGCACCCTTATACGCAGGCTCTCTTATCGGCTATTCCGATTCCTGACCCGGATGTAGAGCTAAAACGCTCCCGCATAGTCTTAGAGGGCGGGGTTCCAAGTCCCATTGACCCACCGAGCGGTTGTTATTTCCGTACACGTTGTCCAAAAGCACAGCCACAATGTGCCCAAACAACCCCTGAATTAAAAGATTGCGGCAACGGACACTTGGTTGCCTGTCATCTGGTTTAGAACAGCTCCTGCTATTAAAATAAGAGACGATTGCGTAGAAATGCAGTCGTCTCTTATTTTCGTTTCTCAATTATACCTGTTGATTTAAAATTTGAATGATCTTTAAGCCAAGTTCCAATTCTAAGCGATTTTTATAATCCTCTAAATCAAGTCCGGTGACCTCTTTAATCCGTTCTAAACGATAAAGTAAGGTTTTGTAATGAATAAAGAGCGCTTTTGCTGCTTTACTTGCGTTACCATTATACTCTAGAAAGACTTCTAAACTCTTTAAGAGTTCCGTTTGGTTCTGCCGATCATAGTCCACAAGTATTTTGAGTGATTTAGGAACAAAATCTGCAAGATCATTACCTTGTCCAAACTTGCAAAGCATTCGATAGACACCTAGGTCTTGGAACCAGGAAATGACGTCTTCTCCTTGAAGCATTTCTCCATATATTAGGGCATCCTGGGCCTCTTTATAACTCCTTGGAATCTCTTCGATCTCCGCGGCAACATTACCAATACCAATCCCAATCATGATTTTTTTCCATCGTTTCTTCGCATTATCCTGAATTTCCCGCCCAGCCTTCTTAATCTCCTCAATCGTTTTGCTTGATTCTCTAACAGGCCATAACACAATGATTGAGTCACCTTTATGTCCGAGAATAAAGTCTTTCATTCGGGTTCTCATCACGTTCATAATCAATGACTGAATTTCAGCTTTAATTCCTTGAAAAGCAATCTTATCCTGTTTGAACTTAGTATCTGCTAAACACTCATCCAAATATTTGAGGCTGAACAGTACAACAACAAAAGGACGATTAATTTCCCAAGCCAGGAGATTAGCCCTTTCACGCAAACTGCTAACTTCAATCTCTCCGCTAATGAGTTTCTCAACAATATCATTGCTGAATTTTTGTTCTACTTCGCGGACGGCAAAACGCCTGACCATCTCCAAGGTTACAACTGTCGTAGCTTGATCCAAACAAATCAATTCCATCTCATCCATTGGTTTGTTAATTTCAGTCACAATTAAATAAGCTTTTATCTGACCTAAAGCCTGAATCGGAACCACAACTTGGTAAACAGGCTTTTCCCCTGCTCCGGCTATCTTGATGCGATAGGAATTAAAGTCCTTGCTTAGCAATTCCCCTTCATAAAATGTCATCATACCCTCAAAATCAGAAAATTTCTCATCAGTGGCAGACAAACATTTCCTTTGGTTATCAAAAACACTCACCGGATTTCCAACCAATTCTGCTAAAGTCCTTGTGATCTTATCAAGGCCTTGGCATTGAAGCGCTAAAGCGGTAAACCGTTCCTGAATTTCTTTATAATATTTTAGTTCAATAACTTGCTTGTTAAAGAGCATCTCCATGACGGGATACATAATATCCACATAGCGAACATTGCCATTTAATTGAATAATAGGCAACCCCACCTCATCGGCAATCTCTAGGATATCCGGCGGGATTGTATCAACAAAGCGCCGAATTTTAACCGCCAGCGCGCAGACGCCTTTGGCTGCGAGATTTCGGATGAACTCATGATAATTTACCTTTCCTCCCAAGGTGGAATATAAACTTGTCAGGAGCAGTTCACCACCGGCCAGCCAATCGACGATATCCGGGGCTTCCATAATGGTAACCCCTTTAACCACTTTCTTGAGACCCTGGGCACCTGCCATTACTTGTGACGTTCGAAGCGGTTCGAGTTTGAGCAATTTCTCGACTGTTAATTCCACGTTACTCCTCCTGTTAATAGCCTTTCACATAGTATCGTCAATAATTCGATTATTTCTCCCCGTTTCCTGCATATAACTTTTAATGCCCGAAAAAGAAGTAAACCTGTTCAGATAAAGCGATTGAAAAAATGTATTTACATATGAAATCAAAGGAAGCCGTCTTTGCAGCCGACTTCCCCTAACTTAATGCTATGGTTTTACTAACTAATTGTTCTCAAATATTGTTCCACTTTTAAATTTCGACCCTTTAAAGGCAAATTTCATCAGGAGATAGTAAGCAATTCCCGCAACTACCAGGCCAATTATCCAGGCAAGATCGACTTTCAAAAAGGCGGCACCTGCTCCAATCAGCATGGCAAGTATTGCTGCCGGATTATAACCGGCGAAGACCCCCGATTGATTGTACAATTCACTAACTTCTATACGTTGTTTTCTAAGAATATAATATTCAATAAGCAAAATTGCGACAATTGGTCCCAAGAATGCGGAATAGATAAGAATGAACATATCCAAACCTTTGGCCGAGGAATCCTGAACAAGCACCCAGGGAAAGGCACACAACCCTAACAGTCCAGTGATAAATACGGCTACTTTGTATTTTAATTTCGTGAACAGCTGAATGACATAAGTTGGGGTGACAATATTTGCAACCATGTTTGTGGCAACTGCACCAAGAACGATGAAGGCCGATACAAATACCGTAATATAGGAATTATCAACGACGATGGCAAAAGCTTTGACAGGATTGGAGATCCCGGTTGCCGATGCCAGCATAGCGCCGATCGTAATAACAAAACCATAGGCCAGCACAATCGGTGAGAAATAGAGGAAGCCTCGTTTTCCATCGCGAATACCCGATTTTAACTCTCTCGAATAATCGGCAGCACTTAAAAAGATACCTGCATAATTCCCCAGGAAAACCATGATGAAGGAAAAGAAAGGCAACCCCCATGAACCGGTGGCATGAACCCATTTTTGACTGACGACACCATTATACTTTGTGACGAGAATGCCAAATACATAAACCAGGGCAACCATAATCACGATAGAAGTCAGTGTTTCAACCCATTTAATGGCATGGAATCCGTACATCGAGATTACAATTTGCACCAATTGAAGAACAACGAAACAAATGACAACATTATTAAAGGCTCCGCCGGTAATAGCCTTGGCAATTTCGTTTAAAGCTGTACCGCCGATCCAGCTCTGGACACCATACCAGACAACGGCAGGAATGCCGCGCAATAGTGAGGTTACAGTAGCTCCTTTTAGGCCAAAAGACATTCTAAGTTGTACGACATAAGGAATTCCGGTTCGATAACCGAGTCTGTCATTTAAAGCAAATACCGACGAAATAATGGCGATAGCGATAATGGCGGCTGCAAAGGTCTGAACGATATTCAACGTGGCAACTCCGGCGACAACTAAACTCGCTCCCAGTGTCATATTACCTAAGTTAACGCCATCTCCGATCCACATAAACATATAGGGGATTGGACCTACCGTCCGTTCGTTTGGCGATTTCGGATTCAAAGCTTCATCATGATCTGCCGACTGTGAAACCTGGGTTACGTTTGTTTCGAGGTCTCCTGAATTTGTAGACATTTTTACCTACTCCTCTTCTTAAGCGTTAGCCCTATTCTAAGCGATCCCTAAATTAAACGAGAGGTCTTAAATGTTTGCCGATTGGTTTGGAAACTACTTTTCCGTCTTTAAATATCGTCTTACCTCTGAGAATGGTTTGAATGATTTTTCCGCGGAAGGTGCTGCCTACATATGGGCTGGCCTTATGTTTATAGAAGAGATCTTCTGCCTGGAGTGTAAACTCCTGATTTAAGTTAACCAGCGCAAAGTCTCCGTCAAATCCTAAGGCAATCTTTCCTTTCCCCGGAATTTTAAAGACCTCATTGACATTTTGTGCTGTCAATTTGGCAATATCGACAAGGGGTACTTTACGCTCATGATAACCATGTGTAAGCAGTGACGACAACGTCGTTTGACAGGCAGAGATCCCTCCCCAAACCTTTAAAAACTCTCCGTCTTTCAGTTTGGGGTCGCACGGTGAATGGTCGGAGGAGATAAAGGCAAACTCACCATTGAACAATTTACCCCACATTTTTGTTTGGTTTTGTACATCGCGGATTGGGGGTGAACATTTGGCGACCGTTCCCATCCGTTCAACATCATCATCGGTCAGAATTAAATAATGACCAATGGTTTCACAGGAAACATCAACTCCCCTGTTCCTGGCCTGTGTTACTAACTCCACTGCCCTTGCGGTGCTCACGTGGGCAATAATCAATTTGCAGCCCGTTTCCTCAGCGTAGGAAATCATCCGTGAGACATTTTCAATTTCTGTTATGGGCGAATGAGCTGCAAAATAGTCGCGGACAGTCGTCTTATTGTTGGCCAGAGCTTGAGCAGTCAAGGCACTCACAATCTCAGCGTTTTCACAATGAACCATTAGAGGATAACCAAGCTTGGCTAATTTCTCCATGCCGACTAAGGCCGTGTAATCGTCCATTCTCTCAAACTCTGTAATTCCGCTGAAACATGAGAAGGCCTTAAAGCCAACAACGCCGCATTCGGCAAGCTCTTCCAGCTTATCTAAATTTTTAGGCGTAAGACCGCCCCAAAATCCATAATCGACTAAAGAATCCCTCTGAGCAACGGCAAGCTTATTGTTAAAGTTTTTAGCATCTAACGTACAGGGATTGCAGTTAAGCGGCATATCAAAATAAGCAACCCCACCGCCGGCAGCCAGCGCGTTACTTCCGGTGGCGATAGTTTCCCACTCCGTACGGCCTGGGTCGTTAAAATGAACATGTCCATCTGTCGCACCGGGAAAAACATAGTTACCTGAGGCATCAATCGTTTCCTTAGCCTCACCGCTTATTTCCTCAGCGATTTCAACAATTCTTTCATCGTCAACAGCAACATCTGCTTTCTTGACACCGTCTGGACAGACAAGCATTCCCTGCCGAATAATTAAGTCATAACGCTTGCTCATAATTATCCCCCTAACCTATTTCAATTTGCTGACAAATTCACCAAAACCCTTTTGACCGACTATTTTGCCGTCTTTGGCGACCACTTGACCCCTTACAACGGTGCAGACAGGAAGACCCTTTCCTTTTAAACCGACAAAGGCAGAAATTTTATTGACATAGCACAAGGACTCCGGAGTAATTTCCCATTCCTTTTCCGGATCAAGGATAACGAGATCGGCATCAAATCCAACCTCAATGGCACCCTTTTTGCCGAAAATCCCGCAAACCTTTGCTGGACCTTCACTTAAACTCCGGGCCAATAAGGTCGGATTATAGCCTCTTTTGACAACGCCTTCGCTAAAGACGACCTGCATGACATTCTGGATACCGCTAATGCCACCCCAAGCTCCAAAAATTCCATGCTTTTCTTCACTCTTCTCACTCAATTCACACGGTGAATGATCAGAAGCTACGCAAGATAATGTCCCGTTATTAACATATTCCCACATTTCTTCTACAGCGGCCGCTTCCCTTAAGGGAGGTGCACATTTGAACAAACTGCCATTCTTAATGACGTCTTGGTCGGTAAACGTAAGATAATGTCCGCATGTTTCAGCTGTTACATCAATCCCTTGCTGCTGTGCCTCTTGAATAATTTTAGCAACTCGGGGATGGCTGACATGACAGATATGGGCTTTTGCTCCCAGCTCCTCAGCAAGATTAATTATATTTTGAGTGGCTATTAGTTCAGCAATGATCGGTCTGGAATTCAAAAAATCCTGCCAATCGTTTTTTCCTTTACGTTGTGCTCTCTTCTCTTCCCACTTGATCAGGGAATAGTCTTCGCAATGAAAAGCGGCACGGGCATCAAACTCCCGCAAAATTTCCATAGCTTCTTTAGCTTGACCGATAGTAAGAGATACGTAATCAGGAGATACCGGCCCAATGAAGGATTTAAAACCGATACAACCTTTTTCATCCAGTTCTTTCAATTGATTTAAGTTATAGTCAACTAGTCCTCCCCAGAAACAATAGTCAACATAAGCGTTCGCAGAAACCGCTTGAATCTTTTTATCGAAAATCTGAGCATCCGTCATAGCAGGTTCATTTTGCAGAGGCATATCGATGATTGTGGTGATTCCCCCCACCCCTGCTGCTGCGGTGCCGTGAGCGTAGTCTTCTCTCCACAAGTAGCCTGGATCATTTAAGTGAGCATGACTATCAATTGCCCCGGGAAATATATAGTTTCTCTGAGCATCAATTACTTCTTTTCCTTTAAGGGGATTTTCGGATTCCACAATGGCTGCGATTTTCCCATTCTTAACACCTATATTAGCTTCGATAATTCCATCCGTTTTAACAACCTTGCCGTTTTTTATAACTAGATCAAACATAGCCCAACCCCTCCTTTTACTAATTAAATACCTAAAATCCGACATTTCATTAGGATACCCAGCTTAAGTCTTAAATCTAAATTGTTATTGGTAATGTCCCCTCCTTAACATTGAATTTATACAATTCGAATAATGTTCTACATCTAGAATATAATGAACATTTACATTTTTCATTATCACAATGTGCTAATCAAAAGATGATTTTATTATCTATAATTACTAAAGACAAAAGTCTAAAAATATTAAAAAATAAAACTAGACACAATATAAGCCAATTTAAGGAGTGACAAACGTGATTAATAAAGAACGTCTACTTCATCGTTTATTGGAATTAGGGAAGATAGGAAGGAATCAATCTGGAGGCATAACTCGTCACGCCTTTACTCAAGAAGATAGATCGGCAAAAGATCTTGTTGCTGTTTACATGCAGGAAGCCGGCTTACAAGTAAGAGAAGATGCCGTAGGTAATCTGATTGGCCGCCGGGAAGGATGTGACCCAAATGCAGCGGTGGTTCTAACAGGTTCCCATATAGACTCTGTTTGTGATGGAGGAATCTATGACGGTGCACTAGGTCTTCTCGGAGCAATTGAAGTCTTGCAGACACTAAACGAACAACACATTGAAACGAAACATCCCATTGAGGTTTATGCTTTTAACGATGAAGAAGGATCTCGTTTTAGTTTTAGTATGTTTGGAAGCCGAGGGGTTATCGGCAATCTAAGCCATAAAGATCTTGAAATGAAAGATAGAAATGGTATTTCCGTCGCTGAGGCAATGAAGGCACAAGGGTACGATCCGAATAAGATCGGCGAGGCTAACCGCTCCCAAGAATCCATCAAAGCCTTTATTGAACTCCACATTGAACAAGGAAAAGTTTTGGAATCGAAGAACCTCTCTATTGGTATCGTCAGCGGCATCGTCAACGAACTTTGGCTAAAATGTTCTGTCTATGGTGAAGCGGGCCATGCCGGAGCTACGCCCATGACCTTGCGTCATGATGCCTTAGTTGCAGCTGCCGAAATGGTTCAAGTTGTTGAACGAGAGGCGAAATCAACAGGAACTACGGTAGCTACCGTAGGACGGCTTAATGTACAGCCGGGAGGTATCAATATCATCCCTGGAACCGTCGAATTTACCTTAGATCTTAGGGATACTTCCCAGGAGGTCAGCGATAAGGTGGAAAGGCAGATCTTTAAGGAATTCGATAGAATCTGCAAGGACAGAGGAGTTAGTCTCAAGACTGATATTCTGCAAAGAATTCCGCCTGCACCTTGCGCAAAAGAGTTCCAAATTGCCGCTCAAAAAGCATGTGTGGCTTCAGAACTCCCATATTTTTCTCTGCCCAGTGGTGCAGGACATGACGCCATGCAGATGGTGAACATCTGCCCCATCGGCATGATTTTTGTCCGTTCGAAAGATGGAATCAGTCACAATCCGGCAGAATGGAGCAGCCCCGATGATTGTGCCGACGGAGTCAAAGTACTGTATTATACTTTATTAGAATTAGCTGTTAAAGTTAGCTAAAACATATTTATCCAATCATAAGGCTCCCGCTTCTATAAGCGGGGGTCTTCCCATACCTCACTTCAAGTTCACTTTATGTAACCTCTTTTAGGGAGTAGTCAAAACTTATAGTTGACCACTCCCTTTAAAGTTTCATGGAGTATCTTTTGTATCTTTAATTCTTTAACGAGTTTGTTGGGAAGCAACTGCCTTGAATTATAAAGTATAAAAAAATGCTCCCATTTACGCAAAAGATATATAACCTTTTACATTATGGGAGCATATTGAAAATAGTTGCTAAATTATCACTTAAAGCTCAACATCTCTGTTGCAATCCTTGGAATAGATGTACGTAAAGTTCGTCCTGCCGACACCATAGGCCGCTTGAGCCACATAAGGGCCGAACCACATGAAATCATCCTTTTTGATCATCGACCAGTTGTCATCAAGGAGATAACAGCCTTCGCCTTCCAAAATATAAGCCCCATGCTCTTGGACATGAGTCTCTACGAAAGGATGGCATCCTCCCGGCGCGAAAGAGAGAATATGCATGTTCATATCGAAATTGATATCAACCGGAAGAAGATCTTTAACGAAAACGTTTTCCATCTCATCATAAATTCTGTATTCGATATCATTAACGTTTCCATAATACACATAAGGATTCATGCCTTCACAGGGAATATAGACTTGTTTATACAGAAGAACCTTCATCGGCTTTTCGCTGGTGTTCTTAAATTCCAGACCTACACCTGCCGGAGCATAAATATAGGCACCATCAATCGCCTTATAGTCTTTACCGTCAACGGTATAGTTTCCTTCCCCTTCAATGCAATAGATAAATGCTTCGACATTGGCTTGCTTACCAAATACCTTGGTTGTTCCACCATTCTTTTCAGCAGTAATCACATATTGAACAAAACTAGCCCCCATTTTCGGCGAAGCGACAATACTGATTCGGCAGCCTTCAATTCCTGGGACAACATTATTAACGAGTCCGTCAGGAGGAATTACGGCATACTTACCGTGCTTTACAACTGCTCTTGTCGTTAGAATATCCTTTGGGTAACCCATAAAAAATCATCCTTTCACTATATCTTCTACTGTTCTTTTTGTTTGGTATACAAAATCACTGCAATATACTCTAAATCACAATCTCCGATATTCTCGATGGAATGATAATCTCCGTCGTTGCAATGCGTCATATCACCAGGACCGAGAATTTGTTCCTGTCCGTTATCATTGACTAGAGCTTTGCCTTTCAGAATGTAATATGTTTCAAAATCTCCAACATGTTGATGTTTGCCGATTGACCCTCCTACAGGGATAATACTTACTCCAAAAAGCCTGCCTGTTCCATGGTTATCCTTATTCTCAAGGATATTGATAATTTTTACTGTGCCTTTTCCGTCTTTTAGGTTTGGGCTGTATTCAACCCGTAAGTCTTCAGCCTTTTTGATCATAAACTGTCCTCCGTTTAGAAAGCGGTCTTGTGGTCGACCACTTTATTTGCAATTTCATTCTAACTCATGTATTGTTATAATGCAATCTTTAATTTCGGGTGAACTCGGTCAGGGAACCACTCCCCTTGTACAAGTGGGACTCTTACGATTGGCTAAAACGTTTGCTATAATTAATATGTCAGTTGATGACTAACAGCTGCTAGGACACCAGAAAGGCTTGATAAGACAAATGGATAATCTTACCCCAATACATATTCCCGAAAATATGCTTTTGTTACGAAGGCGGCTCATGCTGTCGCAAAGCGCCTTTATTCATAACTATTTAATGAACAATAATCAGCCTCACCTTAGTATATCCAAACTTTCGACACTTGAAAAAAAGTTAAGTAAGGACAGCGAACATTATGCCTCACTGCTTGCTCAAGCTTTCGCTGTAGATTCTAAACTCTTTCAGCTCCCCCCTGATGATTTTGCCAAGAATATTGACGTGTTTCTTGCCAACCAACGATCTCTCCATGGAAAGACCTTAGCCGATCTCAGTCCAATCGAAAAAAAATCAAGCCAGGTTGAAACTCTGGCTAATACCCTCAGTAATTTTCTTGAAGACCAAATCTTAGCAAACAAAATGAAGCCTGGCGATAAGCTTCCCTCAGACCGCAATCTTGCTGCCCTATTTAATGTTGGGCGAACTTCCATTCGCGAAGCTTTAAAAGTCTTAAACGTGCTTGGGCTTATCAATATTCTCCCTGGACAAGGTACTTTTATTGCCTCAGACAGCTCAGAATTTTTTTTGACCCCGTTATCTTGGACATTTTTCTTGGGAGATAAGAATTTGGAGCATGTGATATCAGTACGTAATGTCCTGGAAATTGAATCGGCTCGTCTAGCCGCTATTAATGCAACTATAGAAGATTTAGATAATCTTGAATTGATTTTCGAACAATCTAAAAGAGCATATCTTGAACGTAATTATCAACACTTCGTTAATTTAGATCTTGATTTTCACCTCTCAATTGCGCAATGTTCCCATAATCCAATCCTAAGTAATTTGCTCCAAACTTCGCGCAAACTCATTAAACATATCAGCAAAAGCGGTATGGTGAACATAGATAATTTAAATGCCGTCTATCAAGAACATAGTCTCATCTATGAAAACATCTCGCAGCATCGTAACGACGAAGCCGTTTTAGCCATGAAAAATCATCTTGAAAACGCTCAAATAAGATATAGCCTTTAGCAAAGAACAATATGCGCAAAAAAAGCCTCCAGGAGCCAAGAGCCAATGGAGGTTTTTTATATCGTAATTCGAATTTTCAGCTATGAATCCTCCCTCTACCTGCGCTATCACTTGAGGCGGAGGACTTCTTATGAGCTATATTAAATGGTTTACTTTGAAGCTAGCATATCATTTTTTTTCTTATTTTTCTCAAATTCATAATAATCCTTACTTATAATATCCTCAATCTGATTATGGTCATGAAGCAGATCGATTAAAGCACGTTCTTTTTTAGTCTTAGTAATTTGGGCATTGGTCAAAATACTGAAAGGTCTATAAATGGGGCCGTCTTCGAATTTTAAGGCCTTGAAATGCTTTTGATCATCGTTGCTGCTGACGGTTAGCTTGGACATAACTGCAATTCCAAGTCCCGCCACAATGACTTCCTTAATCGCTTGAGTGCTGCCTAATTCCATGGCTACATTCAATTGATCGGGATCAAGCCCTTTCTCCTTCAGAGCTATTTCCATGACCTTGCGAGTTCCAGAACCTTCTTCTCTTGTCACAAGATGCTCAGATAAAAGTTCTTCCAAGGATATCGTATTTCTTGATCCCCAAGGATGGAAAACCGGTATCACAACAACTAATTCATCCTCCCAGAAATTCTCAACATTCAGGTCCTTATACTGAATGATAGGACCTTCAATGAGTCCAACATGCAGTTTTTTTTCCGAGATATCTTGTGAAATACTATCTGTATTGGCGATCTTAACCTTAAACTCAACATCAGGATGATGCTGGGACATAAACGCTAAAATTTTAGGGAGAATGTATTCCCCAATGGTTAAAGTAGCCCCAAGGTAAAGCAATTTGCGCTGATCTTTAGCAACAGCATTGATCTCTTCCCTGGCGTGGGAAAGAATGTCCAAAACTCTTACAACATGGGTATAAAAGATTTCACCTTCTTTTGTCAGCGTAACCCCTTTATTCGTACGGTCAAAAAAACGTGCGCCATATTCATTTTCCAGACTCTGTATCTGCAAAGTGATACTGGGTTGACTCATATGAAGACGCTTGGCCGATAAGGTAATATTATTCGTTTCCGCTACTTCTTTAAACATCTGAAATACTTGTTCGATGATGAGCCATCTCCTTTCCTGAGTATTTCTATGAATAGTCTCTCTTTCTAAAGTGAACTCGTTCAGCAAAGCTGAACATCGGGGTTCAGATACAATAATGTCCAATGGACATTATTGCCGAGCCGCCTTTCCCAATTGGAATACTTAGCGGCGAAGGAGGATTCTACCCCACCTGAAGTTTACTAAGGACTACTTATTGAAGTGGGGGTCTGTCATCTCAGATTAGGCAGGAAACGTTCCAATTGTTCATCAATCTATTGTTTATTGTTCTGGTTGTTCTGGTTGTTCTGATCGTCTACTTTCGTTTCAGTAGTTTTTCCCTCAGAAGCTTTTTTAAATTCTGCAATTCCTTTACCTAATGATTTACCGATATCCGGCAGTTTTCCAGGACCGAAAATAACTAATGCAATGACCAAAAGGATAGCCATTTCCGGAACATCAAAAAACCCGAACGAGATCAGCATATTTATCCCTCCTGCATAATTTCCAAACTTTTGCTTACAACGAATCAACTTTGTTATCTATTCATTAGAATTACCTAGATCTCAAAGATGATTCAAATTTATTTACGGTTTTTTAGGAAATAAGCTCTGTCCGAAGACAGAGCCTAAAAGATGACCAATGGCAAACGATAGCTTCCGTTTTAATAAGGCGCTTCCTGCAATTGCTGCGGCAAAGGTGCTTCAGCCGGCAAACGGTAAGACGCTTCATTCGCTGGCCAAGTAATGGCAGGATCTCTATCCGGAAGATATAAGAACACACGCGAGACTTTGTTGGGATCACTGGCCGGAACTATCACTCTTGGATTCTTGGGATCAACATATTCCTGTACCCATATATTACTAACTTGAGTAGGAAAATTCCCCTGAGCGGCTATTTCCGTTTGAATGAACTGCGAGGGTGTTAATGAACTTGGTAAATATCCCGATTTCGTATCAATTTTACCGCTAACAATTCCTGCGGGACGGGAAAACTGTGTCTGCACCTTCTTCCCTTGAAGAGCGACGGTCATGACCTTCTTCCAAATCTGAGCTGGATAGCTTCCGCCGTAGACTTGACGCAAATAATGCTGCCCATCGGGATCAGAATCATAACCCATCCAAACTACTCCGCTGTAATACGGAGTATAGCCGGCAAACCAAGCATCGGGATTACCATTTTTATTGCCATAGCTTTGCGGCAGAGATGTGGTGCCTGTTTTTCCGGCCACAGCCCAATCCCCCATTTTTGCCGCATAACCTGTTCCGCTCGTTACGACGCTGCGCAGCATATCATTGATTAAATAAGCGGTGGTTTCTTTCATGACACGTTCTCGAGTTATTTCCGGAGTAATAATAGTCTTTCCCGTTGAATCAAGTACTTTATCAATAGCATGACTGGTAACACGCACTCCATTGTTGGTATAAACTCCATAAGCTGAAGCCATATCCAATGTCGAAACGTGACATGTTCCCAGAGCCAAACTTAATACCTTATCCTGACTTGTCAGAGGTAAGCCAAGATTATCTCTGGCAAATTGCCAACCAGTATCCACGCCAATTAAACTCAAAAGCTTGACAGCATAAACATTAACGGACTGCGCCAATGCATAACGCATTGTAATCCGTCCTTTCCAGCCTGAAGTATAAGTATCATCATCTACAGGGCTGTAAGTCTGACCAGCCCCTAAATTAAAGGTAACCGGCATATCATCCAAAACTGTCCCGGGATAATAGCCACCCTTATCCAAGGCGGGACCATAAACAGCTAAAGGTTTAATTGTAGATCCCGGCTGGCGCTTAGCTTGCCAAGCACGATCAAAATTTCCAAATTGATAATTCCGTCCGCCAACCATAGCCACAATATTG
Source organism: Desulfosporosinus sp. FKA (assembly GCF_002196785.1). Classification (NCBI taxonomy): domain Bacteria; kingdom Bacillati; phylum Bacillota; class Clostridia; order Eubacteriales; family Desulfitobacteriaceae; genus Desulfosporosinus; species Desulfosporosinus sp. FKA. The sequence goes on along the minus strand of NZ_NAHZ01000033.1, from coordinate 249,091 downwards.
CCCGTCGATGGTTGGACAATTGTCATCGCCCCCTGGACAAGAGTCTTATCATAACTTTTGGGGAAATTTGCCGGGTCATTAAAAGCGTCTTCAGCCGCCGTTTGTATTTTGGGATCAACCGTTGTATAAATTTTTAATCCTCCATTAAAGATTTGATCCTGAGTCAAATTGTATTTATTCTCCAACTCATTGACAACATAATCTACAAAAGACGGATACTTATAATTATCTGTTGCATAAACAGCCTTTTGTGGTCCGCCATATGTTTTAATCATCGTGTCTACATAGGCAAAAGATTCATTAATAGATTGATTGTACTGTGCATCGTCGATTATTCCCGCATTGCGCATAACGCCAAGAACTATATTGCGTCTGGCCTTGGCTGCATTAGGATGAAAATAGGGATCATATCCGCTGGATGCTTGGGGTAATCCCGCCAAAAGTGCCACCTGAGCCGGGTCAAGCTGGCTGACGTCTTTGCCAAAATAGGTTTTGGCAGCTGCCTCAATACCATAGGAAGATTCGCCAAGAGGAATTTTATTGAGATAAAACGTAAGGATTTCATCCTTGGTATAGCGGCGTTCAAGTTGTATGGCAATAAGAACTTCTTGAATTTTTCTCGTTAGCGTCTTCGCCGTGGGATCTTGGATGAAGGCATTGCGGGCCAATTGCTGCGTAATTGTGCTGGCCCCTTCTTTGGCGCTTCCAGAGATCAAATCCTGATATAGTGAACTGACAATTCGAATCGGATCTATTCCGATTTCCTGATAAAAACGTTTGTCTTCAACAGCAACAAATGTTTTTTTCACGATATCCGGGATTTGAGATGAACTCAAGCTAAGCCTATTCACTGTACTATGTAACTGAGCGATTTCATTTCCATCCTTATCATAAATAACCGAAGACTGCTTCATGTTGTCCAGAGAGGAGGGATCCCATTGCGGAAGCTGTGCAGCTGCCTTCCATACCATAATTCCGCTAATAGCAACAACTATAATAAGCATAGTCAAAAGTGAATAAAGGAACACTCGAAGCTTACTGATTTTTCTTCGTCGTGAACCGCTATCCTTGCGCGACGTTTTAGCCATATTAAATAACCCCCAACAATTAAATACTAATTAAAGTATAACATACTAAATATCGAGAAACAGAATGGAAATAATTGCTTATTCGTCACTTTAGTACATTTTTTGCATTTCAGGGGCTAAGGTTCCGTCAAATAACAACAATTAAAATCAACTGTTCTGTCTATTTCTATGGAGAATATGCTGAAAGCACATGAAACCACATACTCTGGCATTATATACTTCTTATATAATTAATTGCTGAGTGAATAGTGTAAAATAAATTAATATTTTCTTAAAGCAGGTAATTCTGAATTATTAGCGAACTCTAATTATTAGGAAGATTATTAGGAAGAATAATGACATGAGATGTTGTAAGGTGCCATTACATAATCACGTAAAAAGGAGAGAGGCTAATGAGCGGAAGGTGTTATACACTTCATAATGGAAACAAAAAATTAAATGGTAATTTCAATACCGCCATAAGAGGAACTACTGCTGCTGTCATCTATTTAAAGACATCGAACAACTATAACGCCAAAGAAGACCAAGATGATCGAAAAAAGGCCATAATCTCGGTGAGTATAATATGTACCTTCATATTCTTCTTGACTACTCTTGTTATGGTTGCAAATATAAACTGATTTTTAACATAAACACGAAGATTGTTAGAAGCCGCTCACAGTTAGCGACTTCTAACAATCTTCCAACAGATAATATATATTGATTTATCCAATCGTAAGACTCCCACTTCTTTAAGTGGGAGTGGGTCCCCCGTACTCTGCTTCGGTGAGGGTAGAGTCCCCCACCGAAGTCTCGATGTTCAGCTTTAGCTGAACGAGTTCACTATGTTATAACGAGGGACCAGTGTTGGTAAGAGAAAGATTATGACATTCCGGGATTTCCCTTTACTGTAAGTCCATTATAGACAAAATGTCCTCTGGGAAATAGGCGATATAATCTGGTTGTTCACCTTGTAACATCTCTAGCAAATCATATCCCCAGTTGGCCCAAATAATCTTAATGTCCAGCTTTTTACAGGAACTTACATCTCTTATTTCATCTCCGATATAAATTACTTCTGACGGTTCTAACTTTTTGGAGATTAATAATTTTTTAATCACCTTGTCCTTACCCAAGATATTATGAGAATTAATAATAGTTTCAAAGACATTAAGTTGTTTTTTACCCAAAAAATCTCGGATGTTACTCTCAGAGTTTGAAGAAACTATCGCTAATTCATATCCTTTTTTCTTCAGCTCAATTAAAATTTCTCTCATACCTGTAACCAAAGCAATACTTTCCAAAGAATGTTTGTACTGTTTAGCAAAATCAGCAGCAAAGAGCGGGAGTTTGTAAATCGGAAAATTAAGGGTCCTAAATCGTTCGTGCAGAGGAAGCCTTTTAATTGAATCGAAACTCTTGATTTTCCTTACATGATATTTGTCAGCGAGTTGATTGTAAATGTTGACAGAAATATTTTGAGAATCAACCAGAGTGCCGTCGAAATCAAACATAAGTAATTTCACCATCGGAATGCTCCTTTTATGTTATTAAAAGGGTAAACGAATCTTGTATAGTATATTCACCCTAAAACATAATTTGACATTTGACAGTTCTTCTTTCACAGACCATCAGTGATTAGTTATCATCGTTATATTCAAGAATGACAAAAATGACAAAAGGGGGACAAAAGATTTAAAATTTGGCCATATGTCCTTGAAAAGCTCTTTGCTCTAATTTAGAGTTTACTAAAGAATAAATAACCGGTATCACGATAAAGGTCAGGAAGGTCGCTGTCAAGAGTCCAAACATGATCGTTACCGACATCGGTCCAAATAACGCGCTTTTAGATAAGGCAAGAGGTATAAGCCCGGTGATGGTTGCCGTAGAACTTAATATAATCGGACGAAATCTTTGACTAACAGCATACATACAAGCTTCATCAATCGATAGCCCCTCTTCCCTCCCGCCGTTAATATATTCAATAAGCAGGATCGCGTTTCTAATGACTACCCCAATAAGGCTTATAATTCCCATTACGGCTGTTAAGGATAGCGGCATTCTAAAGACCATGAGTCCAATAACAACTCCTATTAAGGATAATGGCAGAGAACACATAATGATTAAAGGCTGGACAAAGGATTTAAATTGAATAAATAGTAAAACGTAAATTATTAGAATCGTTAAAACTCCTGCCAAGGCGAGACTGGTGAAGTTCTTCTCGATTTGATTTTTTTCTCCGTCATAGAGAACATTGACACCATTCAAATCCATGGCAGCAATCTGCTGACTTAACGCATTTTCGATATTAACCGAATTGTATCCAGTTTTAACATCACTGTACACTGTCACCGTTTTTTCCTTTTTGTAGTGTTTAATTTGATCTAGCTCAGGAGTAAGTTTTATGGATGCCACCTGGGCTAAGAGAACCTTATTATCTGTAACACTGGATTTAATTTGCAAGTTTTCAAGATCTTTTACTGAGGAAATATTAGTTTTTACTAAAATGTCAAACTCACTGCCGTTTTTTCTGTAAACTGAGCCGCTGTAACCATTTAGGGCAATGTTAATTTGCTCAAGAATATCCGATTTAAGCAACCCGAGCTGTGAAGCTTTGGCCACATCAATATTGACCTCATATTCATAGGATTTCTGCGCCGCATCATCTCTAACGTTCATAGTTCCAGGTATATTTAACAACTTCTGCTGAATCTTTGCGGAAGCAGAGTATAGTTTCTCCAAATCATCTCCAGTAAGCCTCAAGCGTATAGGGGCCCCTATTGGCTGAGCTTGTTCTAATTGTTTTACTGTAGCTGTCCCTTGACTAAGTTTGCTGTCCAATATACTTTGTAGATGCTCAGCAAGCTCCTGCCTTGTTTGGAACCGATTTGTTTTGTTCAGATCGATTCGTACCATTATTTGTGCTGTATCTTTGGAAGCTGCTACTGAAGCTAAGGTTATATAAAATTTTGGCATACCGCCGCCTATGGCAGAGGTATATCCTGTCACTTCTTTCTGAGCTTTAAGGACATTTTCGACTTGTTTGACCAAATTTGCTGTACTGTCAATATCTTCAACCTTCTCATTGGAAACATCGATATACAGGATATTCTTATCTACATAAGGGAAAAACTGCATTCCTAAGGTTTTCATTAGGCCAAGAGCGGCTAAGAAAATTCCTAAGGCTACGACAACAATCCTCAGTTTATGCTTTAGTCCATAGCTTAAAAGTTTACGGAACATTTTACGGACAATGCTTTCTTTAGTAAGAGTTTTACTTTTTCTAAAAAATAGAGAAGACATGGCAGGCGTTACAAGTAAGGCGGAAATATACGAACAAGTCACACAGATCATAACAACCTGAGGCAAGGTCCTTAGAAATTCCCCAACAGCCCCTGGGATCGTGAGCAGCGGAGCAAAGGCACCCACGATAATTAACGTGGATGTAAATACCGGCACAAATAGTCGCTTTATGCCTTGAAATGCTGCCTCATTTCCAGATAGCCCTTTATCAATACCTACTTGGACAACGTCACCGATTACAATTGCATCATCGACCAGGATTCCCAGAGCTATGATAAGGGCCGTGGTAGACATTTGCTGAACTTTAATCCCCAGGATATACATCGCAAGAAAGGACATGGATATAGATATTGGGATAACCGCAGAAACCACCATGGCATTGCGAAGACTCATTCCAATGAGTACAGTGATAATAACCAGAATTATTCCTTCGCGAAGATTCTTCATGAAAAAGGAAACGGAATCACTGACGTCTTTAGGCTGAAACGTTACCTCGTCAATCGTCAAGTCATTTGGCAGTTGTTTCTTTAGAGCATCTAATTTTTTACTAATGTTATCACCAATCAGGACAATATTTTTATTGTCTTGGAAATATCCTGCCAGCAATACCGCATTAGCACCGTTATCTCTAAATTTAAGACTCGAATCCTGATCATAATCCATGTATACTTTTGCAATATCTTTGATTCTTAAGGTTTCTCCGGTAGTCGGTGAAACCCCTATTATTGTATTTTGGATATCTTGCAGGGAAGTAAATGTCCCCGGCGTTTCAACCTTGATCTTCCCTGTTTTCAAATTCAAAGATCCGGATGGAATATTAATATTTTGAGCTTTTAGTACCTTACATACGTCGTCTAAGGACACGTTATATTTATTGATTTGAGTCCAATCGACGTCAACGATTACTTGCTTATCTTGCTTTCCCTTGACATCAAATCTGGAAATACCGTCAACATTGCTCAATTCTTTCTTAATATCATCGGCATAATCACCCAGTTGCTCATAAGAATAGTTCTTACCTGAGATACTTAAAATCATCCCCGCTGTCTCTGTAAGGTTCGTATCAATCGTACTATCTTGACATCCATCAGGGAGCTCCGATTTTAAATCTTTAATTTTATCTCTTAGGTCTCTCCAGGCTTTATCTTTATCGGCATCATTGTTCAAATAGACGATAACGATAGAAGCACTATTCTTGGAATATGATTCGGCATAATCATAGCCATCAATTTCCTCAACTTTGTCCTCTATTTTCTTAGTGACAAGTGTTTCTATATCACTTGGAGAAGCTCCGGGATAAATCGTGGTAATCATAGCAGCAGGAGAGGAAACGTCCGGGCTTTCTTGCTTAGGAACTATATAATAACTATAAAACCCTGCGATAATAACTAAAGCTACTAGAAATAAGACTATTTTTTTATTCTCAATGGCTGCTTTAATCAGTCTCAATATTGTTCACCTCACTTTTCCGAAACTTGATAACCCGCTTTAATATTCTTCATTCCCTCAATAACAAGTTTATCTCCGGCTTTTAAACCTTCTACTGAAACTTTATCCTCATGCGCATCGCCTAAGGTTATATTTTTTCGAACGGCTCGGCCATTCTCTATAACATATACGTAATCTTCACCGTCATTTAGAATGCAGCTGATGGGAATCAAAATCGATCTCTGTTCCCCTGTCTCTATGTATACTTTTACACTTTCACCGATATAAAATTGATCGTTGTCGATAGGATTTAAAAGCTTAATTTCAGTACTAAACGTCCCTGATTGCTGATCCGCCATTTGCACAATATTGCTGATTTCGCCATCAACACTCTGATTATCTATAGTTATCTTTGCTTTCATACCAACTTTAATTTTCTTAACATCCTTATCTGATAATCCGACAGTAATGACTTGATCATCGCTTCTCATTAAAATAACGGGATTTCCGGCTGGCTGTAATTCGCCTTCTTTACAGAGAACATCGACCACATAACCATCCAGATCCGAAACCATTGAGGCATCCTGTACTAAGTCCATTTTGGAATTATAATCAGCAGTCGCTGCATTCAACTGAGCTAAAAGTGCTTCTTTGTCTTCATCTCTAGATCCATCTCGAAGCTGCTGCAAAGTCTGCTGCGCACTGTTCAGAGCAGCTTCGCTGCTGTCAAGTTGCAGCTTTGAACCATCCAAAGCCTGTTTGGAAATCGCTGAACTATTATATAAGGTAACATTTTTATCATACAAATCCTTATAATAATTATAATTATCCTGCGCATTTTTCACCGCTATCTCGGCCTTATTAATATCTTCTTGCTGGGCACCATTTACGGCTTTGTTATATTGAGCGGCTGCTGCATTCATTTGGGACTGAGCAGCTTGCATTGCATAATTTAAGTCTGTTTTGTCAAGATCAACCAGGGGCTCGCCTTTGGTAACATGCTGTCCTTTCGCAACGTAAATTTTGGCAATTTTGGCAGAACTTTTAAAGGATAGCTTTCTTACCTCACTCTCGCCGGTAATCCCCTGATACTCCAGCGAAACCGGATAGTTCTCTTCCTTTACCTGTACTGTCTTGACAGGATAGGTTTTAGTATCAGATTTATTGCTATCACTATTTGTTCCACATCCACTAACGAGTAAAAATGCCAATAGCAATGAGAAAATAAGTAAAACTCTTTGTTTCATCCCCTAATCCCCCTCGAGTTATCTCTTAGCAAAATGATTACCGTCCCCTGATTTTTATCTGCTTATCGTGTTCGAAACCCAACTATTCTTTAGGCCTCTTAATTTTGTAAGCCGTTGACTAAAACTTTGGAAGCGCTTCTGCATAATCGTTCAATTTCCATCGGTATAAGGTCGCCTTTCAATCGAGTCTGGACAATAAAAAGACCAATTAAAGATTCCACATACATCAAAGAAACTGTAAAAAAGTCATTTTTCTCAAGTTTCTGTTCATTATGTAACCTAACTAATTTTCTCTCCAAAATTTCAACGATCGATTTAAACGTGCTTGTAACATTTTCAACGAGCTCTGATCTCTGCTTGGACTCAATTATTGCCACAATCAATACACCCTTACTTTGAACGATCCTCCTATACAATTCCATTCCAAATTGAAAAAGCATTTCTTCTAAGGGAATGTCACTTTCTATGATGCTCTCAAGTTTTGAATTGCTGTGTTTAGTGAGATCTTTGGTTATCGCTAAGAAAATCCCCTCTTTATTTTTAAAGTGCCTAAATAGAGTTGCTTCATTGACATTAGCTTCTTTGGCGATCATTTTCGTAGTCGTACCTTTAAAGCCATGATCCACAAAAAGTTGTTTAGCTGCTTCAATAATTCTGATACTCAGAGTATTATCAGTTAAATTACCAGTCTCTATCGTCTCCATTTTATAACCACCACCTATTGATATTATGCGTGCAAGCACTTGCGTGTTTATTGTACCAAACCAAAGCTGTCTATGCAAGCAAGTGCTTGCACTTATTTTGCCCGGATCACTAAGCCTAGCGCAAAAGAAAAAGAGCAACAGTTTTTGTCACTGCTGCTCCCTAAATGATCAGATCTCCAAATTAATGAGTCGAAATATCTTCAACAAATGCTAGAATATCCTGACTCTTCGCAGTTAAGTTTTCAAGTGACATTGAAATTTTCTCAACTTGATTACTTATTTCAATCATTTCGTGGTCTAATGTCACGGATATATTGGCAATACCTCCGATTAAATCCACCATCAGCTTCTCATCATTGATTGTTGATTTCACGACTTCGTTAGACCTTTCAGCTAATTTTCTTACTTCCTGAGCCACTACTGCAAAGCCTCTGCCTTGATCTCCCGCACGTGCGGCTTCAATTGCAGCATTAAGAGCCAAGAGATTGGTCTGACTTGCTATACCTTCAATTAAATTCGACGAATTGACAAAATTATTTAATTTATCATTCATTTCTTCAACATCTTGTCGTAAAGTTGAAGCTATTTCGGTATTATTAGATACCCTGGACATAATGTTTTGGATGTTTTTCACACCGTTCTCATTTTCAGCTGCTATTTCGTTTAAAGAAGCCTTAATATTAACAACATCATTTTCAAGTTTTTTACTGTATTCCAGTCTTTCAGCGCTCAAGTCCTGAAGTTGAGTTAATATCTCGGAGTTCTTACGGTTTAAATTAATTAATTCCCCTTTAGAATAGTTAACACAATTACTTGGAACGCTTAATCCGTTGTGGATTGCCTTCGCCATTTCTTTACATGTCGAATAACCACAGGCAACACAATTAATTGTACGAGATTCGACATCTTCTTTGTGCATGGACTTAAATAATTGATCATACTCAGGCTCTGTTGGTTCCGATAAGTCTCTCGCTTTTTTGGCAGTATTATATACACGTACGAAATCTTCTAATTTTAGAGTTCTATTAAAATAATCGTTTAACCATTCCATACGCTTTATAGATTTTTTAAATCCCTGTTTTTCTTCTTCCTTCATTTTCCTAGTTTTCATGGCATTAAAACTAAAATCTATATCGTCTAGTTGATTATCCTTGATTATTGAAGCTGTGCCGATATTACAGCCATGCTGACAATTTAATATATCAACGAGAAGAGGTACAGGCTTATTTTCTTTAACACGATCATTATAAATTTCCAAATAACCATAGGCGGTATCTGGTCCTTCCACTTGTCTCACCCAAGCATTGGGAACAAAAGCCTCAACGTTTTCTCTTAGCCCCCCTGGTCTGCTATAAAGGCATCCCAAAGAACAGGCTAGATCAGAAAAATCGACCTCGTTGTAATCTTTGAGGTTAATCTTGTTATTTTCCAGATATTCCTTCAGTTTTTTAAACGTTACATTGTATCCTATTATATTTTGTGTGGAGCTAAATTCCCCCTTTTTTGCTATACAAGGAGACAACATTGCTAATTCCGAGTTATCTTTTAAATACTTTTTCACATAAGTTGCTGAGCAAAGCATTGGACTATGAATTGGAGAAAGTTGGGATAATAATTCTGGTTTTAGTTTCTCAATGTAGTTAACTATCACAGGACAAGGTTGAGCAATCACTGTGTGTAAGTTCTTCTGTTCTATAGTTCTTAGATATGCCCATGTCGTAATATCTGCTCCAAAGGAGACGTCATAGATTATATTGACACCATTTTTAATCAAAAAACCGAATAATCTTTTAAAATCAGGAAAGTTAACTCTGATCGACGGCGCTGCCAATACAGTAATCTTCTTCCCATGTTTTAGATCATTAAAGAAGCGTTCAGTATCATCAAGATAAGAACGTGCACCATGATCACATGTTGAGATGCATTTACCACATTCAATACATCGTTCGTAGTTTATTTTTGCCTTAACCTTATCATTCTTAACGTAGACAATATTAGCATCGACGGGACATTCCCGAACACATTTATTACACCCCTGACAACTACTTTCGTCCGTTACAATATTACCATTAAAAGTTGAAGAATCTTGCTGCATAGTTTCCCCTTTCATACATTTCCTCATAAGCAAATAGGCAGAATTTTAGAGAGTGCGTCCATACATCATTCAGATCGGAAAACTGCGAAAATAACAATTAAAATTATAGTCCAAAATAAAGTTCCAAAGAAGTCCCTATGGTCACATAATTTAATGCCAAAAGCATTAATACGATTGGCATTGGATTTTATACGCAAAAAACACAGGCAAATAATCGGCCTGTGCTTAGATTAACTTTGAAGGGCAATTTGTTATTACTTTTTCCCTTACTCCCTTAATTTATTTTGCAACGCATTTTCTTCTTCAAATAATGTCATTTTATAGTGTAAATCCTCCAGGCAGGCGGGGCCAAACCCTTTTAGATTTAACAAATAATCATCTGTTGTTTTTTGAACATCGTCAATAGTATCTATTCCGGCATTTTTGAGAATATTATAGGCCCTGGAAGTGAGATTTAATACAGATAGTTCAGGCGATTTGAGTAATTTTGCACAAAGGAGTTCGCATTTTTCGGCGTCTTCCTGCCGATTATACCTGGTCTGACAAAGCGAACAAGCAAATACGCTAGTCAATATTTCCATGACCATAGTTACCCTCTCCTAACCCCACAAATAAAATGTTTTATAACATTTCGGTCATATCAATTTCCTGGAAGGTGAGAATATCATGGTGACATTCTCACCTTTAAATTTGCTTTCTCAAATCGTCCAAATTTAAAAGTTAAGTGCAGCTCTTGCCCTTACTAAGGCATTTGAGGTTGAAGCAAAGACTTCATTTTCGGACATAAAGATATTTTCTGGGCCAATGTCAGTATCAAAGTTTGACTTTTTAAACAAGGCTGCAAGATCCGGTTGAACACCACTAATTATCAAAGTTCCGTTATTTTCCCGCACATTCCTGACAAAGACCTTCAAAGCTGTCAGTGACGTTAAGTCAACGGTGGTTACATGATTCATTCTGAGAATAAACACTTTGGATTTATCAACCAAGCTTTCTAGTTTATCTCCTAAATCGGTTGCTCCCCCGAAATAAAGATTTCCTTCAAGTTGAATTACCAAAACGTCAACCTTTTCTTCAACGGTTTTCACTTCTTCGAGAATCACCTGGGATCCATCACTCTGTGCTGGAATCAAAAGCTTAAGCGGTGCTTTGTTGGTATCCTTCAGATATAAGGCAATGGATAGAGCAATCCCTGAATAAATTGCATAATCCAAGTTTGGCAGCACAATAACTAAGATACAGGTTACCCACATGGCAATGGAATCGGAAGAGAATATACCTGCTTTCACGACTTTCTTTATTTCTTCTTTGTCAATCAAACCATACCCTGTATAAATCAGGACCCCTGCCAAACCTGCACTTGGTATATATTTCGCATAGGGTGCAAACAGCATGAGAACAATGGCTACAAACACACCGGAAAGAATTCCGGCTAATCTGCTGGCTCCCCCGTTAATATAGTTAATGGCGGAACGGGAAAATGAACCCGAAGCAGGAAGGCACTGGAAGAAAGCCCCTATGATATTTGATAAACCCTGCCCTATAAATTCTTGATTGGAATCAATTTTTTGCCGGGTTTTCGTGGCAATTGATTTAGAAATAGATATTGCTTCAACTAAACCAATGATGGAGATGGCAAACGCTCCGCTCAGCATATCTTTGACTGAGGCAAGGCTAAAATGAACCATGGTAAAGGGAGGAAAGCCGGAAGGAATATTACCTGTAAGTTTGACGCCTTTCTTTTCCAGATCAAACATAATGATAAAAAAGATTGGCAGAATAATCCCAATTAAAGCTCCCGGAAGATTTTTACTGATCTTTTTGCATATCAGCACAATTATAATAGTCATCAGGCCGATACCTAAAACATAGGGATTCGTTTTATTTAGATGAGTGATAATATAATATACTTTTTCCAGCGTAGACATTGCTGAAGAGTTTTTAATCGATATCCCCAGAAATGTATTTAATTGTCCCAGAGCAATGATCGTTCCTGCTCCGGCTGTAAACCCTACCAAGACGGTGTGGGAAACAAAATCAATCACTTTACCGAGTCGAACTACTCCATAAAGAACCTGCAAAACGCCAACCATAAAGGTCATTAGGAAAAGCATTTGATAAGCATTAGGGAGATGCATAAAGCGTATCATAGCGCTTGCAGTGAGTAAACAAATCGCATTCGTCGGTCCTGTAATCAGTTGGTTAGAACAGCCAAAGGCGGAACCTATAATCGCCGCAATGATCCCGGTATAGAGACCGTAAATCGGATTGACGCCCGCAATTAGAGCATAAGCCATATACTGAGGAAGACCAACAACTACAACAGTTAAGGCACCTATAATGTCATGCTTGAGATCCCCTTTTTTATATCCTTTAAACGTTTCAATAATCGGAACCCATTTAGTCATTGAAGGCATACAACTCCCACCTTTCAATAAGCACAGTAAAGTAAAGTGAAATTTTTCACTATTAATCTAAGAGTTTTTCATTATTTTTAATAAATCATTTTTTACTTCTACAATCTCTTAGCTGTACATACTTTAAATTCCAACGATGATACCGAAGTCACATTTTTTAGCAGTCTTTATGACTGTTTTATCTAGTATCGATTATTAGTTATAGAAGGTAAAATTCAAAAACCCAATCAGGACGCTAACGAAACTCTTTCTAAATCATGTTCCTCCCCTTTCACTCTGAATTTTGTTAATAACGTTAGAGATTGAATTAGTACTAATCCTCAACAAATCAATCATCCTTTCTCTCTTTGAATTATCACTATTTATTACAAATTCAGATTAGCACTGTGGACTGTATAAGTCTATAGAAAATCAGTATCTTCACCATCATATATGCTTATGAACAATTTGATAATTTATCTTATCACTAGTCCCATTGGCATTTCTCAAGTTCTCTTCTGAAAACGTTAAAAAAGCTCCCCAAGCAGCATTTGGGGAGCTAAAGAATAAGAAGGGTTCCTATAACTTTATGCACTAATTTGTAGTTTATAACTGCTATCGAAATAGCCCCGAGGTTCAGCTTTAACTGAACGAGTTCATTCGACAATTAAAACTGAACATTTTGCGCCATAGAGAACACGTTGACTAACACTGCCTAGCAAACAATCTGTGATGGCTCCATATCCGCATTTCCCCATGATTACCATGTCGATTCTCTCATCTTCAATTTCCTTTAGTATTACCTTGTCAGGTTTACCGTTCAATATTTTCCGTGTGACGGTAATCTCTGCGGTATTATTGATGCCGGCCATTGTTGCGTCTAAGGCAAACTTTCCTTCTTGACTTCAAGCAGAATTTCGGCGGCGATTTAATGTTTAGTTAATTAGGCTGTTCGATGACGGGTTATCTTGGGATACCTAAATCCGGCCTCTTTGGCCATAGTTACGAAAAATTCTTTGTCACATGCGACCGTGATCTTAAAATAGGATAATTCCTTAAAATGGGTATCAGTACACTCTTTAATTTCGACCTGCCATTGGATTCCTTGACCTTGGGCAAACGTTAGTATTTTCGTCAGATAGTCCAAACTTACATTAACCAATCCCAGCGGAGTTACATTATCATCATCAGGGGTAACAATTTTATTGATTACTTGTATCTCCATATCCTGAGGGACTTCCGCACCGGTAGCAATGAGTCGTTTAATTAAATCATCATATATTAATTGATACGATTTCAGCTCTTCTCCTCTTAAGTTTCTGACGCCATCATCTTGACCTTTTAACGTAAATCTCTGAATTAATTGATCACACTTTGTCATATAGAATAACCTCCTTTGCTTGATAAAGTACTAACATTCACAATTTTCCCTATCTTTATCTGCCATATCCTTTTCAAGAGACAATATCCTAAGAAATTGATTACCTATTACTGTTTCCCTCAGCTAAATCGTACCACTCCTCAGACCCTTGTGTCTATAGCATATACCTATCTTATCAATCAATCATATTTATCACTATTAAGTAACCTCTTGTCAACTCTCCTTCAAGAACCCTCATATGCATTTTTGGCTCGAAGAGGATGAAATGGAAATTTATTTTTCTCAAAAAAGAGCTGTGTGAAATCACACAGCTCTTTTTTGAGAAAAATAAATTAGAGTATTACTAGTTTACAGTTCACATTCCCGGTAAGTTTAGCGCTCATCTTGAGCTAAAAAAGCATTGATTTCCGCCCGTTGCGGGATCGAAGTTTGGGCGCCTTTTCTAGTTACAGCAAGAGCCGATGCTGCTGAAGCAAAATGCAAAGCAGCCTGAAGGGGCTTGCCCTCAGCAATAGCGGCAGCGTAGGCCCCTACAAAAGTATCACCGGCTGCCGTTGTATCCAGCGCTTTAACCTTGAACGCCGGTTGATACATCGTTGTTCCTTCACTGCTCATATAAAATAATCCCTTGGCACCTAAGGTTACAATGATTTCCCGACACCCTTTTGCCACTAAGATTTTGCCGGCAGAGTGCACTTCCTCAATACTCTCAGTTTTAACTCCAGTTAATACAGCCGCCTCTGTTTCGTTAAGAATTAATAAATTAACCATGTGATAGATATTCTCTGGCGGCACAAATGCAGGCGCAGGGTTGTATATAATATACTTTCCTTTCGCTGCAAAGTATTCGAATACATAGGCTAGGGTTGGATAGGGTATCTCATTCTGAAGAATGATTAGGTCTGGCTCGTCCAGCGACTTGCCCGCCTCGTCAATATCCTTCGGATCTAACGCTCCGTTGGCCCCAGGAGAAATAATAATACGATTTTCCCCTAGTCCATCGACGGTAATGAAAGCCAGTCCCGTTGAAATATCCTGCTTGACAAGCACTCCATCTGTTCCGACACCCGAGGATCGCAGGTTTTCTAAGAGAATTTCTCCATAAGCGTCCACGCCTACTGCCCCGATCATTTCGACTTTAGCTCCCGCACGAGCTGCAGCTACTGCCTGATTTGCGCCCTTCCCGCCCGGAATATAGCTCGTTTCGATAGCTTTAATAGTCTGGCCCGGCAAAGGCGCTTTTTCAACGCGATTGACAATATCCATGTTAAGGCTGCCGATCACTGTCATGGAACGCATCATCCTGCTTCACCTCCCTTAAGACATAACCAAGAAACAGTTTCAAAGGAATGATTACTCCCTCGACTAATTTATATTACTGAAATAAAAGCATCTGATCAGCTTAAAAACCTTTAAATGATGTTCCTTTTTCAACAAGTTTCAGAGGTGAGCTGACAGTCGCCGAAACGGAATTGCCCTTGACCAGTTTCATAGCGTTCTGAACTCCTAATACTCCTTCTTCAGCTGGCTGTTGAGCAATGTCAGCATAGAAAAGTCCTTGTTGAACGTTATTGACCGCTTCTTGTTCACCATCAATACCGACAATCGCAATCCCTGTTTTATTGCTTTGTTGAATTGCTTTCGAGGCGCCTAGAGCCATCTCATCATTTTGGGCGAAGACCCCTTTAACATCGGGATTAGCCTGAAGAATATTTTGCATAACGTTTAACGCTTTACTGCGGTCAAAATTAGCCGATTGTTTAGCAACAATTTGAATTCCCTTTGCTGTCGCAATTTCTTGGTCAAACCCTTGCTCTCTGTCCCGTTCAGCTGAAGTTCCAATGATCCCTTGAAGCTCAACGACCTTGCCCTGGCCATTCAGAGCTTTTATAATCTCGTCAGCAGCCATTTTTCCTGCCTGAACGCTGTCGGAGGCAATGAAACAGGATACTTTACCGGAATTTACACTACGATCCAAGGTTATAACAGGGATGTTCGCTTTATTAGCAGCAGCAACTGCGCTGGACAAACCTTGACTATCGGTTGGGTTAAGAATAATAGCACTTACTTTTTGCTGAATTAAGTCTTGAACTTGGTTCAATTGAGTAGCAGCGTCATTATTACCATTATCGATAATAACTTTTACGTTTTCTTTCTCAGCTTCCTGTTTAACTCCATTTTCCATAGCTACAAAAAACGGATTATTGGTCGTGGAGACAGCGAAACCAATGGTATAATCGCCTGATTTTGCTTGAGCAGCTGTTTTGTCGCCTGAACCATTGTTAGAAGCAGTACCGCATCCAGAAACAAGACCCACTGTCAGAACACCTAGCCCCAAAATAGTTTTCCATTTTTTCATTGCCATTTCTCCTCTTTACATTTATTTTTATTTATTTGAAGAAGGAGGCCGCAGGGCCTCTTACCTCGCTGAGGATTTCTTGCGATCAAGCATAATCGCCGCGAGAATAATTAATCCTTTCACGGCATCTTGATAGAAAGAATTGACATTGAGCAGATTCAAACCATTATCAATAATTCCGAGAATCAAGGCCCCGATAAGAGTCCCTACTAACGTGCCTTCTCCCCCGGCCAAACTGGTCCCGCCAAGTACGACTGCCGTAATGGCATCCAGCTCATATCCCACGCCTGCAGTTGGTTCTGCAGAGCCTAAACGGGAAGCTAAAATTATTCCTGCTAAAGAAGCCAAAATACCACTGACGACATAAACACTCAAAAGATAACGTTTTACTGGAACTCCAGCCAAGAAGGAAACTCGCTCATTTCCTCCAATTGCATAAATGCGTCTTCCGGCAATTGTTCGATGGAGTACAACCCAAGCGGTAATAAGGACAAAAGCCATTACCCAGACCGGAATAGGAATTTCCAAAAATGTCCCGGTGCCGAATTTAGCAAACTCTTGAGGCAAATTATAAATAGGCATGCCATTGGTATAGATTTCTGTCATTCCTCGAAACAGCGTCATCGTCCCTAAGGTAACAATAAAAGGGGCCAAGCCTGCATAGGCGACAAACAACCCATTAACTGCTCCAGCCACCCCCCCAAAAGCCAAAGCTGCAATAACAGCTACCCAAGGGTTAACGTGTCCGACCATTAGCTGCGAAGCAAGCGCTGCACTTAAAGCCAGAGTAGATCCAACCGATAAATCAATCCCAGATGTAAGAATGACAAAGGTCATTCCCACTGCGATCAAAGCATTCACTGAAATTTGCAGGGCAACGTTGCGCAGATTTCCAAAGGTAAAAAACTTAGCGGTTGCAAAAGAGAGAATGAAAATTAAAATAATGAGACCAATTGTCGGTCCTAAATGATAACGTTTAATAGTTTTGATAATTCGTTCCATTATACCTCACCTCCCGTAGCTAAACGCATAAACGCTTCTTGTTCCATCTCTCCGCTCTGTAATTCACCCATAATAACTCCTTCGTGCATTACATAGACCCTATCGCTCATGCCCAACAATTCAGGCAAGTCGGAAGAAATCAGCAAAACTGCCTTTCCTTCTAACTTCAATTGGTTCATTAACTGATAGATTTCCTGTTTCGCTCCCACGTCAACGCCTCGTGTCGGCTCATCCAAAATCAGCAATTTCGGGTTACAAGATAACCATTTACCAATGACGACCTTTTGTTGATTTCCACCGCTTAAATTTTGTGCAGACTGCTCAATAGTTGGAGTTTTAACTCTCAATTGTTTAACCCAATGCTCCGCATTCTCCCGTTCCTTTTGCCTGGAAATTATGCCCCAACGACTTCGCGCATCGAGGGTTGGGAGAGCCAAATTTTCACGAATGGAAAAGGGAAGATGCAGTCCTTCATTTTTACGGTCCTCGGTTACAAGGGCTATCCCGGAACGAATTGCATTAATAGGGGTTCTTAAGGAGAGTTTCCGGCCTTCAAGGATGATTTCGCCGGACTTTAAAGCATCGATTCCACTTAAAGCACGAGCCACCTCCGTGCGTCCGGAACCCATCAGGCCGCCAAGGCCCACGATTTCCCCTGCTCTAACTTCTAAACTAACGTTCTGGACAAATTGCGTACTTAATTGCTCTGCACGCAGTACAATCTCAGTCGGTGTCGTTTCAACATGAGGATAGCGTTCCTCAATCTCCCGGCCAACCATTAAAGAAACCAATTCCCGCTCTGTTGTCTCCTCGGTCTTAACCGTGGCAATGAACTGACCGTCCCGTAATACTGTCACCCGATCTGCCACAGCAAACAATTCCTCTAGGCGATGGGAAATATAAATAATTCCAACGCCTTTATCCTTGAGAGAACGGACAATTTCAAAAAGTCGTTCTGTTTCAGCCCGGCTCAAAGCGGAGGTAGGCTCGTCCATAATGAGAAAGCGAACATCTTTCTGCAAGGCCTTGCCGATTTCCACCAACTGCTGTTCGCCAACACTTAGGCCGCCCAGCGATTCTTTGGGATCACGGTTAAGATTCAATGCTGCCATTGTCTCCCCAACCTTCTTATAGAGAAGAGGATAATTAACGAAACCCAGAGTCCGAAATTCATTCTCATGCCCAATCAGAAAGTTTTCCGCCACTGATAAGTTAGGAAATAGGTTAAGCTCTTGATATATCATCTCGATCCCTAGGTTCTGGGCATCGGGAATCGCCTTAATAGATACAGTCTCTCCGTCGATTGCTATTTGACCTGCATCTGCTGCATAGACCCCAGTTAAGATTTTCATTAATGTGGACTTACCTGCGCCATTTTCACCAAGTAAGGCCACTACCTCTCCCCCGCTGACCTGCAGGTCAACCCCTTGAAGAACCTTGACACCTGAGAAGCCTTTACAGATTCCCTTCATTTCTAAGAGTGCCATAAATTCACCACCTAAAATACTACACTAGACTTTAAGATGACATTAGCATAAGAGGTCCACTCACCAGTACGGACAATTACTGCAGCCGATGCTAAACGTTCTTTAAATACTTCGTGACTTACATGTTCCAGTGGAGCATCTGTCGCCCCTTTGATTTTAGCAAACAAATCCGGATGAGCCTCTTGCAGTTCCTCAGCGATTGTAATTTGTTCGACGCTCAATTCGCTTAGAACAGCATTGAACACATCCTCAAAAGCAGGAACACCCTCACAAACCGCTAAATCAACAAATGGGATCTGGGGCGGGATCGGTAACCCATAGTCTGCAATAACTAAGGTCTGACCATGACCTAATGCAGCAATGAATCGTGACAATTCCCCATGAAGCACGCCTTTTTTTTTCATTCCCTTGACACCCCTGTCTTTTTTTCTGTATTATCGCTTGATCGAAGGCAGTAGTTTGACAATAACACTTGTACCTTTTGCGCCTTTAGAATATGATACCGTTACCACATCGAATAGTTAAAACTATAGTTGAAGGACATTGTCGGGAATGATTTCCAGTTCATCTAAGTAACTCAAATACACTTTGTTGTTGAAGCCCGGGGTACTAACTTAACCTCTAATTCATAAATGCGGTTATCGACCACGGCCCCTTCTATTTTCTTGATTAATAAATCTGCAGCCAAGGCTCCCATTTCATAAATAGGCTGAGCTATTGTTGTTAACTCCGGTTCAACAGCCTCTGCCAGATGAATTCCATCAAACCCGCAGATAGCTATCTGATTCGGAACGTTTATACCCAAACGCAGGAGAGTTTTTAGCGCGCCCACCGCCATCAAATCATTGCCCACAAAAATACCATCGACATCAGGATGCCGTTCCATCAACACATGGGCGGCATTCATCCCTCCGTCCAGCTTAAAATTCCCAGGTACCATTAAAGTCGGGCTATACCATTTAAAATTCTTAACAGATTCCTCATAGCCGATTAAACGGTCTTTAGCAGTGTTTATTTCCTGAGGCCCATATATATGAGCAATTTTATTGCATCCTGCGTCAAGTAGGTGTTGAACAGCACGTTTGGCGCCTTCAAAATTGTTGGAGCGAACAACGGTACAACCTTCTTGAGAAGGTGCTCGGTCTAAAACAACAAAAGGTATATCGATTTTCTCTAAATACTCGACATCATCGCGGTTAAGGTTATGGGAAGCAAAAATAATCCCACTGATATACTTTTGTTTAAGGATATTAATGTAGGCCTTCTCTTTATTTGCCTGGCCGTCAGAATTGCCGAAGATTACAGTATATCCTGACGTCCGCGCCACATCTTCAACAGCCCTGCTTAACTCAGGAAAAAAAGGGTTCACAATATCCGGCAGAATTAAGGCAATCGTTCTGGTTTTCTTATTCGTCAATCCCCTGGCAACGTCACTCGGTTCATATTTTAACATTTGAATAGCCTTATTGACTTCTCTCTCCGTCTCGACATTAACATAACCGCTCTTATTTAAGACTCTAGAGACCGTTGAAATCGAGACCCCCGCTAATCTTGCAACATCCCTTATAGTAGCCATATATAACGTTCAACTCCGATTGTCTTGCATATCATGTGGAACCGCTACCACAGATTTGCCTAATATGTCTCGCCAAAGTACAGAATAGTCTCATTTTTCGCAGGTCGGAATCCTTCTTTTTAATCATTTTCATTTTTTCTGCCACGAATCTGCAAAATAACGCTGTTTCAAGCACTCTTTGCATAGCCTTTTCTTAAAAATAGCTAAAATCATGTCTCCGGATGTCAGTTTATTTT
The DNA here is from genome assembly GCF_002196785.1 of Desulfosporosinus sp. FKA. Lineage (NCBI taxonomy): Bacteria > Bacillati > Bacillota > Clostridia > Eubacteriales > Desulfitobacteriaceae > Desulfosporosinus > Desulfosporosinus sp. FKA. The sequence continues at coordinate 228,810 of NZ_NAHZ01000033.1, read as the reverse complement.
CTTGCAGCCTAAGATCTGGGAATTAAAAAGCCAAGTCACTCAGCTACTCTTCATTTAAAGTATGAAACCGTTTTCATATGGTTCGTTATCAATATACTGATTTTTGGCTGAATTGTCAATCAAATAATTTTACCAGCAGCTCAAATGAGTTATAAACAAAAACATAATTAATGAATACAGTTGTAACTTGTTCAGGTATTATATCAAGATTATTGTTTCTTCTTGGCCTTTCCATAGAGCTTAAAGTTTAAAGAATGACCGTTGATATCACTTCGGATAAGAATGAAATCCCCTGAGTCATTTCTGAACTTGAAATCCAGATCCGGATAGGCAACCGTTGCATCCTGCCCTGGAGGAACATAGGCCACAGGTAGGCTATGACGCGACCGCTCAATAACAGTTACCGATGAGGATACTAAACGAACTGCATTGTATAAAGTGCTGGAGACCTGACAAACTCCGCCGCCTAAACCTGGCACGAAGGAATTCCCTTCAATAATTATAGCTTCTTGATACCCGGCTTCAACAGTTCTAGGTCCTACAGTTTGGTTAAACGAAAACGTCTCTCCCGGTTTCAGAACCAAACCATCAATAGCTTGGGCTGCTAACTTAAGATTGATGGTCCGTTCTTTTTGATTTAAATCGAAGATGGTTGAGTATTCACTTATAAGATCATAGCTCTTTACTTTCTCCAAGTCCTCTTGGGTTAGACCTGGCTTTATGCTTTTAAATGGGATAGGAATATGTGCTGCACCTTCAATAGGAGCCTTTTTTATGCTTGTTATTAGGTTCTCAAGATCAACTTGTTTTCCAACCTTTTCGGCAACTATTTGCATTGAGTCATCGGGGTTAACGATAAAGTGGGCATTTTCTGCGGGCATATTCAAACTTGAGAGATGTTGAGTCAGGATACCTGACAGGGTTTGATTATTCCACTCATAGTCTGGTGTAAAAGTTATACCCCAACTCGCTTTAAATTTAGCTGCAGCTTTATTAACGATATTCCCTTCTCTCCCGATAAGATAGGCCTGCTGCAGTGGCTTTTCATAAGAATATGTGAAACCAAGTTCTTTCATCGTAAATGAAAAGGTTTTCTCGCCGGCTGTGAGTTGAAGGGGATGTTCGTATAGTTTAGTTCTCTGTTGTTCCAGCTTGGACTGGGCATCTGCAAACGTTAATTGTCCCAAGGGAATTTCTAAGACAATACCCTTGGCAATCTGTCCCGTGTCCCTGGTATATAAAACGAGTGAAAGGCCTATCCCACCGATAATTATAAGAGCAATAATAGCAATAATTTTGAGGGGGTGCCGTTTGGCTGATATCAGAGGTTTTGACTCATCTGCGGAGCCGGAATCTTTATCCACGTTAAAGTCTCCCTTCGCGCTTAGTAACGTTTAACTATATGCGGGAAGGAAGAAAAACTTCATTGATCTTCTGCTGGATATTGCTGGAGAAAACATACAATATTAAGTCTGAATTCTTGAGGGGCTGTTGCATAATGAATAAATGGATGATTCATACCACTATTTATGATGAAGAGCGCTTATGCATTTTACAACAGCTTCTTTCAAGTTTTTAAAAAAAGCTTTAGAAATTCACAAGAAATTCACAACTCATTCATAACAAAATCGTATTGGACCCCTATACTTAAACCATAAAATTGCAGATCAATATTAGGTACTTTTAAACACAGGAGGAACTAAGTATGAAAAAAACAAAATGGATTGTAGGTCTCTCAATCGCTAGCTTAATAGCTTTTTCTGGCTCGGTATATGCTGCTATGAACTCTAAATCCGTAATACCCCATTCCTCGGGGAACAACAGCAATTATTTACTTACTGTTTATAAAAATCCAACTAGCCAAACCGCCGCCGATACAAGTACAAACAATTCTGCCGCTGATTCTTCACCCTCTGTAAATCAGCCTGTAAATCCTCCCCAATCTTCAGCAAACAGCAATTCAAACACCAGTCCAGGACCTAACGGATTTCCTGGTGGGTATGGTATGATGGGCGGCTACTACAGCAATAGTTCCGGATACAACGGTTCCGGGAACAATAGCTTCAGTAACGGCCAGACAGGTGGCTATTGCGGTGGCTATGGATTCATGAATGGTTACGGATATGGGAATGGAAACGGGAACACATATAGTCAAGCTTTAAAGGATGCGACTAGTGCGGCAAACGAAATGAACTCTTCTTTGACCAATGCCACCGTCGACAAAAATTCAAATACCATAACTTATACTGGCTCAGCAATAAAAATTGTAATGCTGGGCGGACCTGAGGAAGCAGACGGCAAATTTGTGATCGGTGGTTTAATAAATCCAACTTTAAAAATTCCTCAAGGCGCTAATGTAACGTTAGAAATCATCAATGAAGATAAGGGCATGCCCCATGGAGTTGAGTTAACAACCGCAGCTCCTCCCTATGCCTATATGCCGATGATGCAAGGAGCCACTTATCCCGGCAGCTTTATCCCACCAGTTCCGGAGTCGGCAAATAACCAGTATCCCTCTGCCCAAGTCTCATTCTCCGCAAGTCAAACCGGTGAGTTCTACTATATCTGTCAATACCCTGGGCATGCAGCCAAAGGAATGTTCGGCAAAATTGTTATTGGCTAAAATATTAAGACGGCTCCAGAGTCAAAAATCTCAGAGCCGCCTTTCTGTCTGTAACTACTTACAGAAGTCTTAGGGGGATGCTGACGTAACATGGAAAACAATCAAAAATCTCAAACGTTTAAGGCCGTCATGATTGCCAGTTTATTAATTTTCATCCTCGCAGGGGCAGGAGCCTATGGGTATTTTAAAGGTTCTTCGAGCGGAAATTCTCTTACTGCTTCATCTGCTTCTTCGACAAATAGTGACTATACCGGCTTAAAAAACCGAGTCAATCAGCTTACGCAGCAAGTTCGATCAAACCCTAAAGAGATACAACTTCAACAAGATTTAGGCAATGCCTATTATGACTTGGGAACTGCCGCTCGAACAGCTGCTCCTAATGAAGCCAAAAATGATTTTGTGCAAGCAACGAAATACTACCAAAATGTTCTTCAGAGCAAACAAGATATTAACGTTTTAACCGATATGGCTACAGCAGCTTTCTATAGCGGACAAAATGAATTAGCTGATAAGAGCTATCAAAAAGCAATCCATGTGAATCCCGATTTCCAGCAAGCCTTATTCAATTACGGAGTTTTCACATATCAAATCAAGAAAAACTCTGCCGCGGCAATACAGTTATGGCAAACAGCTCTGACGAAAGATCCCAACGGACCCAATGCCGATGAAATTAAGCAGTTGATCTCCGAAGCAAAAAAAGGACAAATTTCTTGATTGATCGCTGTTTCTTAAAAAATTATAGTCTTCAATATCAAGGAACGCACCCGTTTAAGACGAGTGCGTTCCTTGTTAAGAAACCAGCCGAGTCTTTAATTGCTTGAGATTGTCCGAAAATGTCGTTTTCTTGTATAATAGCTATAAGTCTTGGGAATGGAGGAACTAATTTATGAGAATTCTGCTCGTTGATGATGAAAAGAAAATCACCTCAGTGCTAAAAGCTTACCTTCAACAAGAAGGCTTTCAAGTGAATACTGCCCTCAATGGTTTAATTGCGCTAACCATGTTTAATGAAAACGCTTATGATCTTGTTATCCTGGACTTAATGCTCCCCGGCATGTCAGGAACAGAAATATGCCAAGAAATTCGAAAAACCTCCTCAGTACCGATAATTATGCTCACAGCCAAGGTGGAAGAAGAAGACCGTATTCAAGGTTTAAGTATCGGTGCCGATGATTACATTACCAAGCCCTTCAGTCCTCGTGAAGTCGTTGCCCGTGTACGGGCAGTCCTTCGGCGATCAAATAATGAAACCTCTCCTCTGGCGGATGTCATCACTTATGACAATGGTCTCACCATCGATAATGTTCAGCATGAAATTCGACTTCAAGATCAAGAAGTCTTTCTAACGCCCACGGAATTTAAAATCCTGGGTGCATTGGCCAAACATCCTGGACGAGTTTATTCTCGCAGCCAATTAGTGGAAATCGTTCAGGGCCACGACTTCGAGGGAGATGACCGGGTTATAGACGCCCATATTAAAAAAATCCGCCAGAAAATCGAAACAACACCAAGCGATCCTCAAATTATTATGACGGTTTATGGAGTTGGCTACAAATTCAACCCCAACGCCGGAGGATAAGATGAGAAAAAAATTATTTCTGTCCAGCCTTATCATTACCCTTATTACCCTTACCTTAAGCATACTTGCTGTTGACCTGGTTTTTCACCAACAATTCAGTAATTACTTAACGAAAACAAACGAAATGTTAATTGAACAATTACCATCACGTCTTAGCGCCGCTTATCAGAGCAAAGGGACCTGGGATCCCGCCTCACTCCAAGAAATAAGCCAATCCCTCCCTGCAGGGACAATTGTTATCTTAACCGATCCCAGCGGCAAACAAATTGCTACGTTAAGCAACATGATGGGCGGCATGATGAATGGTCAGGGCGGAATGAGTATGGGGATGTCGATGTACTCTACTCCCGCCACAAGATGGAAAACAAAAAATCTGACCGTTTCCGGACCTCAAGGAATTCTGGCTACGGCCTCTGTTCGCTATCCCTCATCGGCACCGATTCTCAATCCCCAGGACGTCCAATTTCAGTCCTCAGTCTTTTACTCGTTACTGTTAGCCGGTAGTTTAGCCTTACTCTTTGGAATTATCCTCAGTTATTTTACCAGTCGTCATCTCGTTAAACCGCTGAAACGATTAACTCAAGCTGCTGATCACATCGGCAAAGGGCACTTAGATGAACGAGTAGATATTATGACCAACGATGAGGTCGGACAATTAGCCGTCGCATTTAACGTGATGGTTGACAATTTGAAACGCCAGGAAACTCTCCGCAAACAGTTCACAGCAGATATTGCCCATGAACTGCGCACTCCTCTAACGTCTATCAAGAGCTACATTGAAGCATTTCAAGACAACGTTCTGCCTGCGGATGAAGAAAACCTTTCCTCCATTCATGAGGAAATTGATCGCCTTGTTGATTTATCCAGTGACTTAAAAGACTTAAATATAGCTGAAATGGGAGCTCTGAAACCGATCTTCGAATCGGTAGACTTGAAACATCTTCTGGAAAAAGTTATTCATAGTCTCAATCCCTTAATTCAAGAGAAACAATTAACTCTCAATTGGAACCCTCCCGCCGAATCGGTGATGACGACGGGAGACGGTCGACTCTTAACAAGATTGTTTTATAATCTAATTCACAATGCTTATCGCTATTCGAATGTCGGAGGCGAAGTAACCGTCACTTTGAAACCAGAGCCCAATTTTTCAACAGTCAGTATAAAAAACACAGGCAGCGGCATTCCGAAAGAAGAACTTCCTTTTATCTTCGAGCGCTTTTACCGCACCGACAAATCCCGCGCCCGCGAAACTGGAGGAACGGGTATTGGTCTCGCACTAGTACGGCAAATCACTACTCTTCATCAAGGGACGATCCAGGTTCAAAGCGAGGTAGATAAGGAGACGGTATTTAGTATCCGTCTTCCAAAAACAATCCAACAATGACTCGACTATTCTTCACCACCTTCTATCTAATCTTCTAATATTAAAAATTATTAAAATGCCATTGTTAAGTAACAACTTCCATTCTCGGATGAAAATAGATTAAGCTACAAGGAACTGTTTTAGCCTCAGGCCAGAACAGTTCCTTTTTAGTTCTAAAGCATTGCACCACAATCTACTTTAACGGAATATTCAAAAACCCTCCCGTTTTATTGAGAGGGTTTTTGAAAAATTTTAATTTAACTATTATCAAGTTTGTATTTCTTATATCCCAAGATTTCTTATTGAGCGCTATATCCGGCATCAGTTACCGCTTTGATCAGATCTTCGCGATTAGCATTACCAACAACAACAGCTTCCCCTTTGTCAAGGTCAACACTTGCTTTCTCGACACCACTTACTCCGCTGAGGGCCTTCTCTACATGCATTTTGCAATGATTACAAGTCATTCCATTTACTTTTAATGTAGTTTCGCTCATCTTATTTACCTCCAAAATTGTTTATAATTATCTCCAGGCAGATTAGATTTACCCAGAGAAATTTAGCAGTAACTAAAGCTCATTACAAGACTTAAGCCGCAAGCTTTTTATCATAGTTTTTAAGGAGCAGAGAACTTGTTACAACTGAAACTGAGGAAAAGGCCATAGCCAGTCCTGCCCATTCTGGGGGCAATAATTTACCGGTGATCGGATAGAGAACGCCGGCTGCTATGGGAATACCAATGGTGTTGTATATCAGAGCCCAAAAGAGATTTTGCTTAATTTTCCCTAAGGTTTTTCGTCCCAAGCGAATAGCACGCTCCACATCGAGCAAGTCATTCCGAACTAAAACAACGTCACCGGTTTCTTTCGCAACATCTGTACCGGAACCTATAGCAATGCCAATATCGGCCTGAGCCAAAGCCGGTGCATCGTTAATGCCGTCACCGACCATAGCAACCTTCAGCCCTTGATCCTGAAATTTTTTAACGATATTAATCTTATCCTGGGGCAGAACCTCAGCAATCACCTCGTCAATTCCCACTTGAGAGCCCACAACCTTAGCAACTTTGTTATTATCCCCAGTTACCATAAACGTCTTGATTCCTAAATCATGCAAACGAACAATGGCTTCTTTGGTGCTTTCTTTGAGAACGTCGGCCAGAGCAATTAAGCCAATAACTTCTCCACCTAACGCTACAAAGCTTGTGGTTTTTCCTTCTTCCGCCAAACGCTGGAAGTCACGCTCTGAAGAACCTAAGTTGGCGTTATATTTTTGGATCAACTTAATATTTCCAATCAGCATCTGCTTGCCTTGATAAGAACAGATAATTCCGTGACCGCTTTCTTCCCGATAATTCTGGACTTCTTCTATAGCTGCACCTTCATCTTTAGCCCGGCTAACCACTGCCTGGGCCAGTGGATGAATCGAAGGATTTTCTCCGGCTGCTGCCACTTTAAGAACGTCTTTTTCCGTATAACCATTGAACCCTATGATGTCGGTCACTTCCGGCCTTCCTTTTGTAAGCGTACCTGTCTTGTCAAATCCAATGGCCTCAAGTTTAGAAATTCCTTCTAACACCGCTGCGGATTTAAATAAAATCCCTCGGTTTAAGCCCACGCCGCTTCCCACCATCACTGCCGTCGGGGTTGCCAAACCTAAAGCACAAGGACAAGCGACAACAAGTACGGCAATTCCAGCTGTTAAAGCAAAGACAAAACTGCTATGAATTAGAAAATACCAAATCAAGAACGTTACGAGTGCAATGGAAACAACAGTAGGAACAAAATAATTCGCGATGGTATCGGCTAAGCGCTGAATCTCGGGTTTAACTCCCTGAGCATCTTCAACCATCTTAATGATTCCTGAAAGCATAGTGTCTTTACCTGTTTTCGTTGTCTTAACCTTAATCGTTCCTGAAGAGTTGATCGTAGCTCCGACAACCGGGTCTCCTACTCCTTTGTCAACGGGGATCGATTCCCCCGTGATCATTGCTTCATCAATACTGGCTTGCCCTTCGATGATTTCACCGTCGATGGGGATTTTTTCGCCGGGTTTAACAACGACGATATCGCCGATTTTCACGCTGGAAGCAGGAACTTCCTTTTCCTCACCATGATCGAGGATTCTTGCTTTATCGGCCTGGAGTTCAAGCAGTCTTTTTAAGGCTTGACCTGCGCGGCCCTTGGCTTTAGCTTCCAAATATTTGCCGAAACGAATAAACACAATCAGTAAAGCGGAGGTATCAAAAAACGTGGGGCCTTTGAAGAAGATTCCGGGAAATGTTGTCATGAAACTATAGGCGTAGGCTGCTGTTGTCCCTAGGGCCACCAGGACATCCATATTCGCGGAACGGTTCTTCAAAGCATGGTAGGCTCCCCGATAAAACGTCCAGCCAGCCGTAAATTGGACAATGGTAGCCAAAACAAACATGATATAGACACTCGTTTGACTCATCTTGAGATACATGAGAGGCATAATGGGAGCCGAAAGAACAGCACTAAAGATCAGCCAATAAAGTTGCTTTTTAACCGTCTGATCCTCGCGGTTCTCTTCTTTCTGTTCAATAGGAGTATAGCCCGCATCCCTCACCTGCCCGAAAATCCCCTGAAGGTTAACGACGCTGGGGTTATACTCAACACTAACGGTCTCTGTGGCAAAATTTACAGTGGCAGAGTTTACGCCCGGTGTGTTCTTCAATTTCTTTTCAATGGTTAAGGCACAGTTAGCGCAAGTCATGCCATTGACCTTGAACTGTTGCTTACCTTCCTCTTCACCTTCACTATAAGCTCCATAACCTAGATCTTTGACCTTGGCTACGACGTCTTCTGCCTTCACAAGGTTCGGATCGTATTCTATGGCCAGCTTTTCCGAGGCGAAATTCACAGATGCCCGCGTTACGCCTGACATTTTTCCAATTCCTTTTTCGATAGTCAAAGCGCAATTGGCACAAGTCATACCCGTAAGTTTAAACAGCTTTTCTCCTTTATCTTCAGTTGGTGTGTTGATAGTGAGCGGAGGATTTTGCTCTCCCTCATTCTCCTTTAAATCCTCTTCCGGTAGAGGTGTCAATGAATATCCAGCTTCCTCGACCGCCTGCTGGATATCTGTCTCATTTACCTGACTGGGGTCGTAATCGAAATTGGCTTTCGAATCGTTTAAAGAAACCTGAACGTTATCCATTCCCGGCAGCTTTTCTAAGGCCTTGCTTACCCGGTTCACGCAATGCTGACAGGTCATTCCATAGACGGAAATTTGACCCTGTATTTTAGCTGAATTCTCTTTATATTCCGGATCATCTACTTCGTAACCTGCCTCCTTAATCGCCTGGTAAATGCTCTCGCGGTTAGTTAAGGATGGCTCCCAGTTAAAGCTGGCATTTTCTTCGCTTAAAGAAACCTGAACATTGTCCACTCCGGGAAGACCTTCCAAGGCTTTTGTAACATGCTTAACGCAGTGCTCGCACATCATGCCCCGAACGTTAATTTTTAAGGCTTGTCCTTTTGTCATAAGTGATCACCTCAATCTCTATCTCATCATTCTGAAAATTGTATTAAGGACTTCATCGATAACTTCATCATCGTTAGCATCAAGACGCTCGCGAACGCAGGATTTCATATGTTTTTCAAGTAGAAGCTTGGAAACGCCATTTAAGGCGGATTGTACAGAGGAGATTTGATTCAGTATATCGTCACAGTACACATGTCTTTCAATCATACCCTTTATGCCGCGAACTTGACCTTCTATCCGATTCATACGGTTAGACAAATCTTTAATCGTTTTTTCACTGTGATGACTTGTCCGATTATTTTCATTGCTCGTCTCTGAGCAACACCCACACGATTGGATATCTTTATCTTCATCCATTGAATTCACTCCTTTGTCTATGAACCCATAGTATACCCCCCTAGTCTATTTGTCAACGCTTCATACATCTGAAAGCTTTTCCTTCTTACAATATAATAATGTACAAGTTCCTTGATCTATCCCTTGGCCCAACTCCGAAGCTTAAGAATCTCTTTATGATCTTTGTGTAACTCCAAGGCGAGAACAACCAATGAAATTAATGTAAATTTCTAGTGAACAAATGGAAAAAAGGACATAGCAACAAATATTTTGCTGTGTCCTTTTTATTTAACCATTAAAATTTAGCGAGGAGTTGAACACTTATCTACAAGGTAAACAATTGATTGATAGCTAATACCACTATGATAGGAGAGCCCGATTTCACAGGTTCTGCTATTGGAATAACCAGCCTGACAGTTTTCAGGGAGAGAATCTTTCAAAGCCGCTAAGGCCGAACGATTTAGTTCCGGAAACGTAAAGCCGCGATCTCCGGCAAACCCGCAGCAATGAACATCTTGGGGCATGATAACATTTTCAGAACAGGCATGGGCTACAGTGTAAAACTTCTCTTTCAGATTCATCTTCACCGAACTGCAGGTGACATGAATAGCAATTGTTTCTTTTCGCTGATTGAAGGTCAAACGATCAAGTAAAAAATCGTGAATAAATTCAACAGGTTCATAAAGTTTTAACGAGTGCATCACTCGCTTCATTCGATATAAACAAGGGCTTGTATCACACAGAATAGGATATTTTCCCCCTTCACTTGCTGCAAATAACGCTTTCTCCAGCTCAGAGCTTTTCTGATCAGCGGTCTCGAAAAACCCCTTGCTTTCCCAAGGCATACCGCAGCAAAGTTTGTCCATAGCGGGAGGATAAATCACTTCATAACCGGCTTTGTCCAAAACAGAGAGCATGGCCTCACTCAAACTCCTCTGATCAAGATCGTTTTTGGCTGCTCCCATGGAACGGCTGATACAGCTGGGGAAATAGACAACTTTCTTCCCATCTTTTCCACCGGTATGCTTAAGGGAGAAAACTCTGCCAGCTTTAGGCATCCACGGGTTCCAGAGAGGAATCGCGTTCCCGGAAATCTTTCTCGCACCTTGGGTTAAACCCTCCATCAGCTTCGTGCCCAAAATACTGTGAACTCCATGGACAGTACCCAGCCCTAAACGCATGACTCCCGTTACACCAGTCATATGATTAGCTAAACTTTCCGCAATTCTGCGGCTGTTAGCTGTTGTCTCTTGAGAACGCAAAAATTTAATGTAGTCCCCTGTATTGATTCCTAACGGACAGCTCGTTGCACACAAGCCATCGACAGCACAAGTTTTATTGCCGGAATAGGCGAAGTCTTTCTCCAGACGAGATAAGCGTTGGGGGTCTGCTCCTGTTCGGCGCAATTCCTGAATTTCTCGCTGCACAACAATCCGCTGTCTCGGGGTTAAGGTTAAATTCTTAGAAGTACAAATATCTTGACAAAAGCCACAGTTTGTACAGGTATCAATAATCTTATGGGCTTGGGGCATATTTTTGAGATTTTCCACATAGACGTTAGGATTGTCATTAATTATAACACCTGGATTAAGGAGATTATCCGGGTCAAAGGTCGCTTTAAGCAGTTTCATAAACTCATAAGCCTTTTTCCCCCATTCCACCTCCACGAAAGGAGCCATGTTGCGGCCAGTGCCATGCTCAGCTTTCAGGGATCCGCCAAAACGATTGACAACCAAATCACTGACGTCTCGCATTAGTCCTTCATAACGGGGTAAATCCTCTGGACGACCGAAATCTTGGGTAAAGACAAAATGCAGGTTCCCATCAAGAGCATGTCCGTATATAATGGCATCCTGATAAGCATACTTGTCCAAAATTCCCCGCAAGGCCAAAGTCGCTTCGGCAAGGTTCTTTTTAGGGAAAGCAACATCTTCTATGACTACCCCAGTCCCCAAAGCTCTTATCGCGCCGACAGCCGGGAAAATTCCTTTGCGTATATTCCATAGGTTCTCATACTCAGCCTTAACATCAGTGAAACTCAACGGCAAAACGGTCGGAATTTCTCTGAGCAGATCTTCTACATTTTTAATAGTTTGCTGCAGTGATTCTTGATCAGCGCCCCGTACTTCAACAAGCAGAGCCGTGGCTGTCGGAGAAAGAGTTTTCAAGTATTCGGGCATACCAGGCTTTTCTTCCATAGTTTTTAAAGAAATCCGGTCCATTAATTCGGCGGCAGATACTGTTTGTCTGTCCAATTTTTGCACAGCTAAGCAGGCTTGTTCCATATCGGGATAGATGATTAAGGCCGACGCTTTATGCTTATGCTCCACGACTGTATGATAAGTAATCTCTGCTATAAAACCCAACGTTCCCTCAGAGCCAATCATGAGATGTTTAATAATGTCAATGGGGTCTTCAAAATCCACAAAAGCATTAAGACTATATCCTGTTGTATTCTTGATTTTGTACTTATGGCGAATTAACGCTTCAAGTTCAGGGTCAGACATGATTTGAGCTCGTATTTCGCGGATTTTGCTAACCCAAACAGTATGAGAACCCAAAAAACTCGAGCAAGATTTCTGATCACCGGTGTCCAACATGGTTCCATCGCCGAAGATTATTTTCATCTCCGCAACAGTTTGATAACTGTTATCTGCTGTCCCGCAGCACATGCCGCTGGCATTGTTGGCGGCAATGCCGCCAATCATCGCATGATCAATTGATGCTGGATCAGGTCCGATTTTTCGGGCATATTGAGCTAAATAGCGATTTGCTTCAGCTCCAATAATCCCTGGCTCCACCGCTATCTTGTCACCTTCATCCAAGATGGAGCAGCCCCTCCAAGACCCTTGCAATACCACAAGGACAGAATCCGTCACAGCTTGTCCCGAGAGGCTGGTGCCTGCTGTTCGAAAAGTTACAGGCACCTTATATTCCTGGGATGCATTCAATATGTGTTTGACCTCCGCCACGTCACGCACTTTAAGAACAATTTTGGGAATTAAACGATAAAAGCTGGCATCAATCCCATAGGCCAATGTGTGCAAAGGGTCGCAGAAACGACGATCGGCGGGTATATATTGGGCTGCTCGTTCCCAAAAACCTTGATAAGGTTTTGCTAAGTTCGCTGCATCAGCTTTCTGATCTTCGTTCAATGAAATCGCCCCGCCCTCTCTATTTGATTAAAAACAAGGCATTTATTTTTTTGATGTGTCCTTTTTCTTCATTCAGCAAGTCTTTTACTATATCTTTGCCTGTATTATTAACAAAGTTTTCGAACTCTTGAAAGATCATGATAGAGTCCTTTTCGAAGCTCAAAGCAAAGCGCAAAATGTCCAGATCGGTTTTTATTCCTTTAACCAGATCTTCAACATTATTCAAGTTGAAAATATGGTTATTTACAATTGACGTTAAATAGTCTCCATATTCCCCGGCATAACTTTCATTGGGCATAAATTCTTTTGAAAGCCTTTCGCCTAATTTCTCAAAGTCCTTTAAATGTTTTTCTTCTTCCTTCGCAAGATAAGCTAAGACCTCCTTGAGTTGAAGATCTTGGGCATAGGAGAGAGCTTTTTCATAAAATTCCTTTCCCGATTTTTCCATCTCAAGCGCCAGCTTAATAATTTCTTCACCTGTAAAGTTAACAATACTCCAAGACATCATGATCCACCCTTTCTCTTCCTAATAAATTATGTGATGTAGGATATGTAAGAAACAACAGAATAGTTTTGTTTTTATTTTATAATTATTATAAATATAAGTCAATAATATTTTGACAGCAATTTAAAATTAATTATTATATAGTTTTTGATTCAGTGAACTAGAAGTGGGGGGCTTAAAAAATGGATCAAAGACTTTTCCTAACAAAGTAAGATGAGATAACGACATATGCCTTAATATAGATATGGCTTTATAATTTCAGAATCTGTGATGAACTCAAAATATCTTCATATAATCAATTAGAAATTAAAATATAGAAATTCTCCTCGACTACCTCCCATTGCTCAAAAGAAAGGTGAGTATGTTATGGTGGTTAACTCATTACGAAGCTGGCTGCATCAATTGCGTCAGGAAGGTAAACTCAAATATGTCAATCGAGAGGTCGACCGCCGTTACGAATTAGCGGCTGTCTCTAAAAAGGCGGATGGTTTATATTGCCTTCAGTTCAATCATGTGCGCGGCTCAAATATCCCCGTCGTTACAAATATTGCTCATAGCCGAGATCTTATTGCGCTGGCGCTCGGCGTGCGCAAAGAAAAGCTGGCTGAACATTTTGCCTGGGCACAAGGCCATCCGGGTCAGTGTCAATTAATCCCCCCGGGTCAAGCACCTGTTAAAAGCAAAATAATGCAGCCTGATTTAAGGAGCTTACCAATCGTCATCCACCACGAAAAAGACGGGGGAGCGTTCATTACCGCAGGCTTGTTGATAGCCAAAGATCCGGAAACCGGCATACGCAATGTTTCTATTCACCGTTTACAGATGTTTTCTCCCAAACACCTAGGAATCCTCATGCTTCCTAGACATCTGAGGCAGATTTATCAAAAAGCTGAAGCTATGAACGCCCCGCTGGATATTGCCATTGTTATCGGTGTAGATCCTATTCCTCTGCTTGCATCCCAAGCGCAAGTGCCACTCGGTTATGATGAATTTGCTGTTGCTGCTGCACTTTACGGCCAACCTTTTCCCATGGTACGCTGCGAGACCGTGAATCTCGAAGTTCCCGCTCAGGCCGAGATTGTCCTTGAAGGCCGAATGCTGCCCCATGTTCGTCATATGGAAGGACCCTTTGGCGAATTCCCCAAAACCTATACTCCCTCATATCCTAAACCCATGATTGAACTTACAGCCATGACTACGCGCAATAATCCGATCTACCATACCATTGTCCCCGCCAGTAACGAACATTTTTTAATCGGAGGGATTCCCCGCGAGGGCGGTTTATTTGAAACAATGAGCAAGACTGTCACTTGCGTCAGGCATGTTCGTTTCACTCCAGGAGGTACTTGTCGTTTCCATGCTATTGTATCCATCGCTAAGAAATCAGACGAAGAACCTAAAAATGCTATTTTAGCTGCTATTAACGGCAGCCAGGATATCAAACATATTGTAATCGTCGATCAGGATATCAATATCTTTAATAATTTAGACGTCGAATGGGCTATTGCCACTAGAACCCAAGCGGCTCGTGACGTTATTATCGCCCGTGATCTGCCCGGCAATCTTCTGGATCCTTCTGCAAGAAATTCCATAAGTGACAAAATGGGGATTGATGCTACGGTGCCGCTGGGGCATTACGAACGTTTTGCCAAAATGCATATTCCTGGCGAAGAAAAAATTGTGCTCAATAATTATCTAAGCAACTAAGAATCATAATGGTTTTATCCACTATCATAAAACTCCTGCTCCTGCTCCTGCTTCTGCTTCTGCTTCTACACTTTCGTCACCGAAACCACGGTGTTCAGCTTTAGCTGAACGAGTTTACTATGAATTTTAACGCATAAAAAAATCGCCCACTGTGATTACTTCTTGGTGTTAGCACAGTGGGCGATTATTATTTTTTTGTAAAAAAATAGCAATAACGCTGCTTTATCTAGCATTAATTTGCAATAATTAATCAAGGCTTTATATAACAATATCCTTCATTTTGTTTTACAACAAGTTCTATTACTCCGGCTGGAACGGTTTCAACGTAATCATAAAGATTATCCTTTTTTAGATTATTGGCCACTAAGGCATTGTGGCAGGCTACAAACTTGACGCCCTGTTGATTCAAGCTTTCCATGATCTTAACATCATTATCAAAATCTAAAGCATGCTGATTTTTATCATAATACTTTACCGCCTCGGCATTTGCCAAGACCTCAACAGAATAATTATCCTCACCCGATGCTTTTAATAAATTGCTTACATTCGTTAATAACAGTTTCCATTTCGTCATTTCGTCGATATGAAATATAACCTTGTAGTCTTTCATTACATTATCTCCTTCTAGAATTTGTTGGACGGCTCAATAATAAGTCCAAGCTCTAAAAATATATGTCTATTATATTCATTTCTACAATTATCTACAATATTTTTGTCCTATTTTAGGAAAAAATCCGCCTGTTCAGTGAACACGTTCAGCTAAAGCAGAACATCGGGGCTTCAGATACAATAATGTCCAGTGGACATTATTGCCGAGCCGCCTTTCCCAACTGGAATACCTTGCGGCGAAGGAGGACTCTACTTTAGTAAAAGGCTGTTATAGCAAAGAAATCTATACCTTTCTTAAATAATGGTACCTAACATTTTCTTAAGCTCTTTAAGATCCTTTTGGGTACGTCTGGCGTAATCGTGCATTTGATCCTTATCAATTCTATGAATATCAAAATAGTTGGCCTGGCATGAACTGAAGTACAAGCCGCAAACACTAGCCACAGGGTCCATCATATAATGGTCTGTTAAGCTGACACCCGTATTTTTTTCTCCCTCTAATAGATAAAACAGCTTGGCTTTTTCACTATGATCTCTAAGACAAGGATAGCCAAAAGCAGGCCTGATTCCATGATAAGATCCTTTGAATAAAGTTTCAGGTTCTGACGTTTCATCTGGAGCGTATCCCCAATAATCCTTTCTGACATGATAGTGTAACAACTCAGCGAAGGCCTCGGCCAGCCTATCCGCAAGAAGCTTCACCATAATTGCTTCATAGTCATTGCCTTGTTCTTTAAGTTTCTCGGCATACTCTTTGACTCCTATACCCGCTGTGACTATAAAACCGCCTAAATAGTCAGTCTTGCCGGACTCTTTGGGGGCTATATAATCGGCTAAGCAACGATAGACCTTATCGTTGGCAACGGTTTGCTGCCTTAACATATTGAAGGTTGTAACCCTTCCTTGATGATACAATTCAATATCATCGTCTTGAGAGTTGGCAGGAAAAATACCGCAAACAGCATTGGCTGTCAGTATTTCTTTTTTCTCTAGTAGATCTAACATTTTGTTAGCATCGGCCAAAAGCTTTCGGGCTTCATCACCGTATTTAGGATCTTCCATAATTTTAGGATAGGCCATTCCCATATCCCAGGCTACAAAGAAATAAGACCAATCGATATAGGCTCTTAATTCACTCAAAGGATAATTTTTTAACAATTTGGTGCCAATAAGGTTTGGTACCCTGATGGATTCTTCATTCCAATTTATTTTAAATTTCTTTTCCCTGGCTTCAGCGAGAGGCAGCAGCTTTCTTTTGGCGTTCTCATAGTTTTCTCTTAACGTTTGGTATTCATTGTCTATCTCCTTTAAATAGCCCTTGACCGTATTTCTATCAACAAGCCTTTTGGCAATTTCTACGGATTTCGAGGCATCAACGCTATAAACGACACCTCTTGAATAGTTGGGGGCAATTTTCAAGGCTGTGTGAGTTTTAGACGTTGTGGCACCTCCAATCATCAAAGGAATCTTAAACTCTTGCCGTTCCATTTCCTCCGCCACATGACACATCTCTTCCAAGGAAGGGGTGATCAGTCCGCTCAGGGCGATAATATCTGCATTTTCTTTTTGAGCCGTCTGGAGAATTAGTTCAGTGGAAGCCATAACCCCTAAATCAATGACTTCAAAATTGTTGCAAGCCAGGATCACTGCAACGATATTTTTACCGATGTCATGAACATCACCCTTGACCGTAGCCATCACGATTTTTCCAGCGCAGTTTTTTGCGCCTGTCTTCTTCTCAGCTTCTATATAGGGTAATAAACAGCTGACTGCCTTTTTCATAACTCGCGCACTCTTCACGACCTGGGGGAGGAACATTTTACCGTCTCCAAATAAGTTTCCGACCATCTTCATGCCTTCCATCAACGGTCCTTCGATCACCTCTTCAGCTCGGGCATATTGCTTTCTGACTTCCTCAACATCTTCTTCAATAAATTCGGAGATACCCTTGACTAAAGCATGAATGAGCCGGTGTTCGCAGTCTTGCTCTCTCCAGGCAAGATTATTCTCGGTTTGGTTTCTGCCCGTCGTCTTATAGCTTTCCGCAAAAGACAAGAGTTTTTCCGCGGCATCAGGCGTCTTGTTTAAGACGACATCTTCGACTGCTTGGAGAAGCTCCTGATCGATTTCATCGTAAATTTGAATCAGACCAGGATTAACAATCGCCATATCCAGACCGGCAGCAATAGCATGATATAAAAACACAGAATGCATAGCTTCTCTGATGGTATTATTTCCTCGAAAAGAGAAGGATAAATTACTTACCCCTCCGCTCACTTTGGCAGAGGGAAGATTATCTTTAATCCATTTTACGGTATTAATAAAATCGAGCGCATAATTATTATGTTCTTCAATGCCTGTGGCTATGGCTAAAATATTCGGATCAAAAATGATATCTTCTGGGGGGAACTTCACCTTATTCACCAATAAATTATAGGCTCTTTGACAAACGGCTATTTTCCGTTCAAAAGTATCAGCCTGCCCCTGCTCGTCAAAAGCCATTACAACTAGGCCTGCGCCATGCTTTTTAATTAAGGCCGCTTGCCGGATAAACTCCTCTTCTCCGCCTTTCAGGCTGATGGAATTAACGACGGCTTTTCCCTGAATAGCCTTTAACCCTGCTTCGATGACTTCAAATCTCGAGGAATCAACCATCACCGGAACTCTGGAAATCTCCGGTTCAGCGGCAAGAAGCTTGAGAAAACGATCCATTTCATGTTGAGCATCAAGAAGTCCGTCATCAAAGTTTATATCAATGATTTGAGCCCCATTCTGTACCTGTTCCTTAGCGATTGCTAACGCTTCCTCATAGTTTTTCTCTCTGATTAAGCGGGCAAATTTCGCTGATCCGGATACATTCGTTCTTTCCCCAATATTGACAAAATTATTTTCTTTCTTAATGGCTATAGCTTCCAATCCGCAAAATATCGTCTCTTTTTCGAGCAGAGGAATTCTTCTTGGTTGGATTCCTTTTACAGCTTCACTAATCGCTTTAATATGGGCAGGAGTGGAACCGCAGCAAGCTCCGACAATATTCAAATGTCCTTCTTCCGCCAATTCTCTGACTAGAGCCGCTGTTTCTTCCGGACGTTCCTCATACTCCCCCAGTGAGTTAGGCAAACCGGCATTAGGGTGAAAACTTATATATCGATCTTGCGATTTTGACAGGTATTTTAAGAAAGGAATAAGATCCCTGGCACCAAAAGAACAGTTTAACCCTATACCAAGGATCCCCTCTCCCCTTAGAGTGTGAGCGAAGGCCTCCAGGGTTTGTCCGGATAAGATTCGGCCACTTTTATCAGCAATTGTTCCCGAGATAAATACGGGCAAAATGATACCTTTTTCCTCACAAAGATTTCGAACTGCAACCACTGCGGCTTTAGCATTTAATGCATCAAAAATCGTTTCGATTATAATAATATCCACTCCACCGTCGGCAAGACCTGCGATCTGTTCTCGGTAAGCGAATTCAAGTTCGTCAAAGCTTATATTTCTGAACCCTGGGTTTTCAACATCCGGGGAAAGAGAGGCTGTTCTATTGGTCGGTCCCACTGAGCCGGCAACAAAACGCGGTTTGCTTGGATCAATCTCTGTAAACAGATCGGCCTGGGCTCTTGCCAGCTTTGCCCCCTGAACATTGAGTTCATAGATCTTTTCCTCCATCCCATAGTCCATCTGAGATATTCTCGTGGCATTAAAGGTATTTGTCTCGATTATATCGGCGCCGGCTTCCAGATAGCTTCTATGAATTGCTTGAATGATCTCAGGATGAGTAAGATTTAGTAGGTCATTATTCCCCTTTTGGTTTCTCTGACAAGGACACGTTCCTCTAAATTCCGGTTCCTGTAAATTGTATCCCTGGATGCAGGTTCCCATGGCTCCATCTAAAACAAGAATTCTATCCTTTAAATAAGTCTCAATATTGTATTTCATCAGTAGACCTCCCCCGATCATTAAATCTGCACCGGAATTTTATAACTATGAAGTGAACTCTTCAGCTTTAGCTTTAGCTTACCGTTATGACTTCAGTGACAAAAGTGTCCTGCGGCCACTTTCGCCGAAAGCGCCTAGCCCATGATAAATGATGTCGCGCTAAAGAATGGACTTACCTCTACCGAAGTAAGGTATGGGAATTCCGCTCCCACTTACTAGAAGTGGGACTCTTACATTTGGTTAAATACACCCAATCTTGCAAGAAAGGTTTCTCGATTAGATTTACTATACCATCGAACAATGGATATAAAGTAACTCTAAAAAACTATGGCTTGTTATAGTCTAAAACTATAACAAGCCATTTCTTACTCAAACTTGTCACAAAGGGTTTCCATTATTAGAATTAGCGATAATCTTGAATTACCTTCTCCAGTTCCTGCACATAAGCTGTTGCCAGCTTGCTAAGTGTTACATTCTTATGCGAAATCCAGCCTACTGTTATCGTCTCGTCAATATTCAAGGGCACGGCGATAATGTTATTGCCGTTAAGGTCTGCACTTAAAACGCCGGTGGAAATGGTATAGCCGTTTAAACCAATCAAGAGATTAAAAAGTGTCGCCCTGTCACTCACGCGAATATTCTTTTTATGGGTTAACGTACTGAGAATTTCCTCAAAAAAATGAAAGGAATTATATTGCCCTTGTTCAAAAGATAAACATGGGTAAGGATCCAG
The DNA here is from genome assembly GCF_002196785.1 of Desulfosporosinus sp. FKA. Classification (NCBI taxonomy): domain Bacteria; kingdom Bacillati; phylum Bacillota; class Clostridia; order Eubacteriales; family Desulfitobacteriaceae; genus Desulfosporosinus; species Desulfosporosinus sp. FKA. Next base: position 208,760 of record NZ_NAHZ01000033.1, on the reverse strand, counting down.
ATCGTCTAAGCTAACGTTTGCTTGCTTGGCCAGGGGATTTTTAGCACTGATAAAAACATGAGGCTGTGCTTGGAATAAAACAGTAAATTCCAGATTGCTTTCTTTCAAGAGCTTATTAATGACCTTGTTATTAAAGTCGTTAAGATAGAGGATACCGATCTCACTGCGGAGATTTTTAACATCGTCCAGAATTTCATAAGTTTTTGTTTCCCTTAAGGTAAACTCATAGTCTTCTAAAGCGTATTTTTGGATCAGATTGACAAAGGCATTGACAGAAAAAGCATAGTGCTGAGTTGAAACCGAAAAATGTTGAGGAGATGGCTTAGCATCCAAGTATCGATTTTCCAACAGTTCTATTTGTTCTATAACCTGCCGGGCGTAACCCAAAAATTCCGTTCCCTCGACTGATACATTAATTCCCTTGTTAGTCCGCTCGAAAATAGTGATCTTAAGCTCTTCTTCCAATTCTTTGATGGCCATGGAAAGACTGGGCTGAGATATAAACAATCGCTTGGCGGCTTCATTAATCGAGCCCCAGTTTGCAATTTCAATGGCATATTTGAGCTGTTGAAATGTCATCCTTCCCCCCCTATTCTTCGTTAAATTGCTTCGTGCTTTTAATGATACAGTATATCGAAATTCGGATAAGAATACTAGTTATTACTACATTCCAGGTAAAAGCAACCTAACATGGATTCAAGAAAAAAGTACCCTTCCAATAATAATGGAAAGGTACTAACGAAGGGCTTTAGTAAATTAAGAGTGGAAACTCGAGCTTAGAACAATCCTGTAATTGTTCCGTTAACATCAATATCCATTCTCGTCGCTGCCGGACGTTTGGGCAATCCTGGCATGGTCATGATTGCTCCAGTAATTGCCACTAAGAATCCGGCTCCGGCAGACAGTCTTAATTCACGTACAGTAATCGTGAATCCCGTCGGACGTCCCAGACGTGAAGCATCATCCGAGAGGGAGTATTGTGTTTTGGCCATACAGACGGGCAAATTTCCATAACCCATTTCCACATATTTCTTCATAGAGTTTTGAGCTGCTTTATCAAAGACAACACCATCAGCCCCGTAAATTTCTTTGGCGATCTTCTCAATTTTGGCTTCAATAGGCAAATCTAATTCATAAAGGACTTTAAAGTTGGATTCTTTTTCTTCCAGCACGCGAAGAACTGTTTCAGCCAGCTCAACTCCGCCATCTCCGCCGCTCATAAAGACTTCAGAAAGGGCCACCTCCGCACCCAGCTCCTGACATCTCTTGCGGACTAAACTCAGCTCTGCCTCGGTGTCTGTTGGGAAGCGATTAATTGCTACTACAGAAGGAACACCAAATTTAGCCATGTTTTCGATATGTTTCTCAAGGTTGACAATCCCTCGTTCTAAGGCTCCCAAATCTTCAGTGTCCAATTGGTCTTTGGCGAGACCGCCATTCATCTTCAAAGCTCTAACCGTTGCCACAATAACAACGGCCTCTGGTTTCAAGCCGCCAAACCGGCACTTCAAATCAAAGAACTTTTCAGCACCAAGGTCAGCACCGAAACCGGCCTCGGTGACGAGATAATCTACTAACTTGAGACCCAGTTTTGTGGCCATAATACTGTTGCAGCCATGGGCAATGTTGGCAAAGGGCCCGCCATGAATAAATACCGGTGTGTTTTCCAACGTTTGAACAAGATTCGGCTTAATGGCATCTTTCATTAAGAGCGCCATGGCCCCTTCCGCTTCGAGATCGTGAGCCGTTACCGGCTTGCCATCATAGGTGTAGGCCACGACAATCTTGCCAAAACGTTCTTTGAGATCCATAAGGTCACTGGCCAAACAAAGAACCGCCATGACTTCAGAAGCAACCGTAATATCATAGCCACTCTCGCGGGGAACCCCTTCTGTCCTGCCGCCCAAGCCTATCACAATTTTGCGCAGAGCGCGGTCATTCATATCGACAACACGTCGGAAGACAATTTGACGAGGATCAATATTTAAGGGGTTGCCTTGCTGAATGCTATTATCCAACATGGCAGCTAAGAGGCTGTGAGCCGAGGTAATGGCATGAAAATCACCTGTAAAATGAAGATTAATATCTTCCATAGGAACAACTTGAGCATAGCCGCCGCCGGCAGCCCCCCCTTTAATACCAAAACATGGTCCGAGGGATGGCTCGCGAATAGCAATCATGGCTTTCTTGCCCATTTTCCAAAGGGCTTGTCCTAATCCTACGGTTGTTGTCGTCTTTCCTTCTCCGGCTGGGGTAGGATTAATAGCCGTTACTAAAATGAGCTTGCCGTCAGGCTTATCTTTAAGACGATTCCAAACATCAAGGCTAACTTTAGCTTTATACTTGCCGTAAGCCTCAATATCATCCTCTGTCAAATCAAGTTTTTGGGCAATCTCTGTGATTGGTTTCATTTCCGCTGCTTGGGCTATTTCGATATCACTTTTCATGTCTTTTACCCCATTTCTTTAATCACTCTGGTTCAACTAAAATAAGGCTTACACAGGAAATAGTATTCTCCCCATTATTGTAAGGAATTCCACAACTCTTTTCTAAGGCAATAACGTCGATCCCACTGGCTTCGACAGACCAGACAGCTTCTTCAGGAAATCGGCACTCTAGATTATCTAAAAAAGCACATCTGCCGCAGTAAGTGCAGGGACCAACATTCAATGGGAGCAGTTTCTTATAAGCAAACGTGCGCCTAAGCTTGTCCCATAGTTCTCGAAATATCCTAGTGTGTTCTGCTGTTCCTTCCTGCATACCTTCCCAATCAAAGGAACTCTCTAACTGATATACAGTTTGGAAGAGTAATCCTTGCCTAAACGTTAGAACCTTCTCCTTTAGTTCAGCAATCGATCCGACGGCAGGAGGACACATCCAGTTTTTATTAAAACTTCCGCAGACATTTTGCTCACATTGAGTTCTAAAGTCTTCATTAAATTGAATAGCCGCAACGTCGATAGTTGCCGCGTGTGCTGCTCCAAGGGATTTTGCCAGTAACGTCAGCTTTTCCATGTCAGGGTTCACAATCAGCCTCTCCCTTCAATTCAGCAGTATAACCCAGGTTGAAAAAAGTTCTTTTCAGCCTGGGTTGTTTTGAGGCTAAGCGTTTCAGAACATCTCTTTACTTATTTTGTCAATAGCTTCACTGGCACATTGATAGACACCTGGGAAAGAACTGAAGTTTAAGCCTTGAGTCAAATTAGGAATGAAGTACAACTTGCCGCAGTTTTTACAAGCTCTTTCGACTTCTCTGGCAACGATTTCAGGTGTCCATCCTGGGAAATCAACAACGCCGCTGTCAATATCTCCCATGAAGGTGATCTGCTTGCCATAGTTCTTAATAAGCTCAGGCGTATTGTTAGTTGTCATAACTCCTTGCCAAATATCAATTCCCATTTCAATCATAAAAGGAACGAGATTAGCCGCATAGGAATCACTATGGTGAACGATTAACTCCACTCCGTTTTGTTTATAGAATCCATATATTTTTTTGTAAGCAGGCAGATAGAACTCCTCAAACATAGCAGGGGATATAAAGGAAGATTTTTGACTGCCCCAGTCATCATGATGGAACAGAGCATCAGGATGGAGACGATCAATCAGCACTTTGGCATAGTTCAACTCATATTCCGTCAGGTAATCAATGAGTTCATGCATCGCCTCCGGTTCTTCATACAACGCCATTAAAGCATCTTCCATGCTCATAAGATGGTGACACATTTCAAAGACGCCCGGTGCCACAAAGGCGGTTACGAATTGATCCTTGCGGTCAACGGAATTAGCATGAGCAACAGCTGCAGCCCATGCTTCATCCGAATTATTAATAACAGGGGCTTTAACATAGTTCCTCCACTCGGTAATATCCTTTAATACTTTATGTTCCTCGTCATGGACAGGGAACTGTCCCAACTGGCCTTCCGGCCATCTGAACGTAATACCCCAATCATTCTTGAACTCAGTTCCTGGTTCAGCCATAAGTTTCGAGGGAACTTCCAAGATTATCTCCATAAACTCGTATTGATTAACAAATCGATCTGGATTTCCACCTTTAATCGTTTCCAGTAAATTTTGTCGTTTCGTTAACATATGTTACCCCCCTTTTATTTTAGGTTGCCTTAACCTTTTACCAATTCCTGAGCTTTTACTGCTGCACTTCCTGCATCAGGTGCAAAACCATCGGCGCCAATTTCAGCAGCATATTCAGCGGTTACAGGCGCACCGCCGACAATCACCTTAAATCCGCTTAAACCGCTGTCTTTAAGTGCTTGAATAGTACTTCTCATGGCAGTCATAGTTGTTGTAAGAAGCCCTGAGCAGGCCACCAGGGTAACATTTTCATTTTCTTTGACGGCATCGATAAATTTAGCTGCTGAAACGTCTACGCCGAGGTCAACCATTTTAAAGCCGGCACTTTCAAGCATCATTTTGACAAGATTTTTACCGATATCATGGAGATCACCTTCAACAGTACCAATAACACAGGTACCTAGCGAGGAGGTGTTATCGCTTACAAGATGGGGTTTAAGGACTTCAACCCCTTTGGACATTGCTTTAGCAGCCATCAACATTTCAGGAACAAAAATATCTCCGGCAGAGAAGCGGTCACCGACAACTCCCATCGAGTCAATCATGGCCTGCAGGATAATTTCCGCTGCGTTTCCTTCATCTAAAGCTTCTTGTATCAAACCAGGTACAATTTTAGCTTTACCTTTCTCGACATTTGCTTTTACTTCTTCGATCTTCGACATTCCGAATTCCTCCCTTATTTTTTATTCAGATTTCAAGGCCACCACCTCTATAAGTGGTGGTGCCGAGTTCACTGATTATTACTTCTTAACACCAAATTTTCCTTCTCGATATGCACCAATGTATTCCATGCAATATTCGTCCATGCCCAGAAGGGCTTCTGTTGCATAGAGCATACCCATTAGATCTTTGTTCGTCGGATCAAGGATCGCACTGTCCATGCCGGAACCCATCGATAAGACAATAAAGGCTTGATTAACGAGTTTTCGGACAGGGAGATTGAAGGAAATGTTGCTGGCACCACCCGTTACATGAATGTCCGGATACTGCTTCTTAATTTCTTTGATAACATCCATGATCGTAAGAATGCCATCTTCTGAAGTGCAAAGCATTTGCACTAAAGGATCTATGTGCAGTCTTGAAGGAGCAATATTATACTCTTTTGCTTTCTTCATAATCTCTGCAAACACTTCCAGACGCTTTTCGCCCGTCTGAGGTATCCCAGTATCGTCACACAAGAGGGCAGCGCATTCCCATTTTGTCTCAGCAATGAGAGGGAAGACAAGTTCAATCTTGTCACCTTCCATGGATACAGAATTTATGAGACCTGGCTTATTACAAAATTTGATAGCTTCTGCACATATACGCGCATTAGGACTGTCTATAGATATAGGAGTATCTGTAACCTCTTGCACCAAATCAATAAGCCATTTAATGGTTTCAAGCTCAAGACTGTCTTCAACAGATGCACAAACATCAATGAAATTGGCACCGGCTTCACTTTGAATTTTAGCAAGGTTTTTAATAAATTCGGTATCTTTGCCGGCAATCGCCTTAGCCACGGAAGGAATAGCGCCGTTAATTTTTTCACCAATAATTATCAAGATTAATCTACCTCCATTTCAAGTCGTTCTTCAACGAGTTTCCTTTTTCTCTTTTCAAAACAGGAAGCACGTCACCTCCAAATCGAAATATTTGTCTATACATTATATTATTATTATATATTTTATTTTTAAAAAATTCTACCTTTGTGAAATTTTACATATAATTCTGTCGAGAGTGTTCATTATACACTATTTTACAACGTCTTTGCAAAAAAGTGGACACAGCAGAATATCTTGTCAAATTTTAGCCTATAGCTCAGACGAATTAATATCTGCAAATCTTCTAGCAAAAAAGGTACCCAATCAGGGTACCTTAAAGCCATTAATTCACAGACTTTTATCTGGCCATATCATTCTCTTAGTCGACATCGACCTTTGCTTCTCTATTTAAATTGCTATGTTTATACCCATACAAGAAATAGATAGCCAAACCAATGACTAACCAGACTATGAAACGAATCCAGGTAGCTCCAGGTAGTTTAAACATAAGAAATAAAGAGAATGCGGCAGCTAATAGTGGGACGACAGGTACTCCCGGGCAGCGGAAAGCGCGCGGCAGATCAGGCTGAGATTTACGTAATACAATAACAGCGATGGAGACAAAAACAAAAGCTGACATAGTACCGATATTGACCATTTCCGCAAGGACATCGATTGGAGTTAATCCGGCTACTACTGCTACAATAATACCTGTTAACCAAGTGCTTTTATTAGGAGTTTTATGAATCGGATGGGTCTCACTAAAGATTTTCGGAAGTAAGCCATCACGAGACATTGCATAGAAAACCCGAGTTTGCCCATAGAGCATAACAAGCAGTACTGTCGTAATACCTCCAAGGGCACCTATGGAAATGATTCCGGCAGCCCAATTCTGATGCATTACTTGCAATGCTAAGGCAATAGGGGCCGAAACATTTAATTTCGTGTAAGAAACAGCGCCGGTCAAAAGAGCTGTTACAATGATATACAAAACAGTACAAACAATTAAAGAAGCGATAATTCCACGCGGTAAATCCTTTTGAGGATTTTTAACTTCTTCCGCTGCAGTCGAAACAGCATCAAAACCAATATAGGCAAAGAAAACAATAGCGGCCCCCCTGAACACTCCATTCCAACCATAAGGCATGAAAGGTTGCCAGTTAGCAGGCTTAACATAAAATATCGATACTACAATAAAGACTAAGACGGCAAATAATTTGACAGCAACGATAATATTGTTAACTCTGGTGCTTTCTTTAACTCCTTGGGATAAAAGCCAAGTAATCAGAAGAGCGATTAATAATGCAGGGATGTTGACTAGTCCTCCCGAACCCGCTGACAAAGTGCCCCAGGCAGGTAAATTAATGCCTAATCCTTGCAGCAGCTTAACAAAATACCCTGACCAGCCAATGGCTACAGTACTACAAGCTAGTGCATATTCCAGCATCAGATCCCATCCGATGATCCAAGCAAAAAACTCACCAAGAGCAGCATAACTGTAAGTATACGCGCTCCCGGCCACAGGAACCATTGAAGCGAATTCAGCGTAGACCAGAGCTGCGAAGGCACAGGCAATTCCGGAAATAACAAATGATAAAACCAATGCTGGCCCGGCATACTCAGCTGCTGCTACACCTGTTAAGACAAAAATTCCGGTTCCAATAATAGCACCAATACCCAAAGCAGTAAGATCCAGTGCGCCTAAGGCTTTCTTGAGGCCACTTTTTTGCTGTGATTCGAAAATAAGCTTGGTAATAGATTTTTTCCGCAATAAATTCATTAACTAAGTAGCTCCTTTCTTTATGACAATTGTTTGTAAGAAATCATCTCTTTGATTATTGGTGCCTATAACTGGGATTCAAACCTCCTTCCTTAGTTATAAGTTTACTCTATTTATTTTTAAAAATAAATATTATTTGATTTAATTTTTATATAAAATTTTTTCTTTCCTATAATTTTTCTATATAAGTTATCATTTATTTTTATATAAGATTTAATGAAAATGATTATTTATTATATAAAAGAATTACAATTTTTATGTAATTTAAATATATGTCATTACAGGTAATTAATAACAGAGGTTTAGTTTTAAACCTCTGCTCTCAATTATTTAGTTATACTTTTGACATTATTTCGACCTGAAGTAGTGATACCTTGCTGTCCTTTAGTTCTTATACTGTTCTATATCATTAACCATTTTTGAACGAATAATTCCTATTCCATTTTTATATTTTCCTCTGAAGCTTCAAAATTATCCACTTTCCAGGTTCCCTTCTCTTTTTTTATTAACAGAGTATAGGCAGTGCTGAAAGGTGTACCTCTCACAATTCTATTTTTCTTATTGTTCTTTTTGTTTAGTTCTTTAAAGTATTTGTCTTCAGCACTGATCACACACGTTTTTACGTTATAAACCACCTCTGCTTCCTCCTGATTCTCGCTCAAAGTAATTGAGAGAAACTCACAATCTTCATATTTAGATTTAATCTTATTGTCTGTAAGAATTTTGATGGTGTTTTCTTCATCATTGTTCTTAACCAGTTTAATAAGATGGTCTACTGTATATAGATGATATTCGGCCCTTCCATCTAAAGATTCATAATTGCGCTCGGTTAAGGCTTTGGCGAAATCGTGACATACTCTCTTTATCACCAGCATCTCTTCGGTATCCTCAATCTTCACAACGTTATGGTTATCATCCGGCCTGGTATTATTATCAATGGTCTTATCCTGAGCGATCAGAGATCCCAGAATATCTGTCAAGACCTTTTTTAAAACTTCCGTCTTCATTTGATCTCCCTCTTTCACGGTCCTCATAAACTCACACTTAAAGTAGTTTATGAATCATGAAAGAATTCGGATACTCGCCCTTTGGTCAATGTTCTTTTCAGCGGCTGTTAAGTATTCAACTTGTTCTTAAAAATAACAAGAAGGCTATCGCACTCCACCATAAGCGAAAATAGCCTTAATGCTTCTTAATCTTAAGGAGCTGCCATAAATCATTAATTATTTCTTTTTTGACAGAAGATTACTGATAAATCCTTTGATTCCGCCTTTTTTGGGGCTTTCCCAGGCAGGCTGAACAGGCATCTGCCCTCCGTACCCTTGATTAATCATCTGATTTGGATATCCCTGGGTTGGATAACTTTGGGGCGGATACCCTTGTGGTTGATACCCTTGGGATTGCGGCATCATTGGTTGCTGGAGCGCCTGATTTTGCTGGAAACCTTGCGGCGGATAACCGGGAGCAGCGTACCCCTGCCCTCCAGCTTGTGGACCAGGACCCCAATTTGCATTTCCTCCCATCATCCCGCCTGGCATAGTTCCAGCCTGACCGCCTCCAAAGTTATTTGTTGGCTGGGAAAATCCTGGTGGCATAAGCAAACCACCCGGAAGCCCGAACTTAGGTGCAAATCTTTGCAGTCCTCGGCCTAATAATGGTGTCCGGTCAAATTGCCCTGAACCATTCGGCATTTGGTAGCCTTGAGTTCCTTGAGGCATCATTTGAACTTGTTGATTCCCAAATATATTCATTTTACCTAACGGCATTGGTGCTTCACCCTCATTCCATTCTTGTAATATGGTAAATTGTGGTACAATACAAGATATTCAAGTTATAACCGTTTGTCACCAAGTAAGATAACAACAAATTACCTCTCTTTTACTATAAAGAGAGGTAATTCCGACTGTTCTTATTATTTTCCGGTATGTAGGATTGTTTTGGGCTCTCTTATCAACTGTTAGCTAACTTTCTTAATATATCTCTTTGCTGTCTATAGCGATTTCGATAGATTGTTGAATTGCTGCAATTTGGACTATATCGATTAGATATTTTTATGTTCTTAACAAGTGTCGTTGGCAAGTCCTCGATCGTTCCTGTCGCATAAGCCGCAAGTAGACAATTTGTCAGTACGGCGCCACCAGAAATTTCTAACGTAATAGCTTCACTTTGCATAACATCGGCCTTAATCTGATTCCACAGATTATCTCTGCTCCCGCCCTCTGTAATAGTTATTCTGTTAATATCAATTCCGGCATTTCTGTAAGTATCTGTAATTTCCATATAATCATAAGCAATTGCCTCTAAAACAGCTCGCCATAAAACAAATTGGTCCGTATCTAAATTCATGTTTAAAAAACAACCTTTAATATTAGCCCATTCACCGTATCCGCCGGTTAAGTATGGTAAAAACATCACCTCATTACATCCAGGCGGAATTTTTTCCGCTTTTTGGCTTAGCGATTGATAATATTTATCATCTTCAGCCTTTTGACAAAGATTATCCTTAAACCAGCGCAAGGCTAAACCTCCAGTTCTAACAAATCCCCAATAAAAATAGGTATCTTTCAATGTTCCGCTATTAAAAATCAAACCGCTTCCTTTTTTACTTAATTCCGGGATTATTCCAGTGGTAGAAACACAAAACATAGCACATGTTCCTGCCACGTCAACAGCCTTATTCGCTTCAACAATTCCACTTCCTAACATGGACTGCATCGTATCTCCTGCTCCGGCACAAATCGGGATACCTGCTGGACATCCAGTTTCTTGTGCTGTCTCTTCCGATAAGGCACCAATAATATCCCAAGGTTTTACAATCTTCGGCAGATATGCTTTATCAATCTTTAAAAGAGCTAGTTGTTCATCGGACCATTCTTTATCATAAATTCGGTAACCAAGACCCCAGCCCGACATTGTTCCCCAATCAATAAAAGCATCACGGCTGTCTAAACCGGCCAAATTCATAAGAATGTAAGGAGCATTGTGGACAAACTTTTTGCCCCTTTCTTGAAACGCTTTATTATTAGCTAACAGCCACCTGGCATGCAAAGCGGGAAACATACAAGATGGTTCAGCATTGCCGGTCTCTTTGCCCCAAATATCCAGATCCAATTGATTTAAAGTTTCCACATCGCTTTGAGTCCTAGAATCCAAATAATTAATGTAAGGAGTAATCGCCTTCCCTCTCTCGTCAACCCCAACAATTCCACAAATAATTCCGTCACCCATAATGGCTTTAATTAGACTAGGGTCAATGCCCTTAGTTTGCAATTGCTCAATACATTGTTTAATTCCCAATTTAGTCAAGGATAAGTATTCTTCAGCATCCATATCCACCCATCCCGGCTGGGGGCAGCTCATCGTTGTCTGATTGGATGCTTTTGCGACACAGTGCATAGTTTCAGTATAAACAGCCACTTTTACGCTTTGTGATCCCGCATCAAAACTAAGATAGCAGCTTTCCAAAGTATACATCTCCTTTAATGTTTATGAACGCTAGTGAACTCGAGGGACCCACCCCCACTGATAAACCACAGGATAAAAAAATCTCTTAAGCATCCTTAAGAGATTTTGACAAGACAAACTTAATACATAATAGCGATTATGTATATGAACATCACCTTCTCTCATCCAGACTATACTGTCGGCTTCGGAATTCAACCGAATCTGCTTTACGGCTCGCGGGCTTTACCGCCGATAGGGAATTTCACCCAACCCTGAAGGATGATTATATTAACTTATTAATAAAGTAACACCATTGCTTCACTTTGTCAATTTAAGCCAATTCCCCAGATATCAGATCTTTTAAGCACTCAGTACCTAAAGAAAGCACTTGAAAACCAAATTTCATTAACTGAACATCATCATGCCTTATCTCTTCAAATCGTTCCGCAGTTACATCCATTTTTTCGAGCAAGGAAGTATTATGCCTTAAATAGCTTTTGAAGTTATCCAAATCGTAACAAGCTAAGAAGAATAACTTAATCATCTTATTATCAATTTCAAGCTCACCTGTAAGTTTTAAATAACTGGGGATTTGACTAAACCCTTGTTCCATTTCTTCGTAAATTTCTAACCCCTGGTCAGAAATCCACTCTTTAATAGTTTGGCTTTTTTTCTCATTCAACCCATGGCAACGGGAAGATTCAAAAATAAAGGAGTATTTTCCTCCCCCCAGCATGTCCACCGGCGCAATACGGCAAGACCAGGGCCGTTCTTTATAAACCCGACACCCTTTTGGGGTAATGAAAGGACATGTTAAATTATCCTCCTCAGACATCTTAATCTGAACTATAGAAAAACCGGTGGGCAATTGCACGTTTAGAGTGTATTTATCCAGGAATTCTTCTGAAGAAATACCGAGCAAATTCTTCATTCTGAGGACATCATAAGGTGTGAGATAAATATTAATGTCGCGGCAGCATTTTTTAAAACAATCGAGACCGTCATGACAAAGAAAATTAAACTCACTGTCCTCATTCAAAACTAACTTTCGCTGATCCATAATTAACTAAGTCTCCTTCCACTCCTTGTCGTTGTATAGCCAGTATTCAGTTCTCATCAACGTAATCAAAACTTACAAACCCACCGCCCAATGCAGTTGTCTGAAACCATTGCCCTAAATCAATTTCTTTTATATACCCGCCATCCAAAATTCTTATCGTTGCTCTGCTGTCTTCTTCGGCGTACAACATTGAAATGATGGTTACCCAGTGCCAAGAATCCAATCGTTTTTCTTCTCCATTATCTAAATTTAGAAAAGCTACAGGTCTGTCATTGCCCAATGCTTGATCTAAAAACGTCAAAAGTTGCTGAAATAAGGGACGAGATTTTCGGCCTTTAGGTACATCTAAAATTTCAAGTTGTATAGTTCGTTTCATTGCTTCTGCATATTTCAGGACATCATCGCCGAAAAGTTTTGTCGTTGGAATTCCACGCATTGTTGGTTTCACATATTGATAAACTTCTTCCATTAATAATAAGGCCTTGCGCTTTGTCCATAGCCGCTTATCCGATATCGAGCTCTTTCGCGTACAGTTGAGGTAATACACAATATTCGTTGCAACCGTCGGTCCGCATCCGGCTCGGCGCTGCCACATCGTAGTATACCACTCTTGATTGCAGCCATAAAAACTATTTTGAGTATCTTCTTCCTGTATTTTAAAAATATTTTCGTCAGCAATTGATCGATTTATCATAGATTCCTCCAGAAAATAGAATTTGGTGAGGAGATGAAGGCCATTATAGTAATTATACCGTAAAGATCATCCGTTTTAATAGCCGCGTTAGAGTTTTTCTAGAAAAGCCACACGCCTGGCACCCAAATAGCGTGAAGCCCAGTAAGAATTCGTTATATTATCAAAACAAACGCCGTATGCTTCAGAATCAATCATCATATTGTTTCCAATATAAATCCCTACATGAGATGCACCAGCTTCATAAGTGCTGAAGAAAAGGAGATCACCGGGTTTTAGATCCGTTTCAGGAATTCCTATGCCCTCCTTAAACTGATCTTGAGACACGCGATTTAATTTAACTCCAAAATGCCCATATACATACTGAACAAATCCTGAACAATCAAAACCGGGGCTTGAAGTAGTTCCGCCCCAAACATAAGGCGTTCCCAAATATTGTTCAGCATAGGCTAAGATAGACTGAAAATTATAAGGAATAGACACTAACTGCTTGTTTTTGCTATTTAAAAGATCAGCGTCAGCAGCATCACTTGGATTTATGCCGTCCGCACGCCCGGCTGCAGCTAATGAGGTTTCTAAGGATTGTTCTTGAGCCAATTCATCGATATTGGATTGTACTTCTATTGAAGAAAGTATTGTTGTTTTCTCTTGAGAATTTACTTGAGCAAGGAGATTTTGCTGGGTAGATAAGAGCTGTTGCTGTGTTTGTTGTAATTTCTTTTTATCTTCAAGCGAGGCCTTTACTGAAGCCATTTTCTCACTGATTAAGGACTGCTTCTTAGTAATATTGGTATTGGCAATTGAAATCTCCTGATTCAAGTCTCTAAAATCGTCAATAATATAAGAGACATATTCCCAGCGATCAAGAAAGTCTGACATACTCGTCGATTGAAATAACACGTTCATATATGGAAGATAACCCACTTCTTCATTTCCACTTTGATAAAAAGTATTTAGGATATCTCCCAATTTATCACTATCGTCTTGATGTTGCTTTTGAAGCTGAATTTCCTGCGTTTGCAAATCCTTAAGTTGTTTTTGTTGGCTCTCTAAAGCAGATTGATCATTGGTAATTCCCTCATTTATGGTTTGCAGAGATTGCTGCAATGATAAAATTTTCATATCAAGGGCAAGCTCCTGTTCTGTCTGATTACTGAACTGGCTATTTAGTTTTAATTCTTGTTCAGCGAATTGCTGCAATTCATTAGCGTCGTTCTTGTTTGGGGTTTCCTTTGCGGAATTACTTTGAGTCTGTGAATTTGTTAATTGTGAACTTGTCGGAGCATTTGTTTGAGTTTGGGCTTGGGCTTGTACCTGTAAAGGCAGACAAAAAATACATGCCATACAAATAAAAATTAATATTTTAAATTTATTATTCATTATTATTCCTCTTTTTGAATATTTATTATGTCTTAACTACTATTCGCTAAAATCATCCTATATCCTTTGTTTTTAATGTTAAGTTTTTGTCAACCTTTGCTTTTTTCTTAATTTCAGTTCATCTAAATCACAAAAAGCTAAAAGACATCTCTTTTGAAGATATCCTTTAGCTTTTTGTGATGACTTTTATCCAATTGTGAGACTTTCACCACTTAGTAATCATCTGAGTGGGAAAAAGATACACTATGCTTATGCTTCAACCCGATTTCTCCCCTTATGTTTTGCCACATAAAGCTTGTTATCAGCACATTCAATTAATTTTTCAGCATTAATCCTTGGAGCACGTGAGGAAGGTTTAATGCTGCAAACACCCAAGCTTGCTGTGATTTTAATCGAACATTCTCCATATACTATTTCACTGTTTTCTACAGAACTTCTCATATGCTCAGCTATTTCAACGGCCCTTTTAAGACCTGCACCAGGAAGGCAGATTAAGAATTCCTCACCTCCATACCTTGAAATCCAATCACTTTCCCGTTGAATACATCCAGAAAGAATATCTGCAACAGCTTTTAACGTATGGTCTCCTGCTACATGACCATGGGTATCATTAACATTTTTGAAAAAATCGATATCCGCAATAATAATTGATAAACTTTGCTCAGAAAGTGAGGTACTAATAATATCTACAGGCAGTTTCTGATCGATATAACGTCGATTGTAAGTACCAGTCAATGTATCTTTAAAAGCTAAATTGCTCATCTTATCTATTAACTTATAGATTTCAGGACAGTTTCCATTTTCAAACGTTATAGACTCCGTTGTATTCTTCAATAATTCAAAAACAATGTCAAATTCACCATTTGCAGCCTGATCAACTGATGTACCTAAAACTCTAACTTGGTTACGGATAAAGTCCTTTAATTCTTCATCTCGCAGCATCATAATAATCATACCGGCAGCTATTCTCGCTACGGGAGGAACAATTTCCAAAGGTCCGGCAATTCCAAAGGTACCAATTTTGGCACCTTCTGCTTCAATAGCAATACTAACTCCTTCTTTTACTCGCCCGTTTGACTCTTCAGCCTCCTGGGCTGTAATAACTGCCGAATCTTTATCCGAGGTTAATATCTGATAACTTCCTTTATGCTTTTGACCAATCCTTACTTGCTCTGAATCAGCAATGATTGTTCCAGTATTATCACAGACTATGACATCGAATCCGCTTTGTTTATGAATTAATTCAACAATCTTTTGGGCAACAGCATCACTGAGCTTTATAACCATTAAAATTTAAACTCTCCTTTTTCTTCTCAGCAGATCCTTCATTACACTTATCTTAAGAGGAAATACAAGCATTGCTTTAGTTACAATTCTTCATAACATTTTTTGATATAATTCTCCTTATATCGACTATTTCCTTCTTTTATTCAAATTATTTTAACTATTATCATTCTGTTCAACCCTTATGAATTTTAACCTATAAAGCAAATCTGTGTTCCATCATAGTCTAGCCTCTTCTGATCATCCAAAATGCAATTCGCTGATTGGATTATAGTCAGGACGTAATTTATGCATACCCTAGTCTGACACGATAATAGTCTAGTTTATATTCATAGGAGATTATGCGTATTTTCCCCTAGCAATTGGAAAATATTACACTCAAAGTGATCAGCATTTGAATGGCAATCACAATCGGAATAATTCCATTTGTAATTCTAATGAGTAAAGGGATTTAAGTTTGGATATTCTTATATTAGATCTGATTAATTGATTCACACTAACAGGAAGGAGTGTTAGGTATGGACTTTGCGTCTTGTTCAAAATGTCTATACGGACAAACAACTATTTGTGATGCATTTATGCTTCACCAGTTTCAAAGCGGCAATGGTGTTACGGAAATAACCTGGCAGGGCGGCGGGTGCCCTTTTTATAATCAATATCAAAAGCCTTAAAGTATCCTAGTGAAGCAGATATTATAATGACAGCAAAAAATAGAAACAATTACATACAAGGACTAAAAAGTCGCCCTTGGTGCAGGGCGACTTTTACTGTGTCTGATTTATATTTCACTGGCCTTTTCTCTCTAACTCAAAGGTTTATTCATACTGTTATTCTGAGTTACATAGGCCAGCCTACCCCTAAGCAGTGCGACATGACGCTCCATGTCGGAAGACATTTCTTTGAACATTTGTTTCGCTGTTCCATCCAGGGTCGACGCTGAAAAAGTTTCATACGTTCCAAGAGCTGATTGAGCAGCGGCTACTGCTTTTTCCAAATCTGCTTGAACAGTCAAATTAATCCCTCCCTGTAAGTATTTAAACTTAGTATGTGCATAATTCCTAATACTAATCAGCTATGTTTCCCCTAGATTTATTGAAATTGAATGCCTTAACTACCCGATATTAGCATTATTGCTTCATCTAGAGCACGAAGATATGCTAAAGGCAAGTCAGAAATCGCCGCTCTGATTTCTTTAAAGGCGATCAAATGAGCTTCTAAAGATTGTGCATTCTGTGGGTAACAAGAATCTGCCAATTGATTGAGATACTTCGCCTCAGCAGGATAACCATTTTGACTGAGATAATCATAAAGGAGCAGTGCTAATTTAAAGACATCACTTTGAGTTTTTATAGTAAATGACATTTTGCAACCTCCCATTCTGCAAATTATGGTATATAGAGGCCCTTGATCCAATCATAAGACTCCCACTTCACCAAGGGGGGCTATACCTTAATCATTATACAAAAAGGACTGGAGTATTTCAGCATCCAGTCCCAAAGTAAAAATAAATTTCCGATTTCCGCTTAAGATCTATTTAAGAGTCATTGCAATCTTTTTAGTTATCTCGGTTAACTGATCAGAATCAGGAATATACTGGATTCTTATTTGCTCCAAGAGATCAAAATTCATACTCTTCAATACATCTTCAACCATGCCAACACTTTGGCCCCCCCAGCCATAAGAACCAAAAGCTAAACCAATCCGCTTTTTAGGAGCCAAACCTTTTAAATATGTTAAAAAAGCAGCTACGGTGGGAAGCATGTTATTGTTCAAGGTAGGTGAGCCTACACATATATATTTAGCAGTAAGGACTTCTGTCATAATATCAGAGATATGATTCGTTCTTAAATTCCTCATTCTAGTGGTAATGCCTTTCTCCTCCATGGCGTTCTGTATAGCATAAGCTATCATCTCTGTTGAGTTCCACATTGAATCATATACTATTACTGCCTTATCATCCGTCTGATCCGCAGACCACTTACGATATTCGCTTAGGATATCCTTTATTTTCGAACGCCATATTACTCCATGGCTTGGAGCAATGGTATCAATCTCCAAAGCAGACACTAATTCTAAGGCTTTTTCAACTTGTTTGCCATAAGGGAGTACAATATTGGCATAGTATTTTGCAGCTTCTTCCATAACAATATCCGCTGAAAGTTGATCGTCAAAGCGTTCCGATGTAGCAATGTGCTGTCCAAAAGCATCATTGGAAAACAATATTTTGTCCTCCTGTAAATAGCAAACCATATTGTCAGGCCAATGAACCATGGGAGTATGGATAAAGGTAAGACTTCGCTTACCCAAACTTAGCGTTGTTCCTGATTTCATCACATTATAATTCCAATTACCTTTATAGTGGGCTTTTAGACCTTTTTCCCCATTTAATGAGGTGTAAATTTGAGCTTGCGGTGCTGCTTCCATTAAACGAGGGAGCCCACCGGAATGATCCATCTCCACATGATTAGATACGATATAATCTATTTTCGAAGGATCAATAACTTCAGAGATTCGTGCTAACATTTCATCGGCTAAATAATGCTTAACCGTATCAATGAGGGTTATTTTTTCATCAATAATTAAATAAGCATTATATGTAGTACCCCTCGGAATTAGATATCCGTGGAAATTTCGAATATCCCAGTCGATTCCCCCGACCCAATAGACATTTTCGGCGATTTGGACAGGTTTCATTTTGAGCACTCCATTCTAAAATTTAATATAGTTTGTTCACAAAAGACTCGACAAGTAGTGAACTCGTTCGAAGGACCCACCCCCACTTAAGAAGTAGGGGTCTTAAAATTGGATAAATCTAACAAGTAATAAAGCTAGACGTAATACGTTTTATACCGACACAAGCAATTGAAACGTCCTAGTAATTGAAATTTGAGAGCACCGAACTTATTTATAATAATTATTATATCATATTGGATTTACAGTTCAAGTGGTTTTGATTATTTGATTATTTGATTTTATTACTATTTTCAATTTTAGTCTATTTCATTCCCCTTGTTTACTTACATCAAATCGACCCTAAAATGAATTGCAGCAATACTTAACAAACTGAACTTAGATAAAACAAAAAATGCCGGATCTTAGAAAAATAATCCGGCATTAACGTTACTATCTTCTCAACATTTCAGTTATTCAAATACAATCTTTTTAATTATATCTCGACCCTTGCTTACCTATAAGCTATAAAGTCTTAGCAATGTTGCTCAATTCCATTGACATTGATGTAATTTCTTCAATACTTGCAGTAATTTCTTCTGAAGCTGCTGCTTGTCCCTGACTGGCATCTAGGGATTGGTTGCTTTTTTGACTAGCTTCCTCAACTTTGGTCTTAATCGATTCTGTTAGTTGCTTAATTTTTGGTACAGTACTCTTGGAT
The DNA here is from genome assembly GCF_002196785.1 of Desulfosporosinus sp. FKA. Taxonomy (NCBI): domain Bacteria; kingdom Bacillati; phylum Bacillota; class Clostridia; order Eubacteriales; family Desulfitobacteriaceae; genus Desulfosporosinus; species Desulfosporosinus sp. FKA. The sequence goes on along the minus strand of NZ_NAHZ01000033.1, from coordinate 190,118 downwards.
TGAGCAGAAAGCTTCCTGATCTCTTCAGCAACCACTCCAAAACCTCGTCCCGCGTCACCCGCTCTTGCGGCCTCGATAGCTGCATTTAAACCTAACATTTTTGTTTCATCTGCTATTTCCTTGATGAAATCAGACACTTCATTGATTTTTTCCGATATATCAATAATCTCTTTAATATTCGAATTTAGATCTCCTTCGTTAGAATGAATTTGCGTTGCTGATGCCGCTAATTCCTCAATAGCCGCTGCAATCCCTGTCAGGCTGCTTTCCAGATTACTGGACATTTCACGGAGTTTAAAGGCCGTTTTCTTTGGTGTGACGATGCCTATCGTAGCCACTATGTCCCCCCCATCATCTGTAAGCGGATAATTAGCAACATTAAGCGGCATACCAAATCGTGAAGCATCAATTTCATTAATGATCGGCTGTTTCGATTTCAACACATGATAAGCAGTGTCATCTTCAGTTAAAACATTGCCAACTTTAACAGAGGGCAGATCAAATTTTGTTGAAGATTGCGCATAAGCTATTTGAGTTAAATCGGACATATATAGAAAAGCTCCTTCATGAAACATTTCCGCTAAAATTGGAGCGAAATCATCAAAGGCAGCAGCAACAGGATGTAATTTTGGAACGATTATGGAAAATGCACCTACTGCATCACCATTGGTATCGAGTACAGGAATGGAAATAATGGAGACTCTTTTTCCATAGACAGTACGAGGAACATTTTGGATTAAAACTTCTTTTTGCCGAATCGCCTGTATTGTTGTTGAACTGTCGTTTAATTTATTGCCGACCTTAATGGCATCAATCGAGAATGATGATGAAGCTTTCACCCATACAAAGGTGTCTCTTTCAATGATACAGAATATAACCCCGCCCGGAATAAAATTCGTTAACTGCTCAGCTAAAACTTTACATGACTCAATTTCTGCTAATGCGATCATGCCTATCACTCCTCATTATGCCATTTCGTAAGTAACTCTTCTTTGAGTTTATTGCTGTTAAGTATAAGAACTATGCGGTTATCAATTCGAGCTATGGCTTCTACGCTGTTACTCCCTAGAGTAAAGATCTGAGTATTTAGTTTTTCAACAGCTTGTTCTTCGAGCTTAATAACTTCCGACACATCATCAACAATGATTCCCACTAAAATCTCTTCTAAGTCAAGAACAAGCAAACGGCTATCAAGACCTCGGTCCGTTTCCATAAAACCGAAGCGCTTTTTTAAATCAAGGATGGGAATCACTTTTCCACGCAAATCAATAACGCCTTCCATGAATGGTGGCATATCAGGCATTCTTTTAATTCTTTCCGGGATACGGATAATTTCTTGGGCGTAAGCAATCTCAAGACCATATTCGTCTTCGCCCAAAGTAAAAACAACCAATTCTAAAGAACTCATGTCAAAACCCCCTTTCTTTCGCCTAAAACTCTATGAGATTATAGTAAAAGGTTTAGTAAAAACATTAGGACATTCCATCTTATTCCATACAAAAGGATATTCGACTAATTCCAAATTTTAAATAAATATTAAGGTATTTAGAAACAATATACAATTGCCCAAATTGTATATTTATTAGACAAAAAAATTACAGTTTATTATCCCGTATGGATAATAAACTGTTTCTTTATGTCGAATAATTATACAATCTTATTCAACTTATAAATCATAATTGCTGCCGAAAGAGCTAAACGTATCTGATAATTATCTAATGAAATCGATAATAACTTTTCAATACGCTGCTTCCGAAACATTAAAGTTTTCCTATGAATAAATAGTTCTTCAGCTGCTTGTCTGAGATTGTTACTTTTTAAGATCTTTTCAAGAGTGTTCAAAAGGTCTGTTCCTTTTTGTTGATCATAGCTGATAAGAGGCCCGATATTATTTTCAACAAACTCTCTCTTATCATCCTTCCTATCTATTGCTGCCAGAATTTGAAAAAGGCCTATGTCACGGAAATGAAAAATTCCTCCTTCTTCTTCTGATAAGCATTTTGATGCCAAAAGTGTATTCCATGCCTCCTGGTAGCATTTTTTAACACTGCCCATTTTACAGTGACTATCGCTGATAGCAATAGTTACTGTAAGATTAGGGACATATTCATTAATAACTTGTTTGATTTGCAAGGCAGTTTGCTGAGTTTTTTCCCGTTCATTTCCTCTTTCTTCATCATGACAAAGTATACAAATGTTATTTCGATTTTCCCAAACCGTAACTTTCATCTGCTCAGTGATTTGTCGCACAATTTCAAGCTTAAGATCTCCATTAGGACTCAGCTTGCTTCCTCGAGACATTAAATCAATATCCTGACATTGGATTATGCAGCAAAAGAGAGATTGTTTAAGGTCAATTCCCCACTCTTTAGCGATGGCTAAAGTTTTATCATCATAGGAGGTATCACCATTGATCCGATCATTGATGAAATCGCTTCGTCGCCTTAGTTCATAAGTAAAGCGGAGAGTCTGCTCAATGCGGATCCGTTGAGTAATGTCAGATACTAAGAGAACTGCCGTTTTTTTACCGTTCACCTTATAATCCATGGGAGCAGTCCGACCTTCAAAATAGCGTTTCTCAGTTCCCATATTCAGTCCACGCAACATATGGCTTACTTCCCCATTTGTTATAGCCTTGCGAACATGATTGAGCATAGTTTGGGCTAAATCCGGAGGAAATAGCTCATAAACGGTGTGTCCTCTCATAGTTTCTGGCGGGTAGAGAAACTGGTTATCATGACCAAAAACCTCTATATAACGTCCATCTTCATCAATAATGGCAGTAAGCTCCGGAATAGCTTGGGCAAAATCCTTTAGACGTTTTTCGCTTTCACTGATTAATTCTTCCAGTTTTTTGCGTTGAGTAATATCAAGAATTAAGCCTAAATAGCGAATCGGACGCAGTTGCTGATCATAAATTTTCGAGCACGTGGAATAAACCCAGCGATAAGTACCGTCTTTATGACGCAAACGGTATTCTAAAGCGTATACATCGGATTTTTTAGTATATAAGCTTTTAATCGCTTGGTCAACTCTGTCAACATCCTCGGGATGGATTAAGCTATGCCAATCAATCACTTCATTAGCGTTATAGCCGACAATTGCTTTACAGCGTGAATCTTGATGGGCCGTCTTCTCAATAAGGTCAACCTCCCAAGTCCCTGCCCTTGCTCCATCAAGAATAAGTGATAAACGTTCATGGTTTTCCTTTAACTTTTTCTCATTCTGCATCTTCTCCGTAACATCAAAAATAATCGAATTGATAAATAGTTTATCAAGGGATTGAAAAGGGCAGGCGAATATTTCAACATTACGAATTTCGCCATTCACTAGCCGATGTTCACTGTAAAAAGATTTTCCCTCGCTATTTATAATCTCTTGTAACATTTCATCAACTCGTAATCTATCATCCTTCTCGATACTATAGATTGACATTTTGTCTAATTGTTCTGCTGTATAGCCGTAATAATTAGCAGCAGCTTGATTGGTTTTTACAATTTTTCCGGTTTTAGAATCAACAACCATCATTACTGCAGGACTGTTCATATATAGGTTACGATATTCCATTTGTTTCTCATGCAATCGATTTTGGAACTCGATATGTTTGGTTAGGTCTTTAAACATATAAAGGTGCCCAAACTTTTTCCCCTTAGCATCGAGCATTAGTGATGCATTTCGTCTGATAGTCCGACCATCTTTTAAAATTAGTAAATCTTCCTTGGTACTTTCGGACTTTTCGTGAAGAAGTTTATATCCCTCCCTAAAATTCTCAACATCTTGAACTAATGTCGAGCAGTAATCGATAAAATCTTGATGCATATAAATACCCATCAGAAGGTTTTTATGCATATGTTCTAAGTGCCATAACTTTATAAACTCCTGATTACTAAAAATAATCTCATTATTTTCATCATTGACTGCACAGCAGGCTAAGGGAATAGCACGTACCATGGCCCAAAGAGAACTACACTCACTAAGCTGCGTCTTATCCATTATAAAATACCTCCTTGGAGTGCTTGTCCGTACTCTTTTTTAAAGGCTTAACTCTTGCCCCTTTTGAGAGAATTTGAGAATTTTGCAGGAGGAATCTTTCATTTTATCTACAAAGTCCTCCAGGGTTTCAGGGCTATCGGCAAAGTGCATCGGTATAAGATATTTTGGATTAAGTTCCCGAATAAAATACTCTGCTCCCGCCAGATAATTCTTTTCGAGCCTAGGGTCAACAGGAAAGAATGCAAAATCAATGACCTCACCTTTGATTCTTTGAATTTCATCCTTAAACTCTTTCTCGGCCTTGGCCATCTCTTCCTGAGTATCAATCCAATACCACCAGTTTAAATCTCCGGCATGAAAAAGACGGGTTTCTTCATCCTGGACCAGAAAAGAAACACCTATATCTGTAGAATTATAAGCCTTAATTTTCAAACTGCCCAATTCGACTTTTTCGTAGGGGGCAAGTACGTTCAGGTTATTTAACTTTGGAGAAACAAGAATATCATTGCTAAAGATATAGTGAATATCCGATCTTTCTTTTTGCCATTCTAGGATCAAAGGATTAAAATGATCAGGATGACTATGAGAGGAAAAGACAAAAATATTTTTAGGACTTTTCTTGATTAAATCGCCGATACTACCTTGATAATAATCAAAAACAAGTAAATTGTTTCGCGTTTCGACTACAAAACCACTATGATATAAATATTTTATTTTAAGATGTGCGTTTTCCATTGTTATCACCTCATAATGATTATACAATAAATTTGAAGAAATCAAGAGTCTGCTGCTCAAGGACAACTTGACAAAATTTGAGAAAGAAGGTTTCCTATGAAATTTCGATTTAATCATAATAACTTTAACATCCTAGACCTCGAAAAAAGCCTAAAATTCTATCAAGAAGCCTTGGGTCTGGTAGAAGTCAAACGATTTGAACCGCCAAGCGGTGATTTTATCCTTGTTTATCTTGGAGATGGAGTTACAGAACATAGCTTGGAACTGACATGGTTAAAAGAGCGAACAAAACCCTATGATTTAGGGGAGAACGAATTCCATGTAGCTTTTATGGTTGACGATTTCGAAGCAGCATATGAACGTCACAAAAAAATGGGATGCATTTGCTATGAAAATAAAGAAATGGGTATCTATTTTATTAACGATCCAGACAATTACTGGTTAGAAATTGTCCCCCAAAAATAACGAGATCCCCATACACTTTGATACCATCACATCGTTCTAAGATTTACATATGCTGCTGAGCGGAACTGGCAGGTTTTGGCAGGATATTGCACTTATGAAGATAAGAAAAAAATGCCTTAGAGAAACTTTCTTTAGGGCATTTTTTCTTGCCAATATTAGGTTTTTACAGTTAATGAGACCACAACTAAACTCAAAAACGACAAAATACGTTGGCAAATTTCTTTCACAAAGCCAACGTATTATTACGTCAAAAGAAAAGATAACCCTATGATATTTTCCAGCTTATTAATTATGTAATGGTGCCGATGACCGGAATCGAACCGGTACGGGCTATTAACCCGCGGGATTTTAAGTCCCGTGCGTCTGCCAGTTCCGCCACATCGGCAATTGGAGGCGGCACCCTGATTCGAACGAGGGGGTCGAGGTTTTGCGGACCTCTGCCTTACCACTTGGCTATGCCGCCATAAGTATTACTGGAGCGGGTGATGAGAATCGAACTCACGTAGCTAGCTTGGAAGGCTAGTGCTCTACCATTGAGCTACACCCGCAATAAATGGCTCCCCGAGTAGGACTCGAACCTACAACCTACCGGTTAACAGCCGGTTGCTCCACCATTGAGCTATCGAGGAATGGATCTGGCGGAGAAGGAGGGATTTGAACCCTCGCGGCAGTTACCCACCCTAACGGTTTAGCAAACCGTCCTCTTCAGCCACTTGAGTACTTCTCCAAGTATATTTGGTGCGGAAGACGGGACTTGAACCCGTACGGAGTTACCCACACGCCCCTCAAACGTGCGCGTCTGCCAGTTACGCCACTCCCGCAATAGCTGGAGCCATTGACCGGGATTGAACCGGTGACCTTATCCTTACCAAGGATACGCTCTACCGACTGAGCTACAATGGCAATATAATGGCGGAGGGGGTGGGATTCGAACCCACGGCCCCTTGCGGAGTCACTGGTTTTCAAGACCAGCTCCTTAAACCACTCGGACACCCCTCCAAAAATAACACTTTTTAATTGGTGGGCAGGGATGGATTCGAACCATCGTACCTCGCGGAACAGATTTACAGTCTGTCGCCTTTAACCACTCGGCCACCTACCCATTTCAATTCTTAAGATACAGAAGTTTTCTAATGGTGGAGGTAAGCGGGATCGAACCGCTGACCCCCTGCTTGCAAGGCAGGTGCTCTCCCAGCTGAGCTATACCCCCAAACAAAACAATTATACAGATCCCCGGCCAGAGCCTTTGCTCAAAACCACTCTCCTTTGGAAGGAGGTGATCGAATTGATGCCAGAATTGTATTTTAGCACTTTAACTTAACCTTGTCAAGAGGAAAAATTAATAGCTTAAAATCCAGGTTTAAGACTGAGTGATACCAAATTTTTCGTCTACCTTGACCGAGTTCAAATGTTACCATTAATAGAGTAAATTGTCAATACCAGATCACTACAGGCAATTGAGTTTAAATCCTGAACTTTTTAAGATTTTAATGAACAAGAACTTACGTCATATTGTTATACATTTTAACATCCGCTATCCCAAAAATGCAATGACGAAAATTATCTTATCAGTTCATTAGCTGCTTATTTGAACATGTTTAATTTGGATTTATGCTTTTACTATTAGTTAATGCTCCGTTATCCTTTTGAACTCTCGTTGGGTGTGCCCTTTTCCGCTTTTTTCTTGAATTCTCCCGGAAAACGATTTGAGCCTTTATTCATCTGAGGCTTTTCATGTCTATTATTCATAGAATCATTGCCATTGCCCCTCTGTTGTTTTTGCTCCGTATTGAAACCATTGCCGGGCATTTTAGCTGAGGAGGGCGGCAATTTATCAGGCTTTGGCTTTCCTTTCGTTTCTTTATTTGATTGATCAGAGGATCCAGAATCAGGCCTTACATTTCCATTCGTTTGAGGCGTACTTAATTCCATCCCATGTTTACCAGTCTTGATCTGCTCTTGAACCTGGGGATTTTCAAGTAATCGATCCCGTTCTGAATTATCTTTTAGTTTCTGAGCTTGCGTCTCGACTCCGGCCTTTTGAGCAGTCTGCCAAAGCGCATATTCCCCAAGAGTCAATTCTCCTTGTTGTGCTAGCTCGCGCTCCTGAGAGGTCAGAGGAAAAACTGCAACCTGTGGAGTAAACCCATTTTTCTTAATTGCTCTCGTGACCCATAAAGCGATTTGTTGATCGTTAAGTTCTTTAGGCATTTGATCTGAGGTTTTATCTGACATTGGAGAATATCCCACCACGACCCAGTTTTGTTGGGAATTCAGGAATTTATGATCATAAGATTGGGTGATAATTTGTTCAAGGGCCTTATCTAGTGGCTGTCCTTTAAGATCTAACTGACTTAACATGCTTTTGGCATCATCATTTTCGCTCTGGAACTTTAATAAGCGCCCTTGGGAGTCAATCGTAAATTGTAAACTTGGATTAATGTCTACTGAGAGCAACGCAACTGCAGTTGGTGCTTGATAAAGGTTCCATCCCAAACAAGCCATCAAGACTAAGAGGAATAATGCGGCTACCCCTGCCCCAATACGCAGGCTGTTTGCATTCATTATACCTGTCCGAACTTCGATTTCCTCGCCTGCTTCAATGTTCCGTCGCCTGTAAACATGGCGAAAAGCGCCGTCATTTCCTAAAACAGTGTAGCGAAACCCGGATTTCTCCAGTACCACAGCTTTCAACTTACTCATTTTCTCCCCCCTTTTCCCGCGAGGTGACATATTCTCTTAAATATATATAGTCATGTTGATTGGCTATAAGCAAAGCTACTGCTAAGATATATTTCCGTCCCCTTTCCAAAACTTTAGGGTGAATCTGAGTTTTCAGTGCTAAAGCTTGCATAGGGACTTTTCCAGTTCGTTCAACATGGGCCCATAGTTCTTCGTCAAATGCCAGTTCTCTTGCCGCCCTAAGCAATGTCTCACGAGAATCTCGATGTTTGGGTGAAGCTGCAACTAAATCTTGAAAGGTAAGGTTTACTGCCGCCAAAGCTTGCGTAAACTGTTGAATTTCCGCCGCCCTCTCCCGGTTTTGTTCTTTCTCTTTGAATTCATTTAAACTCAGATGAATTTCAATGTCTCGTCCAATATCCTCTTGGTCGAGTGAATTTGTCAGCTGTGACCGCTGTTTCCGATGATAATCAATAAGGCGCCTTTTGATTAAAACTCTGGCAAATGCTAAAAAAGGCACGCCTTTATCAGCAATAAACAAATCGATGGCTTCATTAAAAGCGATCAAAGCCTCGGATAATTCCTCATCCCTGCCCCATTCCAGAAAATGAAAACACGCCTGGCTAGCCACATGACAAATAAACATTTGAGATTTGGCCAAAAAATCCTCTCGGGCTTTCGAATCCTCTTTCAAACGCTGCCACGTCGATTGGTCTTCCCATTCCGGCATGCTTTCTTCCTCCTACCCTCTTATACGATAGGGTTTCTCCTTTTTTAGGGGGGCTCACCCCAAATTACCTTCAGATTCTTCTACAAATACAAAAATACCGGTAGTTTAATCACCCAACTGTAAACATTCGATACATTGTTAGTCATTTCCTCTCGCGGTAACCAAAAGCTCTCTCTGATTCGTATGGTAATTATTACAATGGTATCGTTATGTCTAAAAATGGCTCTTTACCAAATATTACACATTTCGTTTTAGAGGATATTGGCGAATTCTGTCGAATTCTTGTTTATGAAAAATATGACAAAGAAAAATAAAGCTGAATCTAGAGATTACTCTAGAGCGGGGGATTTTATTTCTATACGGGGTGAATCGCCACTATGGCGTAGGGCTGTTACCTTCGCCCGAATCCGACAACTAACCTCGTAAGCTATGAAAGGTGAAAAGGGAATGAAATTGTCTCCAGGCCTGTTCCGACTATCAGGTGTCATTCTATCCGGAATGCTCTTGGTGGGGAATGTTTTAATGCCATCAACGTCTCAAACCTTGAGTTTCGATTCTTTCACGAATCCTAGCAAATTGGATTCCTTTTCAACGTCGTTCATTGTTCCTCAATTTATTCACCAACGGTTATCTTCAGAGAAAACAGAGCCAATCTATAAAGCAGCAGCAACCGTTACAGCAGCTGCTCCAAAGAATAATCAAATTCAGGCGAAAACTACGCAAACAGCGGAAAGCTCTCTTCCTAAAAGTACATCATCAGTACATATAACTCAAGTTGCTCAGGCTGTGTCAAATAATACTAGGACTGATGAGACCAATGTATCTCGCGGCGACATTAACCATTCTGACATCATCGACCATGCTGTAAGTTTAGTGGGTAAGCCCTATATTTTTGGCGGGACAACGTTAAAAGGATTTGATTGTTCCGGATTTACTCAGTATGTTTATGCTGGATCTGGTATTTCTCTTCCTCGAACATCTTATGCCCAATATGCTTCAGGCGATTCTGTCAGCGAGAGTAACCTCCAACCGGGAGACTTAGTTTTCTTTTCTACGTATTCTAAGGGAGCATCTCACGTAGGTATTTACATCGGCGGCGGGAAATTTGTTCATGCTGATAACCCTAAAAAAGGGGTAACTATTACCAACTTGAGTGACAGCTTTTATGTTAAAAATTATCTTGGAGCCCGAAGGTATAAATAATTCGCCGTTAATTAACAGCCATATTATTTTAATAAAAAAGTGCTTTGGCGTAACTCAGCCAAAGCACTTTTTTCTCATATATCCCCCCAAACCACCCACTTCCACTTACAAGAAGTGGGTGGCATCTGGATAAACTAGGCTAATGTCAGTTTGTCTTCATAAAAATGAAATTAACCGGATCTGTAGAAGGAGTAAAACTCGTTGGATGATTTAGGTAACCTGTATAAGCGGAAGTGCCTGTTATTATATTATTACCTGTTATATGTGGAATACCCATATTATAAATTTCTAAATACTTACCGATTAAAACAAAATTATCTTCTTCAGTCCAGCTGGAGTTTGTAATTTTGATCATTGTACTATTGGGAAAAGAATACGCAGCTTTATAATTAGTCGTATATCCGGTATTTTCTTGAGAGACTTCTAAGGTTCCATCATTTTCAAAGTTTAAGGTGTATTTTCCATCAGATGTTGTCCATGTGCCCAAAATATCTTGCTGAATTTGATCAACTGTTATAATAGGAATTGGATTCTCATGTCTAACCTCAACGGTAGCTATAGGCTTAACCGTTGTCGATTCAGCAATTGTACCTGTTACGCAAAAACTACCCGCTGATCCATACCTGCTTGATTCTATAATTGGCCAAGTGACATTTACTGTTTTGGTTGTCCCATCCATCATAGTAGCCGTTACCGTTGAAGGCAGCACTGGGGCAATTCCGATTGCAGTTGTTACACTAACAGGACTTAAATGACTTACTCCGGCCTTTCCCTGTGCTAACCCTGACATAACACTATCAGGGATAACAACTGTTCCGCCAAATATATCAACGGTAGGTGTTACATTGCTGTCACCGTTTAAACCATTGGCAATTCTGTCTTGATAATAACTTCTTGTCACATCTGCCGGAGAATTGTTGATTAAAATTATAGGAGCAGCAATTTTTGAGGCTAGAGCACTTCCGCTTAGGGCATCAGGAAATTGTTCACCGGAAGCTACAGTTGTAATTTTAGTGCCAAAAACACTGGCGAATTGATTGTTAACAGCAATATTTGTGCTATAGCTGTCATTACCAGCAATCCTTTCATAATTGGGAAATTGATTAGCAACACTATCACTAATTTCATCGGAATCACCGATAACATAAGTCTTGACAATACCGTTGTTTGCAGAAATATAGTTTTTAACCGATTCAGGGATACTGTCTTGAGATACAAGAATGATTGGATCTTGTTTAATTGCTGCGACAGGTGAAATTGAAAGAGCATCGGTGAAATCGTCAGAAGTACAAACAAACAGCATCGTTGGTGACGAGGTCACTTGCTTAGCTACAGCTATTGCAGTTTCATATTTATCGTACCCATAAATCCTATTGGTTGTTATCCCCATTGCTTGTAGTTCAGTATCTATAGCAGCAGAGATCACTCCAGTACCACCTATTATTGTAACATTTTTGGTTTTCAAATCAGTTAATGTTTTTTTGGTGATTGCCGGCAGCGTTGTGCTCTCAGTAAGTAATATCGGGGCATCATATTTTTTTGCCAGGGGTACAGCAGCAAGACTATCCGTGAAATTACCTCCAAAGGCTAAGATACAATTTGTTGAACCATTAGGCCAACCTTGTTCGGCAATTGTGCTTGACGTTTCATAACGATCTTGACCTGCCATTCTATTGATAACGGGAGAAATGGTTGACGTATCCGTTGAAGCCAATACGGGGAGAACAGACGAAAATGTAAATAACGCGGTTAGAAACAAAGTCGGTAATTTCCTCATAGAATCATTTCCCTACTTTCAGGTTTCTTAATTTACTATAATCTGCCTAACCTTATGAACAACTCAAAAAACCAGAGTCGAGACGCTTCGTCAGTTATTAAAGCCTTATAAAATTTACGTATATGTATGCATCAACTCCTTAAAACCTCAAACAATATCTAAAATCAATAGAATTGATAAACTAAACTTCGTTTTTGTAGTAGCTGAAAACATAGTTCAGGTATTTTGTATTATAGGTGAATTTAGAAGGAATTTGGTAAAGAACTTTTTAAGGTTTTGTGAAATTTTAGAGATTTGTTAGTAAAGTAAGGAATGTCGTGATACTATAAGGTTAAAGTCACTAATCTAAAAACAAACGAAAGAGGTGTAACGCTAATGTCACCATTTGAAAATTCATCCCATTATTATCAAAATCCTTATGTTATTGACATTAAAAAGGTCAAGACTGTTTCGTTATCCCAGGTCATGGGCCTTTTATCCTTTATGTTCTTAGCGATGGCTGCCGGAGCTTTTCTAGTACCTCCGCAATATTTTATGCCTGCTGCTATCTTGGAATTTTTGTTGCTCTTTATTATTCCGATCGTGAGCCGACGAGCCGTCGTACGAGGAGACGATCCTGCTGCCGGTTTAACTGCAGGACTGGCCCTGCTCTTTGCAGCATGTGCGGGAGCTGTTCTTGGACCAATCGTCCAAGCTCTAGCCGCAACGACTGAAGGACTTTTAGTACTTGGGCAAGCTGCTTTAGTAACCTTTATCGTCTTTGCCGCTTTTGGTGCTTATGGGCTCATGACAAAGCGTAATATAAGCGGTATGGCAAAAGCACTCTTTATTGGCTTATTAGTCCTGCTGGGAGTTACAATTCTTTCAACGATTTTCAGCAGCTTTTTCAGTCCTTTCGGTTTGCTGATCGGTTTAGGAGGCGCTATTCTTTTTTCCCTGATGACGGCCTTAGATTTTCAAAGAGCAAAATATAGCCGTGCTGACAATGCTGTTTTAGTCACCCTAAGCATCTTTTTAGATTTCATTAATTTGTTTACATTTATTCTAGATATATTTCTTATCTTTGGCGGCGGCGGAATTCGCAAACGTTAATACGCATAACATTCCAAAAACAAAGCAGCCCTGTTTCGGTATTGAACGAAACGGGGCTGCTTTGTTTTTCTGTTGGAGGATAATTGAATGATTGACGGGTAAAACTAATGGATACCATGTTTGTTTTCGAAATTTGACATAACTGTTAAACAAACATGAGAAGCTAACAACGGGAAGGGAACTATGGAAAGAATTTCAGCACACCAATTCATGACCTTAGGAGCATCTGTACTCATGGGCGGAACTTTCCTTCTCATAGCTACTTTTGTTACCGAAGCAGGCGGACGAGACGGTTGGATGTCTATTATGCCTGCCTTTGCTTTAACAATTCCTTACGGTATTATGATACTTTCATTATCAACCCAATACCCCCGCAAGAGTTTGTTGAATATTTCGGAAATTATCTTTGGCAAATGGACTGGCAAAATTATAGGTTCTCTCTATATTGTGATATCTTGTTATTATGGCGGGTTACTTTTGGCTTTTATCGGAATTATTTATGAACAATCTATCATGCCCTTGGTGCCTCGTTGGGTCTTTTACCTTGGTGGTCTGCTTCTAGTATTCTATTTGGCATCTTCCGGAATCGAAGTCTTTGCTCGCTTTTCCGAAGTCCTCTTGCCCATCATCGTTGTTGCCTTAGTTTTTAACATTGTCCTAACAGTTCCGCGAATTGAACAGAACGAACTTCTTCCTTTTTTCGGAAACGGAGTGAAGCCTCTTTTATGGAGCGCTATTAAAGTAATACCCTTTCCAATGGTCTATTCCATGTTCTTAGCAGGAATTATAACATTTCTGCCTCATAACAATCAGCAAGGAAAAAGCCAATTTAAGACGGGGATTTGGCGTGCAGCTTTTCTAGTTGGAATTTTAAATACTATCGTAGTTTTAATTCAAATTCTTGTCTTTGGACCAAGAGAAACAGTTCGTTTATCCTTTGGCATTCTCGAATTGGGCAAAATGGTAGAATTAAGCAGGACCGTGGCCGGCGTGGAATCGTTATTTATGGGAGTTTGGCTTGGAGCCTTAGTAATAAAATGTTGTGCTTTCTTTTATATGACGACTTGGGGATTAGAAACTGTGCTAAATTTGAAAGGCATAAAATGGCGGTTCTTATTATGTGCCGCTTTTCTAGGAATTGCTTTCGGGGTAAAAAAAGGATTCTATTTAAGTACAAAGCTTTCTTTTGCTGAAAGTTACCTTATTTTTCCTTTTGTTTCCATTTGGATTCCCATCCTATGGATAGCCTCGCATTGGAAGGTTAAACTCAATACGCCCAATAAAACGAGTTAAATCTTGCATTAAATCTATATATTGTTCCTTGTTGATTAACCGCCCTTTATTATCTTTTAACAGACGTATCAGAGGCCGTGTAGGCATTTGCATGGGAACAGCCGCAACTACTCCTATTTCACCGGTATTAAGTGTTATAACTGCATTTTCCGGATATAAGATTAGACTTTCACGAAAAGCTTTCACCACTGTGGGATTATAACCCTTTCCCGCCCCTGCAATGATCATCTCCAAAGCATAGTAAGGCGGCAAACCTTTTCGATAGGGTCTGTCGGCAGTTAAGGCGTCAAACACGTCGGTCACAGCTACAATTTGAGCATCGAGATGTATGTCATCCTTTTTTAAACCGCAAGGATAGCCTGTGCCATTCCAGCGTTCATGATGTTTAATGACTGTCTCAAATACACTTGGCAATACCCGAGAGTTTTTAAGCATCTCCGCACCAAACTGTGGATGCTGCTTCATAAGAAGCAGCTCTTCCTCTGTCAAAGTTCCAGGTTTATTCAAAATTTCTTTAGGAATATTCAGTTTACCTAAATCATGCAAAAGAGCTCCCAGAATTAAATACTTAAGTTTTTTCTCACTATACCCCAAACGCCTAGCCGTCAACGTCGCTAAAATAGCCACGTTCAAGCTGTGCACAAAGGTCCCATAATCATGATGTCTAAATTGTTCTACGTCAAGTTGAACCATATTTAAATTCAAATATACATTAATAGGTCTTAATTGTTTGATAATTGTTTCCACAAGTTCGATTGTCTTTTTTATCTGTTCTTGACTAATAAGTTTTGCCTCATGATAAATATTCCATAAAGAACCAACTAATTTTTCATAGACATCCTTAGGAAAGGGTTTAATGATATTAGCCAAACGATTGTCATCTTCTTTTTTCTCCCAAATAAAAACCTCCCTATTTTCAAGAAGATCTCGAATACTTTCTGTAATTGGTTGTCCTTTATGTAATAACAATACACCAACCTTATCAAATAAATCGGCATTCGCTGTCATACTTGCAGCTAAATTCGTATGAACTTGCTTTAACAACCAATTCAAAAATTCTCCCTCCTCTTAATCTCTCTTAAACCTTCCTTATTAAAAATAAAAGCCGCCGAACTCAATGAACGGCGACACAGTTTCTTTGTTTGGTAACCCGGCTATCTATCATCTTTAGCTAGACCCGTGGCTTTGCGTCCTCAGCTCTCACTGAGTTTGCCTTTATCACTGAATGTTAAATTATCTCCTTACCTCATCAAAACGATTATTGCATCACTGAAAAGTAGTATATTATAAGATATGATAAAGTACAACATCCTTTAACTATTATAATGTATTTTTATCATATTATTACATTATTTATCATTTTATGACATCCATTAAGTTTAATTTGACATTATCTGAGTATATTAGACCTATTTCACATCGCTAGATATACTAATTGCCTATAATAAACTTATGTCCAAAATAAATATATTGCTCAGAAACCATTTGTCGAAACCGAACTCTTCCTGTAAAATTAAACTGTTCCTATTAATCTATTTAAGGAGGTTTTTTTATGTCTGGGACTCCGTCCACTTCCCCATCTCGCAAGGTTTCGATGGTTCCCATCAAAGGAATTTTGGTTTTACTCATTGCTGTGTTAGTATGCGCATTGGCCGTTGGTCGTTACAATGGTCCTCTGCCAACCGTGGAAGCGAAACTAACTACCACATCCTCTTCATTGCCCGGTCATTTTTCGGTAACATTTCCTGAACAGGGTGAATCAGCTGTTGGCACAGAAAATTTAGGTGTTATAACGTCAACCTCTAACCAATCACCCGTTCCAATTGCCAGCGTGACAAAAATTATGACTGCTTATTTAGTCTTAAAAGCTCATCCTTTACAACCGGGTCAATCCGGTCCCGCTTTAACTATGAGTGCCCAAGATTTCGCTGGTTATCAAAATGCTTTAAGCAATGGCTATTCATATTTAAAGATTGAAGAAGGGGAAACCCTCACTGAAAAGCAACTCCTGGAAGGTCTATTACTCCCTTCGGGAGACAATGTTGCCGATACCCTGGGGCGATGGGTATCCGGATCAGATGAAGCATTTGTTGCCAAAATGAACGAAACCGCAAAATCCCTGGGTATGACTAAAACTCACTATGCAGATGCCAGCGGTGTCAGCGAAACAACGGTCAGCACCGCTGTAGATCAAATAAAAATTGCTCAAGCAGCCATGCAAGACCCTGTTTTTCGTCAAATTGTTGCTATGCCGCAAGCGACTCTTCCTGTTGCCGGAACAGTATACAATGTCAATAGCATGGTTGGAAAACATGGCATTACAGGCATTAAAACAGGATCAACAACAGCAGCAGGCGGTTGTTTTGTCTCGGCAACACCCGTTGTTGCTGGCGATGAAACCCATTACATTATTGGTGCAGTTTTAGGTCAAGTTACTCAACAATCTCTCCAAAGTGCGCTTCAAGCAAATGCTGACATACTGGACCAAGTTCGCTCTCAATTCAAACTCTATACTTTAGACCAACCTGCCTCGGGTTACGGCGAACTTACAACGGCTTGGGGCAGCAACAGTCCGTTAAAGGCGTCTAAGTCTGTACAAATCTTTGGATATCCTGGCATGAAAGTCAACTATTCCATAGATCCCCAAACTACTAAATTACCAATGCCAGCCACCAGTAATCGTGCCACCTTGAAAATTAAATCCGGCGAAGAAGTCCAATCTATTCCGCTTCAAAATTTACAGTCTATAAATCCACCCGGAGTTTTATGGCGGCTTATTCGTTTTTAATCATTTCCTAGGAGAGGTGATAACAATGCATATTCGTTGGTTTGGTCACTCCTGCTTTCTTTTTACTAATCAGGAGGGCCTAAAAATCCTGACAGACCCCTTTAATGAAAAAGTGGGATACCCTCTTCCTGAAGTTAATACGGACATTATTACCGTGAGCCATCATCACCATGACCACGATTATATTCAAGGTCTTCCCGGAAAACCTCTAATTATTGATGAAGAGGGTCAGCACAATATTTCCGGTCTATCGCTAACAGGCACAAAAACATTTCATGATGACGACCTGGGATCCAAACGCGGCAAGAATGTTCTTTTTTCATTTACAATGGATGGTGTCACCGTTGTCCATTTAGGGGATCTTGGACATGTTCTAACCCCAGAACAGTTATCAAACGTCGGACAAGTAGATATCGTCTGTATTCCCGTGGGAGGCTTTTATACCATAGACGCTGAACAAGCTTATCAAGTAATCCGTCAGCTGAATCCCAAGATTATTTTACCAATGCATTATAAACGGGATGATACAATTTCATTGCCTATTGCCGGTGTTGATAGTTTCCTTAAACACTTTGATTTAATTAAAAAAGCAAAAGATCTAAATATCTCTTCCTCGTCCTTGCCTCAAAGCCAAGAAGTTGTTGTCCTGGAGTTATCATAGACAAAAGCCCCCACCTTGGAACTGATAAGGATCAGTTTCACAAGATGGGGGCTTTGCCGTGCTGTCAAATTAATCGGATGCTTAGGCTTAGTGGATAAAGTTATTTACGATATATCGCACAATGTCTCCGCGACTAATAATACCTACAAGTTTCCCCTGGGAAACAACAGGGACCTTCTTGATTTTTTTATTGCCTAAAACTTTTGCCACTTGATCCAGATCCTCTTCTGCTTCCACGGTTATAACCCGTTTGGTGGCAATTTCCATAACATTGCAATTCATGAGATTTTTAATTTTGTCATCAAAGGTTTCCGTATCTACCCACGAGGCCGAATTAAACGCGTCGATAAAGAAAATCTTTGGATCCTGATAGCCGATATTTTTCATGATATCACCATCGCTGATAAAACCGATTGGTTCATTCTTGTCATTGATGACAGGAACTCCGCTGATCCGATGTTCAACAAAAGCCTGAAGAACCGTTTTTACTGAATCATGATTACTTACCGATACGGCCTGCTTTACCATAGTTTCAAATGCTTTTGCCATAATTACCCCACCTCTTTAAAGTAATTGTTAATTTCATTGTAGTTATTATCATAAGAAAAAATTTTTTAGTTTACTATTGAAGGGGCTGAGTTGTCTTTCCTCGCATATAGGAAGCCACCGCCCCAATGATTGACAACACGGCAGAAATGTAAAAAGCAATTCGCAAACTAGACATTACTGCAGGAGCAATTAGTTTAGGAAAGAAAACCGTCCCAAGAATCAGCTGCTGACTTGCTTGAGGCAGATTATGGAGAACAGCCGCAGGTAACAGTTGGGCCATCGGGTTATAACCTAAAAAGGCGGCGAACAAAGCTCCCGTCGGCGGTAAGTTGGCAACCGTTTGGGCGGTCGCTGCTGGAACGCCTGCACCGATAAGTCCTTGGTACATGGTGGCAGGCAAATGATGAGCTAAGCCAATGATCAATATACTGAAATATAATGTCATACTTAAAGCCGATCCTGTATTTTGTAAGGTAGCACGCATACCGGAAGAAGCTCCTCGATGCTCGGGAGGAACAGTATTCATGATCGCCGTTGTATTAGGAGCAGCAAACATCCCCATTCCTATACCAGCAATCAGCAAGATAATAACAAAGGGCAAATAACTGAAGTTGGCCGGTAAAAAAGTTAATAAGATAAAAGCAAGCGTTGATAAGAGCATACCAATCGTAGCAAAGCCGCGGGCACCGAAACGGTCTGAAAGAAAGCCGCTTACCGGTCCCATGACAAAAAAGCCTAACATCATTGGGAGCATATAAATCCCCGCCCATAAAGGTGTTTGCTCAAAACTATAGCCGTGAAGAGGAAGCCAAATTCCCTGAAGCCAGATGATCAGCATGAACTGTAATCCGCCTCGAGCTACTGATGATAAAAACAAACTGAGATTGCCGGCTGCAAAAGCTCTGATTTTAAATAATTCTAGACGAAACATAGGCGTCTCGGTAACGAGTTCAATATATATAAAGCCGGCTAAAAGAACAACTCCAAGAATAATGCCGCCAATAACCCAAGGATTACCCCAACCCATTTTCGATGTTCCATAGGGCATAATACCATATGTTAACGCTAGAAGAAGGGCTGTTAAGCCAACGGCAAAGGTACCATTTCCTAACCAGTCGATCTTCTCTTTTCTCAACAATAACCCTGTATCCTTTAATTTAAGATAGGCCCATATTGTACCCGTAAGGCCGACAGGAACACTGACTAGAAATACTAAACGCCATTGAATATCGGCTAAAAGACCGCCTAGGATTAGACCTACTAGGGAACCGCCGATGCCTAGGATTTGATTTAGTCCCATTGCCATGCCCCTTTGATTTGGTGGAAAGGCATCCGTAAGAATCGCAGTGCTGTTGGAAAACAGGAATCCTGAGCCAACCCCTTGCAAAAGGCGAAAGAGAATTAATTCAGTTGCTCCTATGCTCCCCTTTCCCGGGGTAAGAGCAAGTAAGATTGAAGCTGCCGTAAAAATAGCGAAACCTAGATTATATAAGCGGGCTCGGCCATATATGTCGGATATTCTACCAAAGGAAACTAATAGTGTGGCTGTCACCACGGTATACCCCATCAACAACCAGAGCAAATAAGCAGTACTTGCAGGAGCCATGGGATTAATTTGGATTCCTCTAAAAATTGCCGGAAGAGAAATCAATACAATATTTCCGTTGAGCATCGCCATAAATACTCCAAGTGTTGTATTTGACAATGCAATCCATTTATAACGTGAATTTTGCATAAACTTTGATCCTTCCCTGATTAAATTCGCCAAAATTACTAGCATAAATCATAATTGTCTTATTTTGTACCTTTTAAAGTATTACCATTCTGCAAATCATCAATTCTCTTAGAGATTTTATAGTCTACAACTAGAAAGAACGATAACCGCATCAACATTTTACATTTAGGCATGAAGACATCTAATAAAATCCAGGCCTTTTATTAAACAATAGCAATAGTTGTCGTCTTCCTTTCGCATATCTCTTTAAAAATGGCTTCCTCTGCAAACCACCTTATTTATAGTTTACGTCAACGTTACTTATTTTACAAATGTTATTTTTTCTTAGTTCTTATACTGTGGTATGAATTAATACAAACAGACTGCCAGCATTGCCAGCAGTCTGTGATATTTTAGATTTACAACTCCGATCTAAAAGATAACTCCAAGTGCAATTAAAATAAGAACTGCAATGGCAATAATCCCTGCTCCGATACAGCTGCCACCATATCCATAGCCGCCGCCATAACCGCCGAAACCTCCAAAGCCTCCATATCCGTACATAATTTATTCTCCTCTTTCTTTTTTAAATTCTTTAGAATACAATCCCCATAGCAATTAAAAGCAAGATAATTACTACAACGATTCCAATACCTGCTCCCCAGCCAAAACCTGCTCCACCGCCAGCTGCTCCAAATGCCATTCTCTTTTCCTCCTTTCTTGCAACCTAGTACACAATATGCCCAATACCCATATTTTTCCACTAAAATACGAAAAATTTCTTGCTGCCACTGGTATCACTAAATACCCTTTCAGCTGTAAGAACAAACAAATGAAGTTTGCACGTCCTTACAGCTCAAAAAAATAAAAGCCCGGCCTTAATGGCTAGAAGCTTTTAAAGACATTTTATCAATTCGTACTACTACTCGCTTATCTTAATTTACATTCGAGTCGACTAAAAAGCGATGGCTTGAACAGCGTTATAGAGAATTTTATTCGCCAAAGCAATTTTCTCCGGATTTACAAAATCAGGGACATCAGCCGGAGTATGATTCTTATAGAGCCAATCTTTAGCCATCATTGTTACTGCCGGAATATGATCCATATTGAAATACAGTTGATCACTATTATAACCATCATGTGAAGTCAAAGGTATGCTTATTTTTTCTGCGGAAGCGGCAGTCTGTACAGCTTGTACGGCCTTATTATCACTGCTGGCCCAAATAGAAAAATCCCTCAAAGGACCATTGCCAATGGTGTCAACATTAAATACAGCTTGAATTCCTTGAAGAGGAAACGTTGGCTTTTGCAAAAAGGAGAATGATCCCACAAAACCCATTTCTTCGGCACTCCAAAAAGCTAATATTACATTGCGTTTTGGTTTGACTCCTTCTTTAAGCAAACGACGCATGACATCAAGAATACAACCTACTCCGGAGGCATTATCATTGGCCCCGGGATAAAGAGAACCTTGAAATATACCTAGATGATCAAAGTGAGCGGATAAGATTACCGATTCATTCCTATTCGTTCCCATTACGCCCCCGATGACGTTTACACAGGGCGTGCGCAAATCTTGGGGATTACCGGGGCGAAACGTCAAACGCCCATGGAAAAATTCCTCAACGACAGGATAAACTGTAAAAGCATTTGTATAATTACGGGTATTATCTTCCATCAAATCGCCCAGAGGTTCCAGCCCTAAGCCTTCCAATTGTTCCATCAGATAGGCAGCAGCCTTTTCTGCCCCGACCGTTCCAGCCCGTCGACCTTGAATGTCTGACTTAGTTAAGGCAAAAATATCATCCATTGCCGTCTGGTTCAAATAGGAATCATCTTTGACGAGAATAGAATTCTCCGGCTTTAGGGACGAGTCCTTGGTCAGAATCGATGCTTGTACAACTTGAAGATTTACAAGTTCAGATATCTTTGACCAACCTAACCAGGGAAGTAATCCTGCTCCTAAACCTGCTATACATTTTAAGAAACTTCTTCTTGTCGGCATACGAACTTCCCCCTAACATTATAGCAGAAGCCTAATCTAACCTGCTCAAATTACCAGGCTAGTGATATTTTTAACGCAAAGATACTCTGTAATTTCTCATCCGCAAAACTAACTGCTATTATGAATATCGGCCAGTTCGTATGTAAACCTTAGCTAAGGTGTCTTCTTGAGCAAATTATCATGACGCCATTCTTCCAGACAGTTATTGACTCGAGCAACGGCCTCCGGAATACTTCTCTGCAGCGTCTCTGTTAATTCAGTCCCCCAGTCCAGACTCTCAGGCTGGATACCAATAACAACAATTTCCTCCGGTGTACGTCCTTGGAATCCGGCCCAGTACAAAACCTCTGCAAAGCTCATTTGATGTACAGAAAGTTTATTGCTTGTATACTTCGGCACTTCATCTCCACGCCACACAACTACCTCTCCTGGCTTTTTCCCCGCCTCAACAGCATCCAAAACGATCAGTCGTTTCGTATTCTCGACGAATTCTAATAATCTCAAGCCATCCGTTCCTCCATCAAGAAGGACAATTTCCGGAGGAAGATTATTTCGAAGCCGTTCTAAAAGATGAATACCAACCCCTTCGTCCTGGCGAATAGAATTTCCGAGTCCAAGTATTCCAATTTCAATTTGGTCTTCTATATTAACCTTATTCACGAATATGCCCCCCCGATCAATGCTCTGTACCCTTTATAAGGAATTATTTTGCGAGCTGACAGCACCTAAAGCTCCTGCTGAAATTGTCTCTGAAGAATGGTCCAAGTCAGGCGAGGCGCAACTATTGGTCTCAACAAATTTATAGCCGGTTATAATGGAGGAGACAGTTCCGTCTTTATCCAAAATGTCCTGGCGAAATAACATATAGAGATGACCGATCAAAAAGAGTGGATACCCCCAGGCAAGAAGATGATGCCAGATCCTAACGTTATATTCTCCACCTAAAACCGGAATTATCCAGCCAAATAGAGCAAACCAGGTTCCGTTCGGATCACTGCCGCTTTTCATCGCCATCCCGGTGATGATCATCATACTACCTGCCAACCAGATAAAACAAAGATACAATAAACTGGCTAGAGAATTATGACCTACATGAGGCGTCGATTTTTTTGAGAGAAACAGGTAATACTTAAGGGTTTTAAAGGTATCTTGCCAAAATGATTTTCTCCAAAAGCGGAGTTTTGCATAGTCATTGCCTGCCCAAAACCAATAGAGACGAAACAGCATATTAGCTGTAAAAATCAATGCCGTTACTACATGAACATAATGACAGGTACCCATGAGAAAATGACCGGCAGCCTCACCGCTGACAGTAAACGCCGGATGCCCGATATACATCCCTGTTATGAAAAGAATCGTAATGCAAAAGGCGTTGACCCAGTGAAATAAACGTATGGGAATCTGCCAGACATAAACTTGTTCTTTCTGAGTCATCAACTCTCCCCCCTTAACGTGATCTTACTCTTAGCATTTCCTGCCCGTTCTTGTTGAGAATATGCGTGGAACAAGCCAAACAGGGATCAAAGGAGTGAATAGTTCTTAAAATCTCGAGGGGCTGATTTTCTATAGCCATGGGGGTATCAAGGAGAGAGGCTTCATAAGCCCCTTTTTGTCCCTTAAGGTCACGCGGAGAAGCGTTCCAAGTTGTGGGTACGACTGCTTGGTAATTGCTGACCTTACCATCTTTGATACGTACCCAATGGCCGAGGGCTCCTCTGGGGGCCTCAGAAAAACCAATCCCCTGAGCTTCCTTAGGCCACGTCTGAGGTTCCCATTTTTCGGAGTTAAAGGTTACAGAGTCACCGGCTTTGATATTGGCAATAAGCTCATTGTAAAACCCGGCCAGATGATCCACACAATATTTAGATTCCAGAGCACGAGCCAAGGTGCGGCCAAGAGTTGAGAATAAAGCGCTAATTGGTAAATCGAGTTTGCGTAGTGCTTCATCAACCAGACCTTTCATTTCCTGGTTTCCTTTGGCATAGCCTATAACAAATCGGGCTAAGGGACCAACTTCCATGGCTTGTCCTTTCCAGCGGGGAGCTTTAATCCAACTATAGGATTTGTTTTCATCAAGGTTAGCATAGGGCGGTTTAGGTCCATCATACGAAGGGTTTGTTTCGCCATTCCAAGGATGGAGCCCAATAGTTTTGTCATCATACTTATACCAGGAATGAGATACAAATTCTTGGATTTGGTTAGGATCTTTGAGGTCAACATCATAGACTTTGCTGAGATCGCGATTCAAAATAACGCCACGCGGAAAGAGGAAGTGATCCGGGTCATTGATATCTGTCGCGGGAAGCCCGCCATATGCCAAATAATTACTCACTCCGCCTCCCCAAAGCTCGTTTTTATAAAAACCGGCGATGGCCAGGATGTCCGGCATAAGGACTTGATCTACAAAAGTCCGAGCTTCATCAATCTTAGATTTAACAAGATTTAATCGTTCCATATTTATAACGTCATTGTCGTTTAAGTTAATAGCACAGGCCATTCCGCCGACGGCATAGTTGGGATGAGGATTCTTTCCGCCGAAAATAGTATGGATTTTAACAATTTCCTTTTGCCATTCTAATGCTTGGAGATAGTGCGCAACCCCCATTAAATTAGCTTCAGGCGGAAGCTTGTATGCCGGATGTCCCCAGTAAGCATTTGCAAATATCCCAAGCTGTCCGCTTTCTACAAAGGTTTTAATTTTCTGTTGAACGTCCTTAAAATATCCCGGCGATGACAAGGGCCAATTAGAGATTGAAGCGGCAAGAGCCGATGTTTGTGCCGGATCGGCTTTTAGGGCGCTGACAACATCAATCCAATCGAAGCCGTGGAGATGATAAAAATGTACGATATGATCATGTAAATGAAGAGCAGCAGTCATTATGTTGCGGATAAGGTTAGCATTTTTGGGTATTTTGATACTTAATGCATCTTCGACTGCCCTGAGGGATGTCAAAGCATGAATATGCGTGCATACACCACAGATTCTTTGAACGAAAGCCCAGACATCTCGGGGATCGCGGTTTACGACTATTTTCTCAATTCCGCGAAAAATTGTTCCAGAGCTTAAGGCATCTGTAATTTTTGTGCCATCAAGATTAACTTCAATTCTCAAATGTCCTTCAATACGTGTAATAGGGTCAATGACTATTCTTTTGGCCATCTACAATCCCTCTCTAAATCAGTTTTTTTCCCTCAATAGATTTCGAGTCAACTAACGTTAATTACCAGATTTATCTTTAGGAGAATTATGTGTGGAAGTTTTGCCTGCCTTGCCGGCTGCTGTAGCCAAAGCATGGGCGCCAGCAGCAGCACCGGCAACTCCTAAGCCAATAAGACCTATTTGATCAGGGTTCTTTCCAATCACATGGTTGGGTACATCCGCGAGATGAGTGTAGAAAGGTCCCTTATCAAAGAAATGATCTTCTGAACAGCCCAAACAGGGATGGCCAGATTTAATGGGATAGCTAAGGCCATCATTCCATTGGGTAATCGCACAGGCATTATAAGTTGTCGGACCTTTGCAGCCCATTTTATAGAGGCACCAACCTTGCTTAGCCCCTTCATCATCAAAGGATTCTACAAACTGACCGGCGTCAAAAAAAGCCCGGCGGTTGCAATTATCATGGATTCGGTGTTGATAAAAAGCTTTGGGACGGCCTTGATTGGTCAATTCAGGCAGCGTACCGAAGGTTAAATAATAAACAATCGTACCTGTAATGACTTCGGCGATCGGCGGACAACCAGGAACATTAATTACTGGCTTGTTGGTAATAATTTCTTTAACGGGGACAGCATTAGTCGGATTAGGTGCTGATCCTTGAACACAGGCATTCACAGCGCAAGAGCCATAGGCTACAACGGCAAGAGCACCTTCGGCAGCTTCCTCTAAGACGCTCTGGGTCGTTTTCCCCCCAATGGTGCAGTAGACTCCTCCATCACCGGTGGCTACACTGCCTTCGACAACAAGCAAGTATTTGCCGAAGAAATCTTTCATAGTTTTCTGCTTAGCTGCTTCGGCTTGATCCCCTGCGGCAGCCTGAAGAACTTCCATATAATCAAGAGAAATCATGTTCAAAATCAGATCTGCCACTAAGGGATGTCCGGAACGAATAAATGATTCCGAGCAACAGGTACATTCTTGCAAATTAAGGTAAATGACCGGAATACGCGGTTTTGTCTCCATGGCATTGACAATCTTTGGTAAAGCTGATGCTTCTAAGCCTAACATTGCCCCCATAGCTGTACAAAATTTAAGAAAATTACGGCGTGAAATTCCTTTCTTCAGCGCCCATTGGTAATAGCTTTCTTTCTCTTCCAAGCTCATCGCCCCCTCTTTATAACCATTCGCTCTCTATATTCCCCTTATTATTTAAATATTCGCCAAAAAGAGATAAATTCCTTCGTTCAATTTAAAATAATTTTCAACTAATATTTATTAATACAAAAAACCTCCACCCGCAATTTGGAAGGAGGTTTTAGAATAACCATAAAAAACGCCCCAACCATTTTGACTGGTGGGGCGTTTTTATCTAATCAAAGGCTAAGCCCAGATATCCAAAATTCTCCTGAGAATTAGTCCCTTCAAATTCCTCAGGTGCCTTAATCATTCCAAAAGGACGCACAATTCCCTCTAAATACTTGCCAAAACGAGGATGGGTACGCAGAACATATTCATCTGCCGGTATTTCCTGAACTATCTGTTTAATAGCTGGGACCATTAAATCTGCCGGAATTAAAATCTCTTTGATTAGTACCTTCTGAGGACTTAGTCTTTCAACCGCTAAGCATCCCGCAATTTTTTCAATATCTATGGCATAAATGTCTGCTCCGGAAAGTTGAGACAGTTTTTTTTGGTAAACAATGTCCTCATCTGAGTAAGAAATATAGGAACTACCCTGAAGTTGATGATTCCTGCGACGATTATAATCCTCAGGTGTGATAGGGTAAATTCGACACTCGCCCTGTTGATAAACCGGTAAGGCAGCTACACTGCTGTAATTAAGTTGAGTCTCCTTAATATAGAATCCATTACGGAACCCCAGTTTACGGTAAAAGTCAAATAGTTTCAGACTTGCCGGAACCAGCACGAAAACCTCGGCTTTAGACGGTTTAAGATATTGGCAGCTGTAGTCAATTAACTTAGAAGCCAGACCTTGATTCTGGTATTCCGGGACTGTAGCAATAGCATAGAGCATAGCGGTACTATAACTACAATGTTCAGAAATCACGGTTTTAACCGGCATCATTGTGAGCATTGCTAATATTTGCCTGTCATTAAGCAAAACAGCTGTTTCATCTGCCTTATACCTATGGGCAAAAAAGAAATTGATATAACGCTCAGGATCACCAAAACAAAGTTTCCATATTTCTTTTTGTTGTTTTTCCTCACCTATTTCAGCCAACCGCATTTCATGCATTGAACTTTAATCTCCACCTGACTGTCTATAAAATTATTTACCCTTCAAAATAAGTACCCAGATGTTTTTCTTCCATTTTGTCCGGATGATAAGACAGTTTTGCTTTTCTTAACCCTTCAACACCCATATCTTCCTCACGATTTACATACACTAGATCAGGGTACTTCTCCTTAATAGTTGCCGTAAACTCACGATTTATCATTTGATAAGCCCCCGGAATGTAACCAAATGCTTTTTCAACATGAATAACATACGTATCCGAATTTAGTTTTTCCCCCATTGTATAGGCGATTACTTTGCCTTCTAACCGAATCAGTCCGCCCTCTATACCTAGTTCGGCAAAATTATTGAAGCAACGGCGGACAGCGCAGTTTTCCTCAGCAATACTTCCTTCATCGCAGGGATTAATTTTACACCATTCTTTATTCATTTCCCAACAATCAGAAAGGTTATCTAAGGTGATTTTTTCAAAAGCCCAGTCCTGATTTTCCTTCTTGAATCGGTTAATATAATTTCGTTTTGAGTGAAGAGAATTGCCCGCAAGAGAAACAAGCTTGTCTAAAAAATAAACATAATCGAAACTATCGCGCATCTCACGATATTCAAAGTGCTCCGGATACAAGGAATTTAGCTGTTTTATATTTTCAGGTGAAAGCCCGGCTAAAACAAATTCATGTCCGCAGGAGACAGCATCTTGCTTCATAGCCTCCAATACAATCATAAGATTTCCTGACCCAGCAGGGTAAAAATAATAGGGTACATCATCCATAACTCCTTTGACCACCAAAAAACCATCTACCTGGGCAACACGATAGTGATAGATCTTTGACCAGGCAAATATATTGGTAAAGTTCTGATGGCATCCACTCAAATCAGCTGCAGTAAGAAGTGGTTCCATCCATTTTTTGTCGTCTAAATCTACATCTTTAAAGTCAATCATATTTTCTCCGCCAATCTGTCTTAGTTCATCTTAATCGACCAAACTATACTATACCACATCTTATAAAATTCCCTTAGCGGAATTTAAAAAAAGTCACAGATTCACTATTATTCATTAGTATTCCCCATACCATAGTTCAAATAGACACCCCCAAGAATCAAAATTCCAAATCTCATTTACCATAATACGGGATAATTAAACAATATATTTAATCTGTACCATTTTTTTGCATTTCGTTTTAATTAGGTTTATAATCATAAAAAAATAAAGCAGCGAATTTCATAGATTATTTACCAAATAAATTTTACTTAACAGAAGGGAGTTAGCTATGAGAATACTCTTTGTTTACCCACAATACCCAGTTACATATTGGGGATTTCAGTATGCCTTGAAATTTGTATCAAAGAAGGCTAGCTTTCCGCCTCTTGGACTGGCTACTGTTGCTGCCATGTTTCCAGACGATGATGAAAAGCGCTTGATTGACATGAATGTAACCACACTCAAAGATAAAGATTTATTGTGGGCTGATTACGTAATGCTTAGTGCCATGGCCGTTCAGAGAGAATCAACGAGAGAAGTGATTGATCGCTGCAAAGCTCTCGGTATAAAAACAGTCGCTGGCGGACCTCTCTTTACCGCTGAACCTGAAATCTATGATGATGTTGATCATCTTTTATTAAATGAAGGTGAACTTACCATACCGAAATTTATCCATGACCTTAATGAGAATAAAGCACAACATATTTATACGTCTGATCAATGGGCAGACCTGCGTGATACCCCTGTACCTATATGGAAACTTATCGATCAAAAAAGGTATTCAACGATGAACATTCAATATTCACGCGGATGTCCTTTTAACTGCGATTTTTGTAATGTAACCAGCTTATTTGGACACATACCCCGAACAAAGGACGCCCCGCAATTAATTAGGGAGTTAAACGCCCTTTATGAATCAGGTTGGCGTGGCGGAGTTTTTTTTGTCGATGATAATTTTATTGGCAATAAGCGAAAGCTTATGAAGGATATTCTCCCAGCTCTAATTAACTGGATGAGGGAAAAGAATTATCCGTTTGCCTTTTTAACTGAAACCTCAATCAACCTTGCCGATGACGACACCCTAATGGAAATGATGGTTAAAGCCGGTTTTAATACCGTATTTATAGGCATCGAATCTCCAAATGAAAGCAGTTTAGCCGAGTGTAACAAAGTACAAAACAAAAACAGAGATTTAATTTCAAGTGTAAAGAAAATTCAGCACTCTGGTCTACAAGTTCATGGCGGCTTCATTGTTGGTTTCGACAATGACAATAGTTCGATCTTCGATAGCCTTATTGATTTTATCCAGCAAAGTGGGATCGCTGCTGCTATGGTTGGGTTGTTAAACGCTCCTAACGGAACTAAATTGTATCAGCGTTTAGCTGGTGAAGGCAGATTATTAAAAGGGTTTACAGGAGATAATACAGATTTTAGTATGAATTTTATTCCCAAGATGGATCGAGAAACTCTGGTCAAAGGATATCAAAGAATTGTCAACACTATCTATTCTCCGAATCGTTATTATGAAAGAATCCTTGTGTTTCTGAAAGAATACAAACCCATCGCCTCCACCACAGGCCCTTTAAGTTTTAATCATATTTTAGCCTTTTTAAAATCAATCATTCGCTTAGGAATTATTGAGAAAGAGAGGCGGTATTATTGGAGACTTATTTTCTGGTCACTAATGAAACGTCCTCAAGTCTTCCCTTTAGCGATTACTCTGTCTATTTATGGTTATCATTTTCGAAAGGTGTTTGAAAACTCAGCTCTGGAGAGCTGATAGTTCGCTTAAATATACATTAAATTTTTTCATTTCTCACACCTGAAAAACTAAGTGACCAAACAATTATAGATTTTTAACTAAACCCTTAGACAAATTCATTGTAAGCAAAAGTCCGGCAATATACCGGACTTTTGCTTACAATGAATTTTGTTGTTTCACTTCTCCAATTAATTTGACACGGAGGTTAACTTTTCCCCTACCAATTTAAGACTCTCTAATTTCTGGGACAAATCTTGAGTGGCAGTTGCTTGCTCTTTAGTTATCACATTACTCTGCTCAACATTTTTTTGCACACTAATGACTGAATCACGAAATCTTTTAAGCATCTCATCAATATCCTTAACCGACTTATTGCTCTCCACGGCCAGTTTGCGTACTTCCTCAGCCACCACCGAAAAACCTCGTCCATGTTCCCCTACACGAGCAG
This sequence comes from Desulfosporosinus sp. FKA, assembly GCF_002196785.1. Taxonomy (NCBI): domain Bacteria; kingdom Bacillati; phylum Bacillota; class Clostridia; order Eubacteriales; family Desulfitobacteriaceae; genus Desulfosporosinus; species Desulfosporosinus sp. FKA. The sequence continues at coordinate 159,825 of NZ_NAHZ01000033.1, read as the reverse complement.
CCTCAATTGCCGCATTGAGTCCCAATAAGTTCGTTTGCTGAGCCACCCTGCGAATTACTTGTAATATTTCTGAAATACCATTAACCTCTTGAGTGGCAATTTGGGCGATATTAAAGGATTCTTCGCTTGAAGCGGCTAGTTCCTCAGAAGAAGCCGCTAATTCCTCGACAAAAGCAGCTGATTGTTCCAGTTCCGAATAAAGTTCTGTTAACACCTGCTCGTAGCGTTGCGTTTTTTCTCGCTCTCGCTCTGAGACTTGCGCTATTTTTAACGCCTCGGTTATAGCACGCTTTACTGCCAATTGACCCGATTCAAGGAGGTCCAACATGTATCCGCCCTGTTCCTTAGCTGCCGTATAGCCGCCTTTGTCCCCGGTAATAGCCTTAACACCAATTTTGCTTAATTGTTCCAATATTTCAGGAATTTCCTTAAGGGTAGTCCATGGCCTAACATATATTGTCGTTTCACCGACAACGAAGTCTGAATCATCCATATCATCTAAAAATCCTTTATGAGCCACCACACCCACTTTTGCCGCTCCACCGACAATCAAACGCTGAACTGCTTCCAACATCTCAGCAATAGTCATGGTCAGCCCAACAACAGGCTTATCGGTATGCTCTTTTAACATATCAACCATAAGGCCTCTGCTGATCATAACATCCGCTTGAGGATTGGCTCTAACTACCTCTGAACCTCGATCAAAGCTTACCACCTCGATAGGAAACGATAAATTGAGCTCATGCATCACCTGTCCCGCAACTTGAGCCATATCAGGCGTCAAAGCTACAAAAAAAATGGAATTCATGATTTTGTTTCCCCCTCGTTAAACTAGGTTATTCCCCTTTTACGTGATTTTTGGGCGAACATTTATGAATTAAACCGGAGTAATCATAAAAACGGCCGGATTATTTTCACACTTCTCTAATTTATATTATTAATTCATATAATTCTACTTCTAACAACAGATATCCTGCATTCGTTACATAATTCGCAAAATATTTGCCTGAAACGACGTAATGTGTGAATACTTTTGTGAATCATCATCCTCCGAAAAAGTTAGCCCCGGCGAACTGCCGGGGCATGTATTGACCATTCTTCAACAACACCCATAGCTTCGTGACCAATAATAAATCCTTTAGGCATTTTAGGGATACTTCCATGCAAAAGATGTAAATCCGAACCACAAATAGTTGTAGAAGTAACTTTAATTATAATGTCATCGGCCTTCATAATTGTAGAATCTTCAACATTTTTAACCTCGACATGATTGACTCCTTGAAATGTGATTGCTTTCATTCCCTTAGTTCCTTTCTGGTATTTTTATTATCTTCTCATTTTCGCAATAATTCATACCTTCTTTCTGCCCATCTTCTGTTTTAAATGGGCAGTGTACGATTTCAGGAACCTTGTTCACTTAAATCCATAAATTGAATTAAGGGGGGATAAGAATGACAGAAGAGATTCGATGTGTCCATTGCGATAAAAAAAACAATCAGGATCAATGGTTTATCACAACAGCTTATGCTTTAAACATAAGCATTGAAGAGGTTATAAATCGAGATCATCCAGTTTTAGTCTATTTTTGTCCCAATTGCGGTTTGCCCAATACACGAATAAAAGAAAACCATGAAGAAGTGCCCGCCGAGGATGAGATTGAAGAGATCGAAGTAATCAATGAAGAAGTAAACACCGACAAGTCAGATTTTGAGAGCGAGTGAACCCTAAATTATTCATGTTAAGCAAAAAGACGCTGAAAGCGTCTTTTGAGTTTAAAGCTTAATTTTATCTGGATAAGTTCATAATCTCCCAATGATTATGACAAACTAAAACTACGAAAGGGGGAAAGATCTTTTGGACTCACTGCTTCTTAAACATTGTCTGCTTTTCGAACAAGATGGAAGGACTGTACATAAGGACATTCTAATCGAGATGGGTAAGATTATATCTCTGGAAGAGGATCTTTCTTCTGCTGGTTGTTCTTCAATAATTGATGTTCAAGAGCAATACGTCTTGCCTGGATTTATTGATTGCCATACTCATTTAGGTATTATTGAAGAATGCACAGGAAAAATCGGAGTTGACAATAACGAGACCTCCAATGCGGTTACCCCCCATCTTCGAGGCATCGATGCAGTCAACCCTCTGGATGTAGCTTTTAAAGACGCAGTTAAATCCGGAGTTACAACAGTTATGGTAGGACCAGGGAGTAATAACGTTGTAGGAGGTCTCTCTTTAGCGATTAAAACCTCGGGACGCATCATAGATCAAATGGTCCTAAAAAATCCAGTTGGCTTAAAAATTGCCCTAGGCGAAAATCCAATCAGTACTTATGGCATTGAAAGTAAATGCCCTGTTACGAGAATGGGAACGGCTGCTTTAATCAGAGAACTATTTATGCGAACAGAAGATTATCGAGAATTAAAGCAACAAGGCAAGATTAAATATCGAGATCTTCGTCTTGAGGCAGTTATTCCTGTCCTACAAGGTGACATTCCATTAAGGGCCCACGCTCATAGAGCAGATGACATTGTTACCGCAATACGTATTGCTGAAGAATTCAAAATTCACAAACTCGTCATTGAACATGGAACCGAAGCCGATTTGGTCGAAGACTATCTTAAAGAACGCAAAATACCGGTAGCTTTTGGTCCCATGTTAACACCGCGAATTAAGATGGAATTAAAAAGCCGAAATTACAAGACTGCCATTAATCTGGTAAATGCCGGCATAAAAGTAGCTCTAATCACTGATCATCCCTATAATTCTATAGACCAATTGCGTACTATTGCCGCATTGAGTATCGCTGAAGGGCTGAAGCCTTCCGAAGCGCTGTGTGCTCTTACTTCGAATCCCGCAGAAATTTTAGAATGCGGTCAGCAAATCGGAGCTGTTAAAATTGGCTGCGATGCTGATTTGGTTGTCTTTGACGGAGATCCATTTAATCTTAAATCCAAGATCATCTATACATTTGTCAATGGTCAACTGGCATATTCGAAAAACGGAAAACTGTCTTTCAAATCTTAGTATTTTTAAGGAGTTTTCAACATGGTATTACGATGTCCAAAATGCAACAGTAAAAAGTATTATTACACCTATATTAACGAGCAAGAAATTGTGCTATGCAGAAGCTGCGGCTATTGGGAATCGATGTCTTTAGATGACTGGGAGAAATTAAGTCATTCTTAAATCTCTGCTTACAACCAAAAGTTCAAATACTTCCGATGCTCATTTAAGTTTAGAGGCGAGTCTTAAGGGTAACAAATTACTCCTCTGGGATAATTTTAGCTCTGTCGAAAGGCAAACGCTTCTTGATATCCATGATCTCTTCCGAAATCGATGCAAAGTTATTAGCGCAGGTTTCGTTGTGGGTTGGCACCTTTTTCAAGGAAGATGCTTTGGGTTCCATTCTCTTTTGAACGTTCTTTCTGTCAAAGTGATACATCGTTTCCCGCCGCCCTTTACGAGAATCGGCAAACCCGATCTTTCGAGCCGGGCGGATGCTGCTTATAGGTTTTATTTCCTCAACATGCTCGTCCAAGTAATATCACCTCCATTTTTATACCTCTTTGATAATCATTTTATCATTATCCCATAACTTAACTCTAGATATGATTGTCCATCGCCATCTTTTTTTCAGCTCTTAAGGTTATATTTCCAGCGTCAGAAGAGTAAGTGTTAATCACTTTTACGTTCCAGATAAATTTTTTTAATACGAATAATTCTCAGCAAAAAGGGTGCACTTAAAGTGCACCCTTTTTGCCTGCAGCCAATATATTAGATTATAACCAGCTGTTGCTTGGGTATTGTTTTGATTAGGTTAACGAGGAGGCTGACATGGATAAGTTAGAACGTATTTCAATGATATTTCAAACTGCGAAAGAGATTCTGTTTGACAACTCCTCAAAAATTATCCTAATGAGTGACATCCATAGAGGAGACGGAAGTTGGGCTGATGATTTTTCCAAAAACCAAAATGTTTATTACGCAGCCTTAAACCATTACTACCATGAAAACTATACCTACATCGAAGTTGGTGATGGTGATGAACTCTGGAAAAATAATAAACTAACCGATATCATTAATATACATAATGATACTTTTCTGCTCCTCTCTAAATTTTACAATGAAGGCCGGCTCTATATGATCTGGGGGAATCACGATATCGTTAAACAATCCGAGAATTATGTATTCAATAACTTATATCAATACTTTGATGAACAAGAAAAAAGGTTTATCCCCTTATTTAAGGATCTAAAACTACATGAGGGGTTAATTTTAAGATATCAAGAAACAAATCAGAAGATCCTCTTAATTCATGGACACCAAGTAAATATTATGGATTATGAGCTTTGGAGATTATCAAGATTTCTCGTCAGATATTTATGGAAACACCTCGAATTATTCGGTATGAATGACCCTACAAGTACAGCAAAAAATTATGAAAAAAAAGAAGATGTGGATCAAGTACTGATTGAATGGGTAAAGGTAAATAAACATCTGCTCATTGCCGGGCATACTCATAGACCTATGTTCCCGGATGTAGGCGCCCCCCCCTATTTTAATGACGGGAGCTGTGTCCATCCGCGAAGTATCACAGGAATCGAAATCAATGATGGATCAATAGCACTTGTCAAATGGAGTGTCAAAACTAAGGACGACGGAACATTATTTATCGCCAAAGAGTTTCTGGAAGGGCCAAGAAAGTTATCTGACTTTCAATATTCCTAGGACAATTTATCCAGTATTCCTATGTATAGTTTACTTCCGATTACATTTTACATTGGTTTATAACATCGTCGGATGCAATTAAGTGCCTCGGAAGATACCGGACATTAAATATGGCATCAATCTACTAGTGTATATTGATACCATAAAGATAAGATTAAATCTGCAGATTTATGATTTTAAGAGCTGTAAATTTGAGATGAGAAAGGTCAGTAAAAAAGTGATTACCACCACCTCCGCCCTAAGCCTGGATAACACCCGCACCCGAAAGCGCCGCCATATGGTCCTCCCCAATAATTAAGCCAGTATGGCCACGTCCATACAAGACCCAGAGTTGGCATTTTCCACCCCCCAATCATTACGATCGTATCATTTTGAAATGGCTTGACTCAGTAATAGCATATTCATAATGTTGGTTTTATGTTAATGACTACCTTTTTAGGTGTGGCTACATCATCACGCTGTAGTGCGTATCGCTCTTTTCTTTTCAAACTCCGCCCATCGTTCTTCCATTGACATTGCTCGAGTCTTCTTTCCTTTAGGAACATTATTATCGGTTTCTTGTTTACTGGAAACGAGGTCTGTTGCAGAGTTCTCCGCTTGGCACGTCTCTTCTTTAGACTGCCCTTTAATTTCTTCTTTTGTTTCTTCTTTTGATTCTTCTATTTCCGCCACCACCCGTGCAATTCTGGCGCTTGTTTCTCTTATCCGCTCATCAATTATACTTTCCTTTCTTACATAACTAAGAATTTTTCTCTGTAGCAAAACAATCACTGCTATTAGTACTAAAATGGACAGACCTTCCAGTAATTCAAATAAATTAACCTGAAAACTGATCCTGCGACAAGATTCAATTATTTGATTAATCATATGTTTAGTCCACCTCAATCCTAATTTAAGTGTTATTAACACGGATACTAAATTGTTAATCTTATTTTCTATAAACAGTCAATAATTACCTTCCGGAATATTGTAATATATTGTAAAATCGCTTCTTTTTTTAGATGTATCATAACAGAACCCCTATATTGGAGTTTCCAACATAGGGGTTTTGCTCTTCTCTTCTTAAGACCCTTATCGATGTTTAAAAGTATAGTTTATGCCTTTTCTACGGAGTCTTTTCCCAGAACTTCGATCTTCCTTATTTATTAGTATATCATCAATTCCGATTTCGGCATAATCACCTTCAAGAGTGTCTATACACTGACAACAATTATCACATATTTTACTTGGGTCAAGATCGCAGCGATCACACTCACCACAATCTGTGCAAAGCCGGTCTTCCAAAATACATGGTTTACCAATTGTTTTCAAGTTTATCAATCCCTCAGAATTTAGTTATTTTTATGAGTTATCGGCTATTGGATTTATGTCATTTTCTATCATATCATAAAATACCGACTCTGGACAAAATTAATAAATTCCTTTCATCCTTGGAAAGATTAAGAATCGCCGCGTTGATTCGCTGATCAGCCCAATATTGCCAGACAACGAGAAAAGGATAAGGATTTATCCACTGACCATTTGGGAGTTCAATACCTAAATGAAGATGATCAGGTGTCGTCAAAGCATCTCCCGTATGACCCATAGTTCCAACGTCTTCACCTGCTTCAATTCGTTTTCCTTTTACCAATTTAGACGATATTGTTGCCAAATGAGCGTAATAATAATAATTTCCATCATCGCCGCGAACTCCAACTCGTTCTCCACCCAGGCGATTCCATCCCAGCTGTTCTATTCTTCCACCACAAATGTTGATTATCGGAGTACCCTCCGGAGCAAAAAGGTCCGTCCCCTCATGAACACGTTTGCCTCCTTCACGATCCGCACCGAAACTATCTTCAAACCATGTCTTTCCAACTACCGGGAATCTGTACCTGCCTGGCGTGAGATATTGAACGTGAACTAATATATCTCGACGTCTTGTTACTAGATTCTTTGTTGGCAGAGGAATATTCCCCCAGGATAAGTTTTGGAAAGAAATCTTATTTTTGAGCTGTTCGATTAAGAATTGAGTCTCTTGGGGAGAAAGTGTTGAACGAATTGCCAGCAGATCCTCCCAGGAAACTACTTTGCCGGACCGATACTCTTGGGAACATTCCTTCACGAGGTTAGGAGAAATCGAGAGCAAGTAAGGATATATATCCTTATCTTGGCTGGGAGAACGATGGAGTAAGTTCCAAAAAACCAAGGCTGCAGCCATCAGACAAAGAATTTGAGTCAATGCTATGAAATAATTCCACTGAACCTTAGTTCGCAAATTATCATCTCCTTTTCTCTAGCTTTCCTCTTTAATTCACTGGTTTCGAACATTTGTTTGCGCTTTGTTTCAAGGAATGGTAAAATATACATAACTATAAGTAGGGAGTGAAAATATGTATCCAGATTTATCAGAACGACAAACTAGAATCTTGGATTTTATTAAGCAAGAAATCCACAAAAAAGGATATCCCCCTTCCGTTAGAGAAATCGGCGAAGCTGTTGGGTTATTGTCTAGTTCTACAGTTCATGGGCATCTTCAAACTCTTGAGGATAAAGGATATATTCGGAGAGATCCCACGAAACCAAGGGCCATCGAGATTTTAGACGACACCAGTGACACTCTCGACTCAAGGAAAGTTGTTCATATTCCAATTATTGGTCGCGTAACGGCAGGGCAGCCCATTTTGGCTGTAGAAAATATGGAAGGAACGTTTCCCTTGCCTGCTGACCTCGTCCATCAGGAAAATGTTTTTATGCTGCGAGTTCAGGGGGAAAGCATGATTGAGGCTGGAATCCTAGATGGAGACTTAATTATCGTTCATCAGCAAAATGAAGCGCGCAATGGAGAAATTGTCGTTGCCTTAATTGGAGACGAAGCAACAGTAAAGCGATTTTTTAAAGAAAGAACACTCATTCGTCTTCAACCTGAAAACTCGGCAATGGAACCCATCTACTCCCAAGATGTTTCGATTTTAGGCAAGGTCATCGGTGTTTTTCGCACCCTGCATTAACTCCAAACTCCCTAATTAAGATATGCATCATCCCTCTTACTTAGGTTAAGTACTCACGAACTTAAGTGAACTCGTTCAGCTAAAGCTGAACATCGGGGCTTCGGTGAGGGACTCTAAATAGTAAAGTGGAAAAATAATGGGCTGGAACAAACGTCTTTCTCATTTGCTCCAGCCCATTGCTTTATAAACTAATCCAATTGTATGAATCCCACTTCTACAAGTGGGCGTGATTCCCATACCATGAACCATGCTTCGTTGCGCTTGCAGGGCGCACATAGCATTTGGTTCACTAATCTTTTGATATTTTGCTCTTTTGTTTTTCCTCAAACCGTTCAAATCCCAAGGTAATTAAATGATCAATCAGTTTGGCGTAGGGAATGCCTGTTGCATCCCAAAGTTTCGGGTACATTGAAATCTCAGTAAATCCCGGCAAGGTATTAATCTCATTGAGGATAATTTCATTCTTGTCTGTCAGGAAAAAATCCACACGGCTGAGGCCGCTTGCATCAACTGCACGATACGCTTCAATGGCCATACTCTGTAATTGTTCAATGATGAATTGAGGAAGAGGCGCCGGTATTTTCAAACTGGAACCAATATCCGAATATTTTGCTTCATAAGAATAGAATTCTTCTGCCGGCAAAATTTCACCGGGCAATGAGGCCTTCGGGTCATCATTGCCTAAGACAGCAACTTCGATTTCTCTGCCCACGATATTCTCTTCGACGACAACTTTACGATCATAAGTCGTCGCCAAGTTTAAAGCTTGAATCAGTTCTGAACTGTTATGGGCCTTGGAAATACCCACGCTGGAGCCTAAATTGGCTGGTTTCACAAAACATGGATATCCTATTTTAGCTTCAATGGCTGACACCCAAGCCTCCGGCTGCTTCAAGTAATCAGAACGCAGAAATGTCAGGTAATTGGCTAAAGGAAGTTTTTTATCCAGGAATACCACTTTCATGCGGTCTTTGTCCATGCCGAGAGAAGACCCGAGGACACCTGAACCTGCATAGGGAACATTGGCCATTTCTAAAAGTCCTTGCAGCGTTCCATCTTCCCCATAGGGTCCATGAAGGACTGGAAAAACAAAGTCAAATTTACCCTCATTAGGAAGTGTTCGGCCATCTAAGGCAATAAAGCGCGGATCGGATGGATCAAGTACAAGAGTTACTTGGGGAGACTGATTGCTCCCAGAAAACCCCTCCCTAATAATATCTTGAGGGAGAACACCCCAGAACCATTGGCCTTGCTTGTTAATTCCGATAGTTTCAACATCATAGCGATTGCGATCAATCGCTTTAAAAATAGATTGAGCAGAGTTTAGAGAAACTTCGTGCTCCCCTGAACGCCCGCCAAAGATTAGAATCACACGGATTTTGTGATTTTCCACAATCCCCCACCCTCTCATAAGTATTCGTTTAACTATAATTTTCTGCTTGATTATGTTAGTAAGTAACACTAGTTATGGTGATAAGATTCATCACTTTAGTATATGCCGCAAATTTAAAAAAGCTCCCACCTTAGCGGGCGAGAGCTCCAAAATGATCAAGCGGCCAATAGCGGAACAATGTACGGCCCGTAATATTTTTTATCGGTAAAAAACCCCAAACCCTTGAATCATCACTGTTATTTCTGTTATCACCCATAACGAATACAGAATCCTTAGGAACAACTACGGGACCAAAATCATTTTTTGATTTTTCTAAGATATAGGGTTCATAGAGTGGTTTATCATTGACATATGTCGTGTGATTACGTATCTCTATCTTATCTCCGGGCAAACCAATAATACGTTTAATAAAATCTTCCGTTGCATGGGCACTCGCAGGCGGTTTAAAAACCACAATATCCCCTCGGGTCAAATGACCGAACTCCTTAAAGAAAAACTTATCAACAATGACCCGGTCTTGAAGCTGAATTGTCGGAAGCATCGAACCGGTAGGTATTTTACGTGCTTCAACAACATAAGTCCGCAACACCCAGGAAAGGGCGAAGGCAATAAGGACTATTTCTAGTAATTCTACAAAAAAGCGAGTCGTGCTTTTCTTGGATTCTAACTCTTCCATAATCCACCCCTTTTCTGTGTTTAATAGTATCACAGGATGGTCAAAGTTCCAAATATCAAGATCAATACTTAACCTAAAAGTCCTTGCTGCCATAAATTCAGGGCTGCTAAAATATTTCCCGTTTGAATATACCGTTGAGAAATACCCCCTTGCTGGTAGGCAATATAAGGTTCTCTTAAAGGACCATCCGCAGAAAATTCGCTCGTTGAACCTTGGATAAATGTCCCGCCGGCCATGATAATTTCGTCTTCGTACCCCGGCATGCCGGAAGGAACAGGTTTAATGTGAGCATCAATTGGAGAACCTTTCTGAAGTCCCTGACAAAAGGCAATCATTTTTTCTCTCGACCCAAGCTTTACAGCCTGAATAAGATCCGTTCTGGGCGATTCAGGTTCGGGATTAACTTCAAAACCTAAAGCTCGCCAAAAAGCCGCGGAAAAAACCGCTCCCTTTAGAGCTTCAGACACCGTTAAAGGACTAAAGAACAATCCTTGATAAAATAAGCGCTCCCATTCCAGGGTCGCACCCATATGACCGCCAACTCCAGGTGCCGTTAAACGCTGTGCAGCCAAACTGACTAAGTCAGACCGTCCGGCAATATACCCTCCGGTAGGGGCAATACTCCCGCCTAAATTTTTGATGAGCGATCCGGCCATTAAATCTGCCCCAATGTCGCCAGGTTCCATAGGTTCTACCAATTCACCGTAACAATTGTCAACAAATATTACCACATTAGGAAAGCGACTTTTTACGAAGTCAACAAGTTCTTTGAGTTGGGCAATCGTTAGGGAATTTCTCCAAGCATAGCCCCGCGAACGCTGGACGATCACCATTTTGGTTTTAGCCGTAAGAGCCTCTTTCAACAATTTTAACTGCATATTTCCTTGGCTGTCTAAAGGGATCTCCTGATAGCTTACCCCAAAATCCAGCAAACTTCCTTGTCCTTTTCCTCGAAGTCCGATGACTTCCTCGAGAGTATCATAGGGTGTACCACTTACTGAAATCATTTGATCGCCAGGACGAAGGACACCAAATAAAGCAGCGGCAATGGCATGAGTACCCGAAACGAATTGCCCCCGTACAAGAGCTGCTTCTGTCCCCAGGATACGAGCTGCCACTCGGTCAAGGACGTCCCGTCCGCTGTCTCCAAGACCGTAGCCCGTTGTTCCCTGAAGATGATAGGCAGAAACACGTTCTTCTTGAAAAGCTCTTAGTACTTTTTCATGATTTAATGCCGAAACTTCTTGCAGATAGGGCAATTGTTGGCGGAGAACTTCTTCTGCCTCTGCAACTGCTTTATGAATAAACTCCGGCCAATTGGGATTCAAAAACACGATGCTCCTCCTTATAACGTTTAATAGATAAATTACTCTAGCATAGATTCCAAGACAGTCCAGACAGGATTTAAAGAATCCCCGCGTTTAAGCGATAAAGAGATAGGATAAGGCAAAACCTGGGCCAGCTTTGAGATTTCCTCATTATCCCGAACTTTATCAACTTTGTTGAGAAGTGTGATGACCGGCTTTTCTTGACACTCCAATTGTCCTAAAACCTCGTGAACAGTCTCAGCCTGTTGAATTGCCTGCGGATGGCTTACATCTAGGACATGAATAAGAACATCAGCCTGCTGAACTTCTTCGAGGGTAGCCAAAAATGCTCTAAGCAGCTTAGTAGGCAGTTTGCGGATAAAACCAACTGTGTCACTCAGCAGAATTTCAAGCGCAGGTTTAATTTGAACTCTGCGAACAATAGGATCTAAAGTCGCAAATAATTTATTTTCTCCGCTGGGAATATCAGAACGAAAGCCTGCCTGCTCCATAGCATTTTTCATAAACGTCGTTTTTCCGGCATTTGTATAGCCCACCAAGGCTACTACCGTTAAACCGCTTTTAGCCCGTTGACGCCTTTGAATCTCTCGATGCTGCAGGACAGCTCTCAGCTCTTTTTCCAGAAGATTGATTCGTTCGCGCATTCTCCGTCGATCAAGCTCCAATTTGGTTTCTCCAGGACCCCGGGATCCAATTCCGCCGCCTAGCCTGGATAAAGCTTGTCCTTGTCCTGTTAAATAAGGCAGCAAATGTTTTAGCTGTGCCAGTTCCACCTGAAGTTTACCTTCACGAGAACGGGCACGCTGGGCAAAAATATCTAAGATTAGCCCCGTGCGGTCTAATACTTTCAATCCCGTTTCCATTTCCAGGGTCCGCAGTTGTGTCGGGGACAATTCATCATCACTAATCAGGACCTCGGCCCTTGTTTCCTGAAGCCGATGAACTAATTCTTCCAGCTTCCCGCTGCCTATATAGCTTCGTGACTGGCCGTTACGGCGCAGTTGGACAAGCTGCCCAACGACCTCGACTCCCGCAGTAAGTGCTAACTCTGCCAGCTCTTCCAAATCCTCATTAAACTCCTGATCTGCCTCTTGCAAGGCCAGAAGAAAAGCACGCTCTTTTTCAGGTTTCGTCTCTGTCTTTTTCCGCCCCTTGCGATCGTGAGAAGGATCTGGTATTGAATTGTAATAGTCAAACTCCTGCCAGTTATTCGGGCTAAGATCAACTACGAAAGGATTACCGTCACTTGTAAGATAAGCAAGCTGAAAACCCGTCAGTTCACCTTGGCTTACTCCAATAGCTGTCATACTTTCCAGCCTTAACGATGTCAGGGCGCTATAATCAAGAGAACTAAGTGTTGGAACTCCATTGGGATGTGTATGCAGGCAGCGCAAATGGTTGCTTTGAGATCTTCCCTTAAGGGGCGGGAGAGTAACTGCAGCATGTCTTCCCACTGCTGCCGCAATCAGTACTCCCCCGCGGGAAAGGTAAACACAAATCTCCCGATTCCAGAGCTGTGTCAAACGGGTTAGGCCTCCGAGAATTTCGGGATGAAGCAATTGCTGCCGCTCCGTTTGATAGTCGGAGAGCATTTTAAGTTCCTGTATTTGACTCGCCTTGATCCCAGACAAATCACCCGAAATTTCCATAGTTCATAACCTCAACTTTAACTATATCGTTTCCATATTAATATCTTCCGGTAGTATTTGAATAAGTTCTTCCCGACTGGACGTTGATTTCTGAAACAAGCGAACAGCCTGCTTGCGTACGGTTTTCTCGACAAGGTTGCGCACTAAGCGTGCATTCCCGGCATAAGGGTGAGAATGCAGCAGGAATTGCAGGTAGCTGCGGAGCGCCTCATTCGCTTCTTTCGTTAACTCGTACTGTCGAGTTTTGAACATCAGATTGCCAATAGCTAACAACTCGTCCAACGTATAATCCGGAAAATCAATATGAATCGGAAAACGCGAACGCAGTCCCGGATTGGTCTGAAGAAACCAATCCATTTCCTGACGATAACCGGCAAGGATCAGGACAAGATTATCCTTATTATCCTCCATGGCTTTTACTAAAGCATCGATAGCCTCTTTGCCAAAATCCTTCTCACCGCCGCGAGCTAAAGAGTAAGCTTCATCGATAAAAAGAACTCCGCCCAGAGCCTTTTTGATTTGCTCCCTTGTTTTCTGCGCCGTGTGTCCGATATATTCACCGACAAGATCTGCTCGTTCACATTCAATAACATGCCCTTTTTGCAGAACTCCCATTTCTTTATACAGGCGACCGACTAAGCGGGCTACCGTTGTTTTTCCCGTCCCTGGATTTCCTCGAAAAATCATATGCAAAACCAAAGGCTCTGATACAAGCTTCTCTTGAACTCTGCGCTTTTGAATTTCCACAAAGGCTTGTAAGTCTAAAATAAAACGTTTCACCGTTTCAAGCCCAATATAGGATTGTAATTCAGCAAGAATTTCTGCGATTTTATCCTTATCTTTCTCCGTTGAAGAAAAATTATTTTTTCGGATACGTATCCCTATCCCCTCTGTGGAATGAGCCGACACTTCAGGTTTGGGGGGTATGGGTGTTTGAATCACCGGCGACTGCTGATTTTCCGGATGAAACGTTACGCGAATTGTCATATGTACAGGCACACCTCCCATCCTTACTACTATACGCAGTAAAGAATAAAAGGTGTCCTGATTTTTGTATGGTATTATTTACCAGTTAGACTCTTGGCATACTTAACACGTGAGGCATGGTCTAGGAATTTCTTCCTCAGACGTACACTTTTGGGGGTGATTTCAACAAACTCATCATCATTGATAAATTCTAAGGATTGTTCTAAGGACATTTCTTTGGGTTTTTCAAGCCGTAAAGCATCGTCGGCAGCGCTCGTCCGCATGTTGGTGAGATGCTTTTTCTTACAAACATTTACTTCAATATCCTGTTCGCGGTTATTTTCCCCCACAATCATGCCTGCATAAACATGAAGCCCGGGATCAACAAACAAGTTTCCTCTTTCCTGGGCTGCGTATAACCCATAGGTTGTTGTCTCACCCTCTTCAAAAGCGATCAAAGCCCCCCGAGTTCTTCCGGGAATTTCTCCCTTAAAAGGTTCATACCCAAGGAAGACGTGGCTCATCATACCTTCACCCCGTGTTTCAGAGAGAAACTCGCTTCGAAAACCGATAAGACCTCGGGCAGGAATGTTAAACTCAACCCGCAGCTGTGTCTCTGACAGACTGGTCATATTAGCCATTTCTGCTTTTCGTTTCCCTAAGAGTTCCATGACTGCTCCTAAAGATTTCTCCTGAACGTCACAAATGAGAAATTCCATGGGCTCACATTTTACCCCATCAATCATCTTATAGATGACTTCAGGCTTGGAAACTTGCAGTTCATAGCCTTCACGGCGCATGTTTTCAATGAGTATGGAAAGATGTAATTCTCCCCTGCCGGAAACTTTAAAACAATCTGCCGAATCCGTTTCTTCGACTCTTAAACTGACATTCGTCTCAATTTCCTTCCAAAGCCGTTCACGCAGCTTCCGGGAGGTTACGAAATTCCCCTCACGTCCCGCAAAAGGACTTGTATTAACCATGAAATTCATGGATAAGGTTGGTTCGTCAACCTCAATAACTGGCAAAGCTTCGGGATTAAGAGCACAAGCTACAGTTTCCCCAATATTGGCACTAGTTAATCCGGTTAAAGCAACAATTTCTCCTGCTGAGGCTTCAGCAACATCTTGACGCTTCAAGCCCTCAAAAACCATAACCTTGCCAACCTTGGCCCGTTCAAAACTCTCATCACGTTTTATAAGAGTAATGGTTTCGTTTTGATGAACTGTTCCTCTTACAATTCTTCCGACGACAATTTTGCCCACATAATCATCGTAATCGAGAGTCGTGACCAGCATTTGAAAAGGAGCTTCAAGATCCACAACGGGTGCCGGGATATGATCAAGAATAACGGAAAATAAAGGTTCCAAGGTATCTTCAAGAGCATCAGAGGAAAGCCCTGCAATCCCGGCTCGCGCTGAAGCATAGACGACGGGAAAATCCAATTGATTATCCTCTGCTCCCAGTTCTATAAACAGATCTAACACCTCATCGACAACTTCTGTGGGACGGGCATCGGGACGATCAATCTTATTTATTACAACGATAGGAATCAGTTTTAATTCTAATGCTTTACGCAAAACAAAGCGAGTTTGAGGCATCGGCCCTTCAAAAGAATCGACGATGAGAAGAACGCCGTTAACCATTTGTAAAACTCGCTCAACCTCTCCTCCAAAGTCAGCATGACCCGGAGTATCAATAATGTTAATTTTTGTTCCTTGCCAATGAACGGCGGTATTTTTAGATAAAATAGTAATACCACGTTCCCGTTCTAAATCATTGGAATCCATAACACGTTCCACAACCTGCTGATTTGAGCGAAACGTGCCGCTTTGTTTTAACATCGCATCAACAAGTGTTGTTTTTCCATGATCTACGTGAGCAATAATTGCAATATTTCTTAAATTTCGAGTTTCCATAGTTGGATTGAATTCCTTTCTTTTACCTTAATTAATGCATACAAAGCTAAGATATCATAGTTAGGTATCGAATTCAAGTAAAAAGAACTAAGCCCGGCATTTCCGAACCTAGTTCTTTCGTCCAAAATCAAAAATCCTTCAGATCGTTATGTTCGAGAATTAATTTCAGCGAATTATGCTTAGCGTTTTATTCTACAGCAGCTGCAGTTGCTAAATTAATCGGACGTATCGGCATAACCGTAGAGATAGCATGCTTATAGACCATTTGTTGCCGGCCTTCAAATTCAATCACAACCGTAAAATTATCAAAACCTTTGATAAGTCCTTTAAGCTGAAATCCGTTAACCAAATAAATGGTCACGGGAAGGTTCTCCTTACGCACCTGATTTAAGAAGGTGTCTTGTAAATTGATGGGCGATTTATTCATATATTTCCCTCCATCACCTTATATTTCTACGCCATCTATTCTACACGAGTTTGCTGGGCTCTGCAAGTCTGTATTAGCTCTTCAAGGATTTGGTCAATTCCCTCTTCGGTATCATACCAATGAATTCTGGGATCACGGCGAAACCAGGTTAATTGACGCTTGGCAAAATGACGAGTATCCCTTTGTAAAATTCTGAGCATTTCATCCTTTGTCACAAGGCCTTGCAAACACCAGACAGCATGCCTGTACCCAATACTTTGGAGCGGTTTCAACGTTGAAGAATATCCTGACTTAAGCAGGTTAAGAGTTTCTTCAAGTAAACCTTCGGCAAGCATTATTTCACACCGTCGATTTATCCGCTCATAAATGATTGCACGCGGAGCAGTTAGCCCAATATAGAGCACCTGAGGATCTAAAGGCCGGTATTCATCATCCTTGAACTGACGCTGACTGGACAATGGTTTACCGGTCAATTCTTGAACTTCTAAAGCCCGAATCACGCGCAGTACATTATTAGGATGCAATTGACGGGCAGTTTCCGGGTCTCGCTGCTCCAGCACCTGATGTAAGGCTTGATTGCCATGATTTTTAACAAATTCCTGCCATTTGAGACGTATTTCTTCCGAACCATGCTCCCAAAAATCATATGGATCCAGCAAGGAACGAATGTATAGTCCTGTTCCTCCGACCACAATGGGAACATGACCTCGATCACGTATTTTCCCTATCAGAGAACTTGCCGATTTTTTAAACTGAGCAGCTGTAAAAGGTTCCGTAGGATCTAAACAATCGATGAGATGATGGGGGACGAGTTGCAGTTCTTCCGGAGAAGGTTTGGCTGACCCTATATCGAGTTTTTGATAAACTTGGACAGAATCACCGGAGATAATTTCTCCCCCGACTTTTTGGGCAAGAGCTAACCCCAATGAAGACTTGCCAATGCCGGTTGGGCCAATAATGATAACCAGTGGTAACAAGACAACTCCTCCATTAAATTATAATAAGACCATAATCAACGGAACTGTATCGACCGCCAGACATTAGTTTGAAACCAAGGCGATTAAACTCCCTGCTGTCCTTCCGCTCCTTAAGCACAACTCTTTTTCGCGCAACTCGGCAGGCATCCTTCACAGTCTGCTGATCAAGAGGACTATGCTCAGACCATTGGTGCAAGGGCTGGATACCATCGGATTCACGAAACGTTCTGCGAAACATCGGGTCAAAATATATCACATCAATAGACTTTGACGGACAACAACTTAGAAACTCCTTGTGGTCTGTCCAGCGAACGTCAATCCTTGAAGCAGCTTGCACTAAGGATGTCCATGCCTTTTTCTTATGTTCAGTTCTAGCTTGAAAACTAGTTTCCGTAAGATGCATGAGACCGTCTTGAATAACTGCAGTTAAAATCGGGGATTTTTCCAATCCTAAAACATGGCCACCCTCTCCTACAGCAAGCGCACCGATAAGAGCGTCGGAAGCCAGCCCTAAGGTAGCATCGAGAAAGGAATCACCAGCCTTTAATTGAGTCGCATCTAGGAAACGATCTGAACTGCCTCGTAAAATATTAATAGCCCGAATCAAAGCCATATTAGGATGAAACGCTAAACGGTTCCCCCCCAAGATTAGTTCCACACCTCGCCTTGAAATTTTTAGTTCAGGAAGAGATCCGAAATTATTTTGCTGATCAACCCAAGAACATCCCGGTTGTCGTCGAAACCACTGAACGCGTTCCCAGAGTTCTATGTCGGGTTGAGTAACTCTTAAGCAAATTGGAATAGACTGATCCATGAATCTCCTCCCTTATAAACCCCTATTATAATGGTTTTTGCCAAAATTTCCTTTTTATATATACCAATAGTATACCCCTGCCAATTTAGGCTCAAACTTCTAAAGAACTCGGTAAAAACGCTTTTCCAACTCTCCTCGCGTGATCT
The DNA here is from genome assembly GCF_002196785.1 of Desulfosporosinus sp. FKA. Lineage (NCBI taxonomy): Bacteria > Bacillati > Bacillota > Clostridia > Eubacteriales > Desulfitobacteriaceae > Desulfosporosinus > Desulfosporosinus sp. FKA. The sequence goes on along the minus strand of NZ_NAHZ01000033.1, from coordinate 141,809 downwards.
TGATTGTTGTAGGGCGGCCATGCGGACAGGTATAGGGGTTCTCTGTCTGACTCAAGCGTGAAATTAATTGTTCCATTTCCAATAGAGAGAGGGAATCCTTAGCCCTGATTGATTCCTTACAGGCCAAAAGATATATCCACTCTTTTAAAAGCTGATCATAACTTGGGGAGGCGTTTTTTAGCAAAACCTCTTCCAGAAATTGCCGAAGGAGTTCATCCGCTGGAAAACTCCCCGTTTGGACAGGGACACCCCGCAATAAATACGTCTGATTTCCAAATTGTTCAAGGACAAAACCCATTTCCCTGAGTATCCACATATGCTCGATTAACATTTGTTCTTCCTGAAGTGTAAGCTCCAAAGGAATCGGTATTAAAAGCATTTGGCTTTCTTGCTTTCTCGCTTTAAATTCAGCAAGAATACGTTCATAATTAATCCGTTCGTGGGCTGCATGCTGATCAATCAGCAAGAGAACATCACTATCAGTTGCTAAAATATAGGTATTAAACAGTTGCCCAATTGGCCAGAAACGGCTGAGGCCATGACCGTCATTATACCCTTTGTCTGTTGTCGCTGAATCATTCGTTCCTGCTTCCCTGTTCTTTTGGATTTTTAATTCTTCCGGAGAAATCAGAGGATTTAGCGTGCCATTGTCAGCAGAGAATAGATTGCTTTGTTTGGGCAATGTCTTTTTGAGCTCAACTGTTGATTCAACCTCTAACGGTGAAGGTGAAAGCGAAGAACCCTGATCTTCAGAGATTATGGGTTCGGCTTCCTTTTCTGATGATAATACTTTGGTTATTGATGACTCTCTCCTAACCTGTTTTTCGCGAATTTCTTCCCTGGCTTGATGCGCAGAATTTTGCGGACTGTTATAAGGCGTATTCACAATCTGAATAGGTTTTCCCTGAACAACCGTATTTGCTTGAGTTCTTAGCACTGATTCCAGAGGCCTGCCAAAGGATGGCAAGGGTTGACTCTTTAGCAGCGTTTGATAAATCGTCTTGGTTATAAATGACGCAAGCTCCTGTTCGTTCTTGAATTTCACATCCATCTTAGTAGGGTGGACATTGACATCATAATCTGAGGGAGATCCGTGCAGGTGAAGGGCAACTAGAGGATGAAGTTTAACGGGGATCAGCGTACGATATCCTTCTTCTAGGGCATTACTTAAAAAGGAGGAACGCACAACCCGTCCGTTAATCATAAAGGTCTGCGCTTGTTTGGTTTTTCGAACCAGATCCGGAGGACTGATTAAGCCTTCCAACCTCCAATCCTCGCTTTGAGCATCCACGGCTATGAGCTGACGAGCTATTGATTGACCAAAAATAGCTCCCATTGTTTCCTTTAAATCTCCTCGCCCTGAGGTTTGGAACACTCTTTGAGTAGGATGGGCTAAAGAAAAGGCGATTGTCGGATGGGCAAGGGCAATCCGACCCACCGTATCGCTGATGAGACCAAATTCAGTCGCTTTGGACTTCAGAAATTTCAAGCGAGCCGGTGTATTAAAGAAGAGATTGCGAACTGTCACGGACGTTCCGGCAGGACAGCCCACTTCTTGAAGAACCCCCTCTCCTCCTCCGGTCAAAGTGTAGGATATACCTGAAATCTCTGTTCCTGGGCGAGATATAATTTCCAGAGTGGACACTGAAGCGATGCTCGCTAAAGCTTCTCCACGGAAGCCAAGAGTTTGCAAATAATCCAAATCTTGAATTCCGGTAATTTTACTGGTAGCATGGCGAAGCACTGCTAAGGGCATATCCTCCTCACTCATTCCCTTGCCGTCATCCCTCACTCTAATCATAGGAACGCCATTTTCTTCAATGGAGATATCGATATGTTTTGCTCCGGCATCTAAAGCGTTCTCCACAAGTTCCTTAACCACAGAAACAGGACGTTCTACCACTTCTCCTGCTGCGATTTGATTCGCCGAATGGGAATCAAGGATATGAATTGCCGATGTCAACCTCAATCCTTCTTTCTCTGCCATACCTGATGTTGATTATGAAGCTGATTTTGCAGCAGGCCGCTGTGAATCTCTTGATGATGCTGCTGCACATATTCCCAGAGATCATAACCTGCCTGTTCACATTGGGGACAGGCCTCAAAAGGAATACGCACCAGTACTGACTTCGTCTTCGCATGTGATCGCTGACTTTCAATATATACCGTACCGGCACAATGGTTACACTTACGCACAAAATCCTGTCGTGTTTCTTGGAACCCTTCCGTATCATAATAGACAGAACGAGGAATGTAAACCCATTCCCCTGGAGGGAAGAATTTTACATTGTGAATTGTAAAGTCAGGTTTTACCATTTGAGTTTGCTTTTTAATGGTCTCTACGTAAGGTTTAAGGGTTGCTAAGGGTAAACTCGAACGCCCTATTTTCTGAGGTTCACGAACATGATGATAGTCTTCACCTGCCAAGGCCAATAAAATTGCCAAATTAACAAAGGGAAGCGCGCCTTCAATGGAATAGCCGCCTTCAAGAACAGCCAGGTCGGGCTGAAGAAGTTCGGTTATCCTGCCATACCCCGAAGCCGTAAGATTCATGGAAGCTAAAGGGTCCGTAAAATGATTATCCTGTCCTGCAGAATTAATGATCAATTCCGGTTTAAAGGCTTGAAGACGGGGCAAAACCCAGGTTTCCAAAACATAGTGATACCCTTCGTCCCCCGTTCCCGGAGGGAGCGGAATATTCAGAGTCTGACCCCAAGCGTTGGGACCCCCTTGTTCATCAATAAACCCGCTGCCTGGATAAAGCGTTCGCCCATCTTGATGCAAAGATATAAAAAGAATATTGGGATCATGATAAAAGATATCTTGAGTCCCATCGCCATGGTGAACATCGGTATCGACGATGGCAATTTTCTTGATGCCATAACGTGCTCTCAACTGATTGATAAGAATTGCTTCATTATTGATTGTGCAAAATCCGCGGTTTCCCCAAACTGTTGCTCCTGAATGGTGTCCGGGGGGACGAACAAGAACAAAACCATTGAAAATCTCTCCCCGAATCCGTGCCTCTCCAAGTAAGATAGCACTTCCTGCAGCGATCAGATGAGGATCTAAGGTTTCTGGATACAATGATGGCGTAGGAAATAAGGCTTGAGCTTGAGCTACGTCTGCTAATGAGGCAACTCGAGGAGTAAATTGCTTCATTTGCGGCAAATCAAGAATTCCTTCTTCAAAGAGTTGTTCCTGAGTATAGAGAAGACGTTCCTCTCGCTCGGGATGGGAGTTTCCTAAAGACCAATCAAAAGCGGGGAAAAATAATATTCCTGTGTGCTTCATTTTACAACCCTCCCTATCACTCCAGGTCGAAGATGGGCAGCTCCACGAATAATTTGGCCTACCGTTTGATAGTTTTGAACGATAGGGAAGAAATCAAAAGGTTCTTTTTCGATCTCATGAATTTGAATTCCATACTGTTCTGCTTGTTTTTGGACAAGTTGATCTAAAAAGTCTTCAACTTCACGGTAAGGACGCGGGGAGCCCGTCCATTTTCCTTGCTCACCCGTTTCCTGCACATGATAACGTTTCATGTAAGTATCCAGATGAAGAGTACAATCAAAGGTTGGCCGGGCCATGGCTGCCCCGAGAGCATTGGAGACTTCGGGATATACGCCAAGTTGTACCGGTGTTCCCAGGCGTTTTCCCAAAGCCTTCGTAAGCCCTTGGGCTCCGCCTCCACTTAACAGCGTATTAAAGGTCTGAGCCTCATGAGGATGAAGAACTTCCCATACTTTGTAAGCAGGCTCGTCTTGCCATTCACGTTTTAAAGAATCAACAGCCTCTGCAATCCGGTTCACGACGGCCTCAATAATGTCACCGGCAAGCTGCTGATAATACTGAGGTGCCCTTCGATCAGGCGGGCAATGAGCCGCCAAAACTTCTTCGGCCAATTGGCGGTTGCCGTAATCGATCAGCCCGAGATAACGCATAGCATCCGTAGGGGTCAAAGCCTTACCGCCGAGGCAATAGGCCGAGCCGAGACGGTAGCTTTTTAACTCAAATCCCTGTTCATAGGTCTCGATGACTGAATCTCCGCCAACCGGGATTGAGCGAACAGCCAGGGAATGAACGAGAGTCGAATAAGGACCAATTTTGGCCCCCCGCGAGCTGAGCAAAGGCGTTCCGGAAAGAATCAAACCTAGATCGGTGGTTGTTCCGCCGATATCGACAACGATAGTAGAAGCAGAGGTTTCACTCTGAGTCAGAGCTGCTAGAACGCTCGCTGCAGGTCCAGAATAAATTGACTCAATAGGCCTGAGTTTCCCGATTGGCAGGATGCCCCCATCTGCTTTTAAAATTGCAATTGGGGCCTGAATCTTAAGACCAGAGAGAGCCGTTTGTAATTGCTGAGCGAATAGCTGATAACGTCCCGTGACACCCAAATTCAAATGGGTTGTGAGGCTGCGGCGATAAAAATTTGCTTGGCCCCATTCATGTCCTAAGGCTATCTGACATTTGGGGTAAGACTTCCTAAGATAATCCGCCAGCTGGTTCTCATGGGAATTATTCCTATGAGAAAATTTCCCCACAACTGCCACCAGTTCAGGACTCCCTGATCGTTCTTTCCAGCTCAGGCGCTGCCATTCACTCGGATTAGAGGGGCTGACTTCCCGTCCCCGAAAGTCCATTTCCCCGCTGAGCACTTGATAGTCAACAGGCCAAGGGAGAGCATTCAGGCTCATACCATTTCCGGGAAATAATAATAGGTTAACAGGCGGCAGACGTTTTTGCAGGATGGCATTGGTGACGAGTGTCGTACTTACTGTAATCTGATTTACTTGCCTGACGTCAGGCAAGTTTAACGTTTCGAGGGCATTTACGATAGTTTCGACTAAATTCTCTTCCTGTGTTGGAACTTTAGCTGTCCGTTGAATTTGGCCCTGTTCAAGATATACCGCGTCGGTATAAGTACCTCCTACATCAATACCCACATGACAGGACAATCTAATCCCCCCCAAATCCATATTCGATAGTTTAACCACTAATTATTGTTATACAATTCTTATCATAGGCTATTTTCTTGAAATAAAGCACTCCATCGAAATTGGTAATTTGTGCATTAAAATCATTTGTCCTTCAGCGCGATAACATTTGTTATTGGCTAGGCGCTTTCGGGGAAACTGTCCACAGGACAGTTTCGTCACTGAAGGCTCGATGTTCAGCTTTAGCTGGACGAGTTTACTAAGTTGATTGGATTCGATCTCTTAGATCATAGAGATACTGTAAGGCTTGACGTGAGGTCATATCTTCTAATGGCAGTTGAGCCAATTCCTCTAAAATTGGATGGGTCTGCGGAACGTCAAAAAGGGAGAACTGGGTGACAGCTTGGGAAGAATCTATTGGACTAGGGGCAGATTTGGACGCCTCTAGTTCCAACAGTAAGGTTTTAGCTCTCTGTAGGAGCTCATGGGGAAGACCGGCTAAACGGGCCACTTGGATACCATAACTTCGATCGGCGCGGCCCGGTAATATCTTATGTAAAAAGACAATGTCGTCTCCGCGTTCTTTTACGCCGACATGAAGATTGAAAAGACCATTAAAATCATCTTCAAGTTGGGTCAATTCATGATAATGCGTTGCAAAAAGGGTTTTAGGGTTGAAATCTGGATGTTGAACTAAGTATTCTGCGACAGCCCAAGCAATGCTTAAACCATCAAAGGTTGCCGTTCCTCGTCCAATCTCGTCCAAAATGATTAAGCTCTTCCTGGTAGCATATTGCAAAATATGTGCTACCTCATGCATTTCGACCATAAAGGTGCTTTGTCCTGCCGCTAAATCATCCGACGCCCCTACCCGGGTAAAAATTCGATCAACTAAACTAATTGTCGCTTGTTTGGCAGGCACAAAGGATCCAATGTGTGCCATCAAGACAATAAGAGCTACTTGTCGCATATAAGTAGACTTTCCTGCCATATTGGGGCCGGTAATGATCGCCAAATGTCGCTCCCTGGACAACTGCGTATCGTTCGGTACAAAGACACCCGCCTCTAACATATCTTCTACGACTGGATGCCGCCCCTCTGAAATTGAAAGCTCACCATCTATTGTTATTTGAGGACGAATGTAGCGTTTACGCACTGCAACTTCAGCCAAGCTTACGAAGACATCGATTTCTGCTAAACTATCGGCCGCCTTGAGGATAGCCTGAGTATAGGAACGAACATCTTCTCTAAGCTCCAGGAAAAGTTGAAACTCTAATTCCTTTAATCGTTCTTCAGCACCTAAGATTTTTTCTTCATACTCTTTTAGTTCCGGAGTTATGAATCGTTCCGCATTTGAAAGAGTCTGTTTCCTGATATAAGCCTCAGGTACAAGATGGGCATTGGAATGCGTGATTTCTATATAATAGCCAAAAACTTTGGTATAGCCAATTTTCAAGGATCGTATCCCAGTCCTTTCACGTTCGGCGTTTTCAAGCTTAGCGACCCACTCTTTTCCACCCGTTGCAATAGAGCGCAATTCATCCACCTCTTGGGAATATCCGGTTCTAATGATATTTCCATCCCGCAGAGATATAGGCGGAGAAGGATTGAGAGCATTGAGAAGTGTATTGACTAAAGGATCAAGTCCCTCCAATACAGGAATTTTCCGTTTCAAAATAGTTGCAGTGTTTGAGTTAAGAATCTCACGAATTGCCGGTAGAAGGGCCAAGGTTTGAGCCAGGGATAATAAGTCCTTAGCATTGGCCGTTCCGTAAGATACTCTTCCCATTAATCGTTCCAAATCATAGACTTTAGCCAAGATTTTCATCAAATCTTGACGTAAAAAGGAATCATGTGTTAACTCTTCAACAGTATTTAAACGCTGTTCAATATCAGCTTGCACGAGCAAAGGTTTATCGATCCAATGTCTCAGTAATCGTCCGCCTAAAGCAGTTTGAGTCAGATCGAGGACAGACAAGAGTGTCCCTTTTTTACCCTGATTTCTTAAGGATTCAGTAAGTTCAAGGTTTCGTCGAGTCCACTGGTCGAGAAACATCCATTGCTCTGAGCGATACGTTTTAATCTCGACAATATGCGAGGGATCAACGCCCGGCATCGTTTCCAGCAAATAGTCCCAGAGAGCGGATGCTGCTGAAGCCGCCACAGGGAATTCTTGAAGCAAAGGAGCTTGAGCAGAGAAGCGCAGTTTAAATACCGTACTCTCATAAGACTTAAGATCTCGAACACTGCAGTAGTATCCAGACCAAAGTTTTGCTTTCTTTATAAGTTCAGGCGGCAGCAAAATTTCAGCAGGATTAATGCGGGAAAGCTCGGCGAGCAAGGCCTCAACTTCCGAGGTCTGAAAAATAGCAAACTCTCCTGTTGACAAATCTAAAAAGGACAAGCCCCACTGAACATTAAAAAAAACACTCGCCAAATAACGATTGCTGCGTTCAGAAATCGACTCAGTTAAAGTACCCGGAGAGACAATACGAATGATTTCTCGCTTAACAATACCCTTCGTAGCTTTCGGGTCTTCAACTTGCTCGCAAATGGCAACTTTATGCCCCGTACTTACGAGTTTTACCATATATGTCTCAACTGCGTGATAGGGAACACCGCACATAGGTATCCGTTTGCCTTCCCCCGCGTCTCGACTCGTTAAGGCAATTTGCAGGATCGGTGCTGCTAATTCAGCATCTTCACCAAACATTTCATAAAAATCACCAAGTCGATAAAAGAGTATCGCGTCAGGAACCGTTGCCTTTATGCCTTGATATTGTTTCATCATCGGGGTGGTCATCCCTAATATCTCCTCTTGAGTTCATTTTACGCCAGCAGCTAAATCTTAAAAGGGAAGAGCTATAGATTAGCTCTTCCCTTAGTGAATTTCAGTCTTCCTCTTGAGAATTAGCCGCAACTGCAGCCTCCGCATCCAGAACTGGAACAGCCGCCGTCTCCACAGGAACAACTATCCGAAGAGTTAGCAATAGCGCCTGCCAAGATGGCATTTACACTGTCCAACATTTGGGTAAACTCATCCTGTGCTTTCATATAATCGGAAATAGCAGGATTAGCCTCTACCCGAGATTCAATTTCATCAACCGCTTTTTTATCCTCTTCAGAAAGCTCTTGATTATTTTGCTGCATCTCCATAAAACGTTCCTGAGCTTTCTGTAACTCAGCAATCAGTTTTTGTGCGGACTCATCAGCAGTCATAGCATCTTCTTTGCTATGTAATTCAGCAAGCTCCGGACTTCGAGCAATTGCATCTGCTAGAATCTGAGCCTTCTCAATTATTTCATTCGTCACTTATACACACCTCCATATTTGTTACATTCTACATCAAACAACTCAATTCCTGCTTAACTCCAGTCTTAGGCAGTTAAAAAGTGCTTAACGATCACTTCGATTCTACGAGTTCGCCTACTAGAGTCCATGACCCTGCCTCCAGAATTCGCAGAGATACTAAGGAACCGATGATTTCCTGAGGGCCATCAAAAACAACAAGAATATTTCCACGCGTCCGGCCAGTCAGGCGATTAGGATTGGTCTTACTTGGTCCTTCAACCAAAACCTCATAACATTTCCCGATCATTCTTTGTCTTAGTTGATAACTTTCTTCGTTTTGCAGGCTCATCAATTTTTGCAATCGCTGCTTTTTGACAGGCAAAGGAATCTGCTCTTCCATACTTGCCGCCGGTGTGCCTGAGCGTTTTGAATACATAAAGGTAAAAGCCTGACTATAATGTCCTAAACCAATCATTGCAAGGGTTTGTTCGAAGTCTTCCTCAGTTTCGCCAGGAAAACCAACAATGATATCAGTTGTCAGTGTCGCCTGAGGAAGAAGCTCGCGAATTTTTTTGACGATACTCAAATAGTATTCCCGAGTATATTGCCGATTCATACAAGCTAAAATAGAATTACTGCCCGATTGAAGCGGCAGATGAAAGTGTTCGCATAGTTTACTTCCTTTGGCTATTGTCTGAATTAATTTATCCGACAAGTCTTTGGGGTGAGAGGTAATAAAACGCACACGCAAAAGTTCAGGTATTTGATCCACTTCCTGCAGTAAATCTGCGAAATCATAGGGAGGGTCGAAATCTTTTCCATAGGAATTTACATTTTGCCCTAGTAAAGTAACTTCTTTACAGCCACTGGCCACCAGATTCTTAATTTCTTGAATAATATCCTCCGGCTTGCGGCTTCTCTCTCTCCCCCGAACATGGGGAACAATACAATACGAACAAAAATTATCACAGCCGTACATAATATTCACATTGGCCTGAAGCTTTCCTTTTTCCGCCAAAGGTGTTGATTCTTTTGTTTCATGAGGTTCCTGCCAAACCTCAGCAACTTTTGCTCCAGTGTCAGAACGATGCAGCAGCTCAGAAAATTCGTGCAAGTTGTGAGTCCCCATCCAGATATCTACGTGGGGAGCACGTTTTTGCAGCCGCTCTAAGGCACCAGGTTGTTGAACCATGCAACCGCTGATTGCAATTTTTAAGTTTGGATTCTTTTCCTTTAGTTTTTTGAGATCACCGATTTTGCCTAAGATTTTATTTTCAGCACTTTCTCTGACGCAGCATGTATTAACGATAATTAAGTCAGCATGTTCAAGGTCATCCGTTCTATTATATCCTTCTTGCCGTGTAATTTCTGTCAGAGTCTCAGCATCCCTTTCTGACATTTGACAGCCATATGTTAAAGTGACTACATTTTTTTCCTTACTCAAGTGGTTCAACTCCTAAATGGCTAATTCCTATACCTTATTATTATAATTTATAAATCGATTTACCAAATTAAAGATTGCGAAAAACACCCGCCTTACTCAGTGCATGATAGGCAATGAGAATAAATGGTCCTAAAATCAAACCGACAATCCCCGTAGAAGCTAAACCGATGTACATGCTGATAAGAACAAAAAGGGGATCGAGTCCCACATTATCTCCCAAAATTTTAGGTTCGATAACGTGCCTGACAATAGTAATTATAATCGTGAGAAAAACAAGTTCCAGCGCCAACAAGTTATGCCCCCCAAGGAAAGCAATGAGGGCCCAAGGAACTAAAATGATTCCCACTCCTAACACGGGAAGTATACCAAAGATCCCTGTAATAGTTCCTAAAACGATGGCAAATTTAGTGTGAATAATCAGCAAGCCAACAATGGATAAAAAGAGGGTAACCAAAAAGACAATGAATTCTGCCCGCACAAATCCCGCAAAAGCACGTGCAAAATCATAGCCCAATTCTCGTAACTCTTCACGCCATTCCTGAGGAAAAATATTTACGAAGTCACTTAGATAGCGTTTGCTCCCCTTGGACATAAAAAATGTCGCCACCAAAGCAATGACTATGATAATAATAAATTCTGGAATTTTTGCAGCAAATGTCAAAACATTTGATAGAACGTTAGGCACTCTGCTTACAAATTCTTTAACAGTATTATTTATACTATCCTCAGTACCCGGGATATTTAGATAATACACTTCAAATTTCGTAAGCCAATGAGTTATAAAGTGTTGTAATAACCGATTATAGAATGGCCAATGAATATAAATTTCTTGAATTTCTCGAACCAGGCGGAGGACTAAAAGAGTAATTATGACGCCTACTCCCCCAATTTCTACAATCATAGCTGTCAGTACCGCTGGGACTTGGGGAAGACGGACTTTTCTGATAAGAAAATTCTTAAGCGGGCTTATGGCTGCAGTCATGATAAATGCCAAAATAAAAGGCAAAAAAAGATAACTAAAGTGACCTACTAAGTAAATTAAAATACCAATGACTAACCAAAAAGCAATAAACTTCAAACTTCGAATAAAAAACGACTTGGTTACTTGGTTCACTAACTAGACTCCCTTCTTCTAGCAAGCAAAATTCGTTTCCGTGCCTGGCGTTTCGCCAAGAGCTTAAAACGATAGAGAAACAGCAAAAATACTCCTAGACTCATAATACCTAAAGGCCAAGGCAGGCCATTAGGTTTTGGATCCTCTTGAGCTTTTGGGGGCAGGACAGTCCTCGAAGCATTAAGAGGAAGCGTATCTAAGAGGTTGCCGCCATCATAAACCTGCACTTGAGAAACCGCCTGACCCTCCTCAACTGAGTTCAGGATCTTCGAAGGAGACAATATCTTTAAACTTAATACTGAAGAGGTTTGACCATTGACCCCTTGTGTTAAGTAGATTGGCTTCCCTAGCTTTAAATCAACCTTTTCATTGTTAACCGTTATTGCACCCAGCACCGAACCCGCAGGTTTATAAACCTGATCAGTATATTGGGTAAAACCATAATCGAGCATTGCCTGCATATCTGTATAAATTTCACGGCCAGGTGATTTAAGAATCACGCCAATTAATTGACGGCCATTTCTTGTCATCGAGGCTACAAGACAGTTTTCCGCTGCCGCCGTATAACCTGTTTTTATTCCATCGACGTCGGAATCTCGCCATAACAATTTGTTTTCATTCATCATTTGGGTTGGAACATCCGGCTTTGCTCTGGGAATAACATGAGACTTAGTACGTACATATTGAGCAAATACAGGGTTTTGATAAGCAACCCGAGCAATTAAGGCTAGATCATGAGCTGTGGTGACATGACCATCTGCGGTTAAACCGCTGGGATTGACAAAATGCGTCCGAGTAGCACCGATCTCAAGAGCTCTTTGATTCATAAGAGCGACAAAATTACTGACATTTCCGCCGATATATTCAGCTACGGTTACTGCAGCATCATTGGCGGAGTTTAACAACATTGCGTAAAGCAAATTCTGAAGTGACATTTGTTCACCAGGCCGTAAGTAAATCTGAGTCCCATAAACAAGCTTACTATTGAGTAAAGTAGAGGAGGCTGTCACAATATCATTCAAATTTCCCCGTTCGATTGCTAGAAGTCCGGTCATGATTTTTGTAGTACTGGCAGGTGCCAGTTGTTCGTCTGGATTTTTAGCAAACAGTGTCTGACCAGATTGAACATCAATCAAATAAGCACCCTCGCCGTGTATCTGAGGTAACGATTGATTCGTCGAAGGCATGTTCGAAGCATAAGTAACCGATATATTGCTTATTATCATCGATACCGTCAGTATTACAACCATTATAAATTTCAAAGAAGAGTAGCCCCCTATTCTTGCTATACTTTACGCTGATAAAAAAGTGCGAGAGTGCCTGGCCCTGTATGACTGCCGACAACACAGCCAATATCACTGATCCAAATATCTTTTACTACGACGCGCTCTTGGATTTCCCGTGCAAGAATCAATGCTTCTTCATAACACGCAGAATGAGAAATACCGATGATTTGTTCTTCCGGATGATCGATTTCCTCTTCTAACACCTCAGCTAACTTGCGGATTGCTGCTCGTCTGGAACGTACTTTGGCAAAAGGTTCAATTTTCCCTTCCGAGGTCATATGTAAAACGGGTTTGACATCGAGTAAACCGCCAAGGAATCCGGCAGTTTTACTCACTCTGCCCCCTTTAACCAAATACTCCAGGGTATCTAATGTAAAAATATATCGCATCTTGGCTCGAATATCAAGAATCTCCGCTTCCGCATCCTTCCAGGTCGTTGCCGAGGCAAGAACTTGCTGTGCCAAAATGGCCAGTAAACCGTACCCAAAGGAAGCTCCCAGGCTATCAATAATATGAACTCGCTCAGGAGCCGATGTTGTTTCGGCAATCATTTGAGCCGTTGCAAAGGTAGAACTTAGACCTGATGAAAGATGAATCGCCACCACATCGCAGCCCTCAGATAGCCATCGTTCGTAATGCTCCAAAAGAGTATTGGGATTAGGCTGAGAAGTTTTCGGCAATTCTTTGTAGCGGCGATATTGAGTATAAAAATCCTGTATGTTAAGATTTACTCCTTCAAGATAAGTATTGCCATCAATAGTTACCGGCATCGGAACCGTTTCAATACCTGCTGCCTTAGCGCGATCTACAGGGATGTCTGAGGCACTATCGACAAGAATTTTAAAGGGCATCATGTTACCTCCCTAACGAAGACGATACATGTATTATAATTCGATGTGGGTCAATATTATCCCTGCAGGCCTAAAAAAATAAATGTCCATGCTTATAAGCAATGGACATTTAAGTCTATAATAATATATCAGTGAGTTATATCTTAACCGCAGACATACTTACTAAGATGCCAATTTTTGAATAATTGCGTGCTGCCCAATAATGGCCATCAATTGCGGAAGTTCCTGCTTCTTAACCAACCGATAGTTTACTTCTTCGCCTTCGATCCATGTTACAAGAAACATAGAATCCCCTTCTCTCAATTGTATTATGGATTATGTATACATAATACCATAATACAAAATAGAAAACAAGTTTCTCGCGGGATCTGAGTCCATAAAAAATGTCAATTCATAACCTTAAGTCAGTTTTTGTTAACAAGCCATTGAATCTGAGCCCATAAATCGGTATTTCGAATATCTGTATGGCGGCCTTCTTTATTGATGAAGAGGTGGGCTGTTTTTCCTTGGGCTAGAAGCGTATTATCCCGATATATATCATATAAGAACGTTATTGAACGCGAAGTGATTTTCTCGATGGTCGTAATTATTTCTAGTTCATCATCATAATGAGCAGGTTTTCGGTATCGACAATTAGCCTCAATTACTGCTAACGAAAATCCTTGCTCCTCAAACTTTGTATACGGGAGTTCTAAATCTCGAAAAAATTCGGAACGGCCTACCTCAAACCAAATAAGATAGTTCGCGTGATAAACAATTCCCATTTGATCTGTTTCTGCGTAACGAACTCGCAGTCGACTTTTGCCTGATAACCCCATATGTACGCCTCCTTAAACATATTCAAGCAAGTGAAATTCTTCTACATTTTTCACCTTCCTAATCTATAATAAACATAGTTTGATGAACAAAGGCAAGTTTGGGTTTAATTATTAGCTCATTTGTGAATCTGTCATTATCCTATTCAACATGTTATAATAAACTATTATAATGTCAGCAATCCTAATGGAAGGGGAACTATTTTTGAGCACTCCAATTAATATCCTAATTCAACGAATTAATGAACTTTCCAAGAAACAAAGGTCCGAAGGTCTTGAAGATTGGGAAAAAGCAGAACAGGAAGTCCTTCGGCAAGAATATTTGTCGTTTATCCGAGGTCAAGTTAAAGAGACTTTAAGCAGAGTCAAGTTTGTCGATAATGAAACCCTCCAATAGTGGGCCAGGCGCTTTCGGCGAAAGCGTCCACAGGACACTTTCGTCACCGAGACCCTGATGTTCAGCTTTAGCTGAACGAGTTCACTTCAACGTTCTTTGAAGGTTATCCAGCCAATGACTCGACGCAGGAGTCGCCGGTCCATGTCCAGGGAGAATCCAGCGCAAGGGACGACTTGTTATTGTTCGGGCCGATTCTATTAATTTTTCTTTATCCCATGTAAAAAACTTCGGCGCCAAACGAAGTTCTCCTCCTTGAAAAAGGTCCCCGACAATTGCGACACCGTTCCGATAGAGAACGATATGTCCCGGAGTATGTCCAGGGGTTGGTATTATTTCCCATTCCCCAAATAGCTTTTGATCCTTGAGGGAACAAATGTTTTCTGGAATAGTTAATTTTCCGTAAATAGGACGAGTTAACAAGGGTAACCAACGTTTTATTCCATGACGTTTCAATTGTCCGTTAATAAAAGGTATCTCAAGGGAATGGGCATACAGCGGACATTTCATAGTTTTTTGCAGTTTGGCTGCACTTCCGACGTGATCGATATCATAATGCGTGAGAATTATTCCTTCCGTAGCCGTTGGGTCAAGCCCAATAGAATTTAAATACTTAAGTATGCGATCTTCTTGTCCCGGCATACCTGAATCAACTAAAAAGGTATGTAAACCCGTCACGACGTAAACGTGGGCACCCTTAACTCCATCGATTAAATGAATGCCATCAGTTACTAACACTATGATTTTTCCTCCATCCAATGGTCAACGTGCTGTTTGTTCATTATAGGAACACAGCATGTTTTTTAATTTCTCCAGATTAGTTTGTTCGACGAAAAACTTAAAATACCTTTTAAAAAATAGAAGCAGGCAAAGATGCAAAGATGACGAATAATAAACCTTTTTGAACGTATTTTTAAAGTCATTCGGCAGATACTAATAGTGTTCAAACGTTTTAAAAAGGAGGAGGATCCTTTTGCCGGAACGAATTCTGAAATTTGGAGGCGTTAAAATCCGCAATCTCGTTCCCCCTGTAAAAATAAATCGTTTTGTCAATCAATTACCATTAGAAAAACGAGATTCTCTCTTCGAAATTGCCACTGAATTACAAAACGCGGGAATGATTGACGTATTAAATTCTCGTTCACAAAGTACGATGGATAAGGATACTATCGATGACCAAATGACCAATACAGGTAATTTTGCTCACAACTTATCAAGTTTTAAGCGACACATTAACGAGAAAGACTCTTTAAATCTTCCCAAGTGAACTCGTTCAGCTAATGCAAGTTTACAAAGGACCCACCCCCGCTTCTAAAAGTGGGGGTCTTATTAATTATTTTTGGGGAAAAAATTGCATTTAAAATTCCGCACAAACTTAACGTTGTGCGGAATTTTTAGCGTTGGATTTTGCAACTTAGGCAAGAAGAACCTTAACTCCCATAGAATTCAATTTATCCCGAATTTCTTCCTCTAGACCGGAATCGGTTACTAACGTTTGGATACTGTCCCAGCGCGCAAAAGTATGAAAATAGATTTGGCCAATCTTGGCACTATGCGCAACAAGGATGACCTCTTTAGCAACTTTAAGCATTTCTTGTTTAACTTCTGATTCAAGCATATTAGCAGTTGATAAACCACGTTCAATAGCAACACCGGTTGCTCCTAAAAATAGTTTATCGGCATTAAAGCCTTTCAGAACAGATCGTGTAAGTGGTCCAACAAGAGCAAAGTTTTTACCCTGAACTTCTCCTCCAGTTAGTAAAACGGTAATCTCATTTCGGTTTCCCAAAACACCTGCAATGGGTATTGAATTGGTAATCACGGTACATTTAGTCGTTAGAGCTTGAGCTACACCAAGCGTTGTAGTTCCTGCATCCAAGATAACCGAATCGCCTTCGGTGATAAGAGTTGCAGCTAAATGTCCGATCCTAGACTTCTCACGCTCTGCTTCTCCCATACTCATCATCAAAATTTCCGTTGGTAGAACTGGAGGATAGATCGCTCGTCCATGTTCGCGCTGAATCAGACCAAGAGCGGCTAAGTTCTTCAAGTCTCGTCGAATTGTCATTTCCGAAACATTAAACCGTTTGGCCAATTCAGTGACAGTTAAATTGCCATGCTCTTGGAGCAACCATTGAATTTCATCCTGCCTTTCAGAACTCACGATCTCCCTCCTTTCTGTTGTTAACGTTTTTAAAGAATGCTCATCGAACCTTCATATAAGATACCTGTAAGTGCATCAACGGTTACCAACTGCCCATTGGTTACTTTTGTAAAGGCCTCCCTTGCACCAACAATCGCGGGTATTCCATACTGCAAAGCAGCAATTGCCGCATGAGAAGTCAATCCTCCTTCTCCTACGACAAGTGCACCTGCACGAGCAATAAGAGGTACAAAGCTGGCATCAGTACTTTCGGCAATTAAAACGTCTCCCTGATTGAAATTATCCTGTGCAGGATTCTTGATTTTTTGCGCTAAACCGGAGAACGATTTACGTCCAATACCAGTTCCTTTGGAGAGAATATTTCCAATAATTTGGACTTTAATCATATTGGTCGAACCAACTTTACCGATTGGTACGCCCGCAGTAATAACAACTACATCACCCGAAGAAATATAATTCATGGTTAAGGCACTATTCACAGCTACAGACAGCATTTCGTCAGTACCCGAACTTTCAGGAACGACAATAGGTTGAACTCCCCATTGGAGTGACAGCTTTCGTGCAGTAGTAGCAAGTGGTGCAGCCGCAACTATCAAAGCTTTAGGACGATATTTAGAAATCATTTTTGCCGTCAAACCAGAATGGGTTGGAGTTAGAATAGCTGCCGCATCAAGATCCTTGGCTATATTATATGTTGCATAACTAATCGCTTCAGCAACATTTAACTGCGGATGGCGCTTAGCTTGACTTTCCAAAAATGTCCTTTCTGTTCGGCGTGCAATCTTATCCATCATTTGAACAGCCTGGATTGGAAACTGACCTGCAGCTGTTTCACCCGATAACATAATGGCATCAGTTCCGTCCCAAATAGCATTGGCAACATCACTTGCCTCTGCACGCGTTGGCCGAGGCTGCCGAATCATTGAGTCCAGCATTTGGGTTGCTACTATTACCGGCTTCCCCATGAAGTTACATTTAGAGATCATTTCTTTTTGATAAATAGGAACTTCCTCGACGGGGATTTCAACCCCTAAGTCTCCCCTGGCTACCATTAATCCATCTGCGACTTCTAGGATTGAATCCAAGTTAGCGATGCCTTCTTGGCTTTCAATTTTGGCAATAATATGAACTTCAGCGCCCATATCTTCGACAATTCTGCGCACATCTAAAATATCCACAGCCTTTTGAGTGAACGATGCCGCGATGAAATCAATTCCTTGCGAAACACCAAAGCGAATGTCATCAATATCTTTTTCTGTTACTGCCGGCAAATCGACATGAATACCAGGGACATTAACGCCTTTTTGCGATTTTAGAATCCCACCGTTACGGACGACGGTCCGAATTATTCCTTGTTCTACAGTGCTTACTTCTAGATCGAGTTGACCGTCATCAATTAATACATGGGTCCCGGGATTAACACTTTGCCACAACGTTTTGTGAGTAATACCTACCCGTTCTTGATTCCCAAGGCTGAGATCCGTATCGAGGGTAAAGCTCATACCATTTTCTAATCTAACTCCCTCATTAGGAACCATTCCGGTACGAATTTCCGGGCCTTTTGTGTCGAGAAGAATTCCTAAATGCTTGCCGATTTTTGCTGCTTCTTCTTTTAAAACCGCAATTCGTCGTCCATGTTCCTCATGGGTTCCATGGGAGAAATTTAGTCGTGCAACATCCATTCCCGCAGCTAGAAGAGCTTGAACATTTTCTCTAGATTCACTTGCCGGGCCTATCGTGCAGACAATTTTAGTCCTTCTCATTATTAATTCCTCCTGATTACAAACCTTTCGCAACAATCAATTTTACCAAATCGACAACACGATTAGAATAGCCCCACTCATTGTCGTACCAAGATAACACTTTGACCATTCGATCCCCCATCATCATTGTCGATAAGCCATCAACAATCGAGCTTGCCGGGTTTCCATTAAAATCACGGGAAACGAGAGGAAGATCTGTGTAGTCAAGTATACCCTTCAATTCATTATTTGCGGCTTGGCGCAAAGCTGCATTGACATCTTCTTTCGTTGTCGGCCTGCTTAAATTAGCGACAAAATCTACTAAAGAAACATTTGGGGTTGGTACTCGAACAGCAAGTCCATTCATTTTACCTTCCAATTCAGGAAGAACAAGGGTTACCGCTTTAGCTGCCCCTGTTGTTGTCGGAATCATGGATTGAAAGGCTGCTCTCGATCTACGCCAATCGGAATGTTCTAAATCTAAAATCCTTTGATCATTTGTTACTGAGTGAGTGGTTGTCATCATTCCTTGCTCGATTCCAAAAGCATTGAGTAATACTTTGGCTACCGGGGCAAGACAGTTTGTGGTGCATGATGCGTTAGAGATAATATGATGATTTTTAGGATCGTATTTCTCCTCATTGACACCTAATACAATGGTTATGTCTTCATTTTTTGCCGGCGCAGAGATGACGACTTTTTTAGCCCCTGCAGTAAGGTGTTGAGCTGCAGCATCACGTTTTGTAAAACGTCCTGTTGATTCAATGACAATATCAACACCGAGCTTCGCCCATGGCAAATCTAAAGGATTTCTTTCAGCTAAAATTTCAATGCGTTTTCCATCAATAATCATAGTATTTCCATCAAGGTCAACTGAATTAGGAATAATCCCGTGGTTAGAGTCATACTTGAATAAATGGGCTAATAAAGCTGGGCTTCCCAAGTCATTGATAGCGACTACCTCAAAAGGCAGTGATTGTTGTTTGAGGGCAGCGCGAAGTGTTAATCTGCCAATCCGACCGAACCCATTAATAGCTACTCGTAAACTCATTTGTTTTTACCTCCTCTTAATGCTCCAACGTTCATAGTTAGTATAGTACCACATTAACATATTAACATTAATTCTGTGCGAATAAACAAATTCCTGCTTAGATATATGTTTATTTACACATTTTTTTGTTTGTATGTATAGGGTTCCCTAAACATAATAAAAACTTGCAAACTAAAGTTTACAAGTTTTTCAATCAAATAAGGAAGTGAACTCGTTCAGCTAAAGCTGAACATCGGGGCTTCAGATGGGGACTCTATAAAAGCGGGGGGCTTAAAAACTGGATAAAAACGGCTTGTAACAATGGTAAGTTGTTAACAAGCCGTTTCATATAATTTGATTAAGTTGTGGTAACCTCTGGCGTTAAATTCCTAATATAATTTATTTCTAACGTTCTACAATTAAAGCAATCCCTTGACCGCCGCCGATACAAAGAGTCGCTAACCCTCGTTTTGAATTTCTGCGTTTCATCTCATGAAGTAAAGTAACTAAAATTCTTGTTCCCGAAGCTCCCACGGGATGCCCCAAGGCTATAGCTCCACCATTGACATTGGTTATATCCATATTGAGGTTTAGTTCTTTAGCTACCCTTAAAGTTTGAGATGCAAAAGCCTCGTTCGCCTCAACAAGGTCAATATCCTCTATCTTCAAACCGCACTTTTCTAAGGCTTTCCGAGTCGCAGGAATCGGGCCTGTGCCCATTATGCGCGGGTCTACCCCGGCGGAACCCCAAGATTTAATGGTTGCTATAGGTGTTAGTCCCAGTTCTAATGCCTTCTCCTTCGACATAACAACAACTGCTGCTGCACCATCATTAATGCCTGATGCGTTTGCAGCGGTTACAGTCCCTTCCTTTTTGAAGGCGCCGCGTAATTTAGCTACAGACTCATAAGTTGCTCCGAAACGAGGGAATTCATCCTGGGAAAATACAACTGGGTCTCCCTTACGCTGAGGAATACTTACAGGTACAATCTCTTCATTAAACTTCCCGGCTTTGATTGCCTCTTCCGCTCGGTTTTGACTCGATACAGCATAACGATCCTGTTCTTCGCGTGAAATACCAAATTGTTCAGCTATATTTTCTGCCGTAATTCCCATGTGAATATTATGAAATGCATCTGTTAAACCATCATTAATCATAAGATCTACGACATTTGCATTTCCCATTCTATAACCTGTTCTTGCTTTAGGAAGAACATAGGGGGCAAGTGACATGCTCTCCATTCCGCCAGCAATAACTATATCTGCATCTCCGGCGATAATTGCTTGAGCTGCACAAACGACAGATTTTATGCCCGAACCACAAACTTTATTAAGAGTCCATGAAGGAACTTCTTGGGGAATTCCGGCATTCATTGCAGCTTGGCGAGCAGGATTTTGTCCTAATCCGCCTTGCAGAACGTTGCCTAAAATGACTTCGTCAACTTGATCAGGGGTGATTCCAGCCCTCTTGATGGCCTCTTTAATAACGATTGCCCCAAGTTCGGCGGCAGGAATTTGTCCTAAAGCCCCGCCAAAAGAACCCACTGGTGTACGGACTGCGCTAACGATAACAACGTCTTTCATTTAGTCATCTCCTACAACAATATTCTAATATTGAAGGACTAGTGTATTATCCTTTAAGGATATGGCTGCTAATAACTACACGTTGAATCTCATTCGTTCCTTCATAAATTTCCGTAATTTTGGCATCACGCATCATACGCTCAGCGGGATACTCGCGTGTATAACCATATCCACCGTGGAGTTGAACACCCATGGTGGTTACAGCCATTGCAGTTTCAGAAGCAAACATTTTAGCCATTGCTGATAACTTGGAAACCGATACATGGGCATCCGCCATTTTGCATGCTTTGTATACGAGCAAGCGAGCAGCTTCAATTTGGGTTGCCATATCAGCAAGTTTAAACTGGGTGTTTTGGAATTCTGAAATAGGTTTGCCGAATTGTACACGTTCTTTAACATACTTCATGCATTGTTCATATGCTCCTTGAGCAATTCCTAAAGCTTGGGAAGCAATTCCGATTCGTCCGAAATCAAGGGTTTGCATCGCAATTTTAAATCCTTGGCCTTCTTCACCCAAGAGATTTTCAGCAGGTACATGAACATCTTCAAACACTAGCTCATAGGTTGCGGAAGAACGGATTCCCATCTTCTTCTCTTTTTTGCCAAAAGAGAAACCCGGCATTCCCTTTTCAAGAATGAAAGCAGCAATTCCGCGATTTCCTTTGCTCTTATCCATTTGAGCAGTGACAACATAAGTATCGGCGTAGTAGCCATTGGTAATAAAGATCTTACTGCCATTGATGATGTACTCGTCACCTTGACGAACTGCTGTCGTTCTTGTTCCCGAAGCATCGGAGCCGGCCATGGGTTCAGTTAAGCCAAAGGCACCAAGTTTTTCGCCTGTAGCCAATGGTACAAGATATTTTTTCTTTTGAGCTTCTGTACCAAATTTATAAATGGGATTGGCACAAAGACTGGAGTGGGCAGAAATCGTAACGCCCACTGAGGCATCAACCCGGGAAAGTTCCTCAACAGCAATGGCATAGGAAATATAGTCAGCACCTACACCGCCGTACTCTTCAGGGAAAGTGATACCTGCCAAGCCGAGCTCCCCTGCTTTTTTCCAAATTTCTACGGAAAATTCTTCAGTCTCATCACGATGTTCAGCCCCCGGAGCACATTCTTTCTCCGCAAAGTCACGAACCATTTTACGCATCATAACGTGGTCTTCAGTTAAATCGAAATTCATAATATTCAACCTCCAAATTTTTTTTAACGTCCTTCAAAGTTTGGTTTTCTTTTTTCCACAAATGCTGTACAACCCTCTGTTTGGTCCGAAGTACTCATGGTTAAACCGAAAACTTCTGCTTCATAAGCTTGGGCACTGTCTAAATCTAAATTAATTCCTCTTTGAATGGCGCTCTTTGTTAACTGAACGGCCACAGGAGCTCGTCCGGCAATCCGTTGGGCAAGTTTCAGCGCTTCTTCCATAAGAGACTCTAATGGATAAACTTTATTGACGAGTCCTATTCGGTAAGCTTCCTGAGCATCAATAATATCGCCCGTAAATAATAATTCACTAGCAAGTCCTGTACCCACCAGACGCGGCAATCGTTGTGTACCTCCGAATCCGGCAGTCAGTCCTAAAGTCACTTCCGGCTGCCCAAATTTAGCATTTTCGCTGGCAATCCGGATGTCGCAGGCCATCGATAATTCGCATCCTCCGCCCAAGGCAAAACCATTAACAGCGGCAATTACCGGTTGAGGCAAAAGTTCAAGTTTGCGAAACGTTGCATGACCCAACTGAGCAAAACGGCGGCCTTCTAAAGGAGAAAAGTCTTTCATTTGCGAAATATCCGCTCCGGCGATAAATGCCTTTTCACCGCTGCCTGTGATAATAACTGCCTTGACACTGGAATCTCTCCCCAGTTCATCAAGCGCGGCGGACAGTTCCGACAAGGTGTCGCTGTTTAAGGCATTTAAAGCTTTTGGTCGATTGATCGTTAGAACGGCAATATTACCTTGATGTTGAAGTAATAGATTTGTGTACTCCACGCTTTGACCTCCTCGTTGTTACAAATCGAAAAATGTCTTACTCATAAAGAGCAGATATCCCTCAAGACTTGTATTAGCCCGTTAGACGGCCCTATGATCACGACTCATATTGATAGAAGCCTCGGCCAGTCTTGCGTCCCAGCCAACCTGCTTTGACATATTTGCGGAGTAATGGGCATGGACGATATTTATCTCCAAGTCCTTCATGAAGAACTTCCATGATTGACAAGACAGTATCCAAACCAATCAAATCAGCTAATGCCAAAGGACCCATAGGGTGGTTCATTCCTAGCTTCATAACGTTATCAATGGCTTCAACCGTTGCAATCCCTTCATTAAGCGTAAAAATAGCTTCATTGAGCATGGGAATTAAAATACGGTTAGCAACAAATCCTGGAGCGTCATTGACCTCTACCGGCGTTTTACCCATTTTTATACTAAGGTCTTCGATAGTACTATAAACCTCATTACTAGTTGCTAAACCACGAATAACCTCGACAAGTTTCATTACCGGAACAGGATTCATGAAGTGCATCCCTATCACTTTCTCTGGACGCTTGGTGCAGGCAGCGACTTCAGTGATTGGGAGAGATGATGTATTTGTCGCAAGAATCGTATGTTCAGGGCAAATAACATCAAGCTGAGAAAATATTTGTACCTTAATGGCCATATTTTCTACTGCAGCTTCAATAACCAAATCTGCTGAAACTGCATCTTGTAAAGATGTTGATTTTGTGATTCGGCTCAAAATCCCATCTTTTTCTTCAGCCATTAGCTTACCTTTTTCAACAGATCGTTTTAAGTTTTTCTCTATGATTCCAAGACCGCGATTTACGAATTCTTCCTTAATGTCATTTAGAATAACTGAATAACCTGCTTGAGCTGCAACTTGGGCGATCCCGCCACCCATTTGTCCTGCCCCAATAACCATGATAGTTTTCACACATGCTCCTCCTTTTTTCTATTAAAATTTTTACGTTCCCGCAGAAATGGGTGATTCCCGAATCGTATGAATCTTATTGCAATTTCTGTGCCATTTTACTATTCAATAGATTCAGAATCTTGAACCTCAATGGTGACAAGCCTTCCAATTGTTAGCAATAAGATAATAATCGTAACTCGAAATTTTAACTGTATACTTTTGTTGACACATATTTAAGACGTTATTATGCTTTTGCGATTTATTGCGAAATAATTAACATGTTCATTTTAGTAGACATGTCTACTTACGTTTACATATACATTTTAATTTTCTGATCTTTAAATCTAAAATAAGACATTAATGGAGAAAATATTTTGTCGATTCTAATTATTTATGAAGATTATGTTTAATTAATTTTTTGTACAAGCCTGCTCGCGATAGTCCTAAATTTTTTGCAGCTTGTACTTTATTCCCGTTCGCAGCATCTAAAGCATAAATTAAGGCTTCTTTTTCAACCGCATCTAAAATGCTCTCCAGTGATCCACCCGAAAAATGGCGAGTTTCATTACCTGCTAAGATCTGCAAATAATTTGGTAAATGTTTCAATTGGATTTCCGAACCATCAAGCATATTAAAGGCCCTCTCAATAATGTTCTCAAGTTCTCGAACATTTCCAGGCCAGCGATAATTTATGAAGACATTTTTTGTTTCTTCAGAAATACCTGTAACGGACTGGGCAAACTGCAAATTAAACTTCTTTATAAATGTATCAATCAGAGCATCTAAATCTTCGATTCTATCTCTAAGGGGAGGAATAGTCAACGTCACCACATTTAAACGATAATATAAATCTTCACGAAACTGTTTCTCACGGATCATTGTTTCCAGATCGCGATTCGTCGCTGCTACTAGCCTAACATGTATTTTTCGAGGCTTATTGCTGCCTAGACGTTCGATTTCACGTTCTTGAAGAACACGCAGCAATTTTACCTGCATAGCCATTTCCATATCTCCGATCTCATCCAAGAACAGGGTACCGCCATCAGCTAGTTCAAATTTTCCAATTTTGCCTCCTTTGCGAGCACCCGTAAAAGCACCTTCTTCATAGCCGAATAATTCAGATTCAAGAAGATTCCCTGGCACAGCCGCACAATTTACCTTTATAAAAGGGCCCTCTTTGTTTAGACTTTCCATATGAAGCAATTGGGCAAACAATTCTTTTCCTGTGCCGCTTTCGCCCCTTAAAAGTACGGTTGACTCTGATTTTGCAACTCTAAGTGCTATCTGTACTAAGGAAACCATGCGGGGGTTTTTCCCCTTTAAAAGTTCCAAGGCAGAAAAGTTCTTTTCTAAAATAGTTTTCTTATAGTAATCAAGTTCCGAGCGTAAAGAATTTACCTTTTTAGTTAAAGCATAAAGTTCATTGACATCTTTAAATACAACTTTCCCCAAAGCACCTACTATCTTACCTTCTTGATTGATAGGAATCCTGCTGGCAATAATTTCATGACCGTTTAAATCATGAATATATCCATGAACAGGTTGCCCCGTTACCAATACCTCCGTAAATTTTGGATTTTCATAAATGTCCTGAATATGCTTTCCAATCATTTCCTCAGGAGATTTATTAAAGAAATTGGTAAACGCTTGATTTGTCATGGTTACGATTCCCTTTTCATTCACAACAATTAAACCATCGTAAGCTGTATCCAGAACGACTTCAAGAGTCCGCTGAAGTTGTTTTGTTTTTTCATGTTCAATTACCATGTTGTCAATTAGATTTTGGAGGACTGTGATATCTTGAAAAACTGCAACAGCGCCTACCAATTCACCATGAATATAAATAGGAGTGCGATTGCTTAATAGAACCTTATTATTCATGGTCAGCTGCTGACCCAGCTCAGCGATTCCCTTCTCAAATACTCTCAATAGTCCTGTTCCAGGGAAATACGTTGTGATCGATTGCCCAACAAGGTCTCGATCCGGGGTTTGCAAAATATTATAGACAGCCCTATTAGCATATATTATTTGTCCTTCTAAATTAATTGCAATTACAGCATTATTCGTATTATCGAGTATCTTTTCTATTGGAATTGTGCCAGACAGTTCCTCCAGCATCGTTGAGAACCCCCCTGAGATTTCTGTATTATCAATTTTATTCGACAAAGAGCAAAGGAAATCCTTCCGCCATGATTTGAAGCCTAACTCAGAAGGAGCCTGATTTCTCCAACATCTTTAATGATCAAACCTGTAGATCCGAACTTAATCCCCTAACAGAAGAATGAGGAGTGGCATTCACACACTCCTCATTCTTGTTAACCGTTATTGGGTATTGATCTTTGAATATTTCGCTCTTTTTGAGTATCATATTCGGTATAGTGGGGATCAGATTTGGTAACAGGAGATTTCGGGCGTGAAACTTTTTTGTGCGTACCCATATCCATCCTCCCTTTTAATTAAAACGTTATGGCCCTTTATAGTTTTTCCAAAAAACCAAGTCTTATCCTGACATCAAAAATTTCACTTACGAGTATTAAAAAGTTGACTTGCATAGGAATTCGATTTTAAATCATACTTCTTTTTAGGCTATAATGAAACTACTATTTTAGATTAATTCTAGGGGAGGTAAGACGTGTTAAACGAAACACAAATAAAAGAATTATTAACAAATACACCCTTTGCTGCCATGCCTGGTAACTTTGTCGATTTTTGCCTAACCCATGGGCGTACGCGGATTTATGGTCCAAAACAATATCTTTATTTTGCCGCTGACGAAGGAAATACTCTATATCTTCTTTTATCCGGAAGAATCAGGTTATATTTAATGGGAGAGTTCAATGAAAAAATCATTCGTGTCTTAAGCCCCCCAGTTTTCTTCCCTGAAATCGTTTTAGACGGAAGGCCATATCCTCATGCCGCACTCTCGATGGAAGAAACAGAAGTTTTAGCTTTGAATCGTGATACTTTAATACAGTTCATTGAAAAGAACCCCGCTGCTCTTTGGGATTTTTACAAAATGTTAGCATTGGATTTGCGTCGTTCCTACAGACAAATCAGAAATTTATCTATTGGCGATGCTCGCTTACGTTTAGGTGCCAAACTCTATGCCCTGGCCCATGTTCATGGTCAGCAGACTCCCAAGGGGGTATTAATTACAATTCCTTTATCAGCCACGGAACTCGCCGGAATGTGCAGCTTAGCCAGGGAATCCGTCAGTCGTATTTTAAGCGAATTAAAAGATTCGAATTTAATAGAAATTGATAAAAAGAGCATTACGGTTTCTGATCCTCAGAAATTAAGCCATTGGATACATGACCGCTCTGCACGTTCTCATTCTTCTTCAGAGTAAGATCAACAGATTCCAAGAAATGGGTCAATCGTTCTTGCTGCTGACCCTGAGTAATATATTGCTGCAATGCTTCTGAAATCCAAGACACTGCTTCGTCATCATTTTTGACTCGACCGGCCAATTTGGAAAATCGTGGGTGACGCCCAACCCGCCCGCCATAACGTATTGTCCATCCTTGTTCACCAGCGGACAAGGTACCAGTCGGACAAACTCTTAAACAATCTCCGCATGAAATGCAGCTTGACCAATCGATAATAATTTCTTGACTATTCCTTTGTAGTGCCTTCTCTAAGCACGCATCGACACAAGCATTACACTCCGCACACTGCCTTTGAGTAATTTGGGGAACGACATACCCGGATATGCCAAAATCCTTTATATCTGGTTGGGAACACCCATTGGGGCAGCCAGCTATACTAATTTTCGGAAAGTGATGATAATGAATAGGATTTATTTTTTGAGAAAGCACTTGAAGAAGATTTAAGTCATTCAGTTTGATAACCATTGTTTCATAAAGATTTTGCCAATTACAAGCAGATTTGGGACAATTTGATCGGCAATGTTCAACCTGAAACCCATTCTGCTGCACATTCTGCTCCATGAGATTTTCCTCCCAAGATAAGTAAGTCTTAAAGTTTATCTTAACCCGATATACAGATAGTTTAACAAATCAAGGTGTTTACTGATGTGGTTTTAATCACAATCCCGCATCACATTTAAAAATTTTTGCGATATCTTCGTAAGATTACCCCTTCTTTCAGGCTCTGGCGAAAGCGGCATTCATGCTAGAAGAAAGTATACAACTGAAGGTTATACTTTCTCCTAATACAAGAAAGTGTGCTGATCCACACTCATTCTTATCCACAGGTCCTAAATATATACTTTCCTAAACGATAAAAAATGGATGGAGATAATCTCCATCCTTAAATTTTCTTCAATATTGCTCAATTTGTGCGCATTCGTGCTCCCATGTTCAGCTCTATGATGTTAATCATTTAAATTTACTCGTTTTCCGGAGCAAAGATAGACAATTTCCTCTGAGACGTTTGTACAATAATCCCCCAGTCGTTCTAAAAACCTACAGGCAAAAAGAAGATAATTAGCTTGCTGTACCTGATGCGGTTTAGTCATCATAATAACTTTTAACTCTTCAAAAACTCGAGAATATATTTTATCCACATCGTCATCCATTATTGCCATAGAAGCTGCAGCGTCACAGTCTTCTTGGACATAGGCTTTAAGGCCAAGTTCAAGCATTTCTTTGACCGTATCACTCATTTGAGGGATATCTATTAACGGCTTGATCAATGATTCTTGACCTATTCTGTGGGTTAACTTTGCCAAATCAACAGACAAATCGCCCATTCTTTCAAGATACATAGAAATTTTCAAACCTGCCACAACTTTCCGCAAATCGCGGGCAAACGGCTGTTGAGTCGCAATCAAGCGAATGCAGTTTTCTTCAACAATCGCTTGGAGATCATTAACTGCGGAATCGCCGGTTATTATAGTGTTAGCTAAATCTAAGTCTTGATTAATTAAAGACTTTATTGCTAAGCCAATTCGTTCATCCACCATCTTACCTAGATCAAGGATATTAAGGCGCAAATCTTCCAGATCTTGATCGAATTTTTGACGCGTTGGCATTTTCCAGCCCCCTCTCCCTCTAAAATTGCCTTACTATTATATGTCTAATCTCCAGATTTTAAAGTAGTTTAATGATATTTCTTTGTCTTATCCAATCGTAAGACTTCCCGTCTGCCAAACCTCCTTATGATTTTACGTTATTGAGATACTAAACTCCTTTGCAAGATTAGTTTATAAACTAAGTTTAGCATCTCAATTTGTGATTGAAAAATCTGTCTTTCGGATTGCAAACACTTTTCTTTTCTGTATTTATCCTATAATTTTTCACTAAATTTTCGGTTCTTCATTCTAAACCCAAGGCCTGAAGAAGCAAACGAAAAAATAATTCCAAGTGAAATAAAAAGCCACGATAGCCGTGGCCTTTCTCAGATATGCCGATGAACACATTTTAAATACCAGCTGTTAACCAGTTACTCCACTTTCCGTTGAAGCAATAATTGCGAACAATATTCAATCATCTCGCGTCGCCGCACGATTCCGATGAAGGTTTGTTGGTCATCAACAACAGGAACGAAATTTTGTACGACAGCTCGAGATATCAAATCCTCAATTTGGGCATCGATAGTGACAGGCAAATTTTGAACATGTTGCTCCACTTCACTTAAATGAATGTCTTCCGTATTATGAAAGGTTAAACCAGGAGTATTTTTAAGCTTCCAAAGCAAATCTCCTTCAGTAATGGTTCCGACATATTTTCCATCATTATCAATGAGAGGGACCGCCGAATAACTATGATATTCCATCCTTTCCAATGCTTGGCGCATTGTCGATTTTTCTTTCAAATAGACTATATCCTTTTTAGGTATAAGAAAAAAAGCTACATTCATACCTCTTCGCTCCATTACTAAAATCATGGAAGGTTCACTTTATCCAATCGTAAGGTTCCCACTTCTTGTGGGAGTGGTTCACACTTCACTCGATAAGGAGTGAACTCGCTTACCTAAAGCTGAACATCGGGTCTTCAGATACAATAATGTCCAGTGGACATTATTGCCGAGCCGCCTTCCCAATAGGACGGGACCCACCCCCACTATAGAAGTAGGGGTCATAAAAACTGGATAAAAATCCGTTTATAAATCCTACATGATTATAAATCTACTTATTATTATAGATAAACCCTTTCCAAAAGAAAAGATGAACCCTGCAACTAATACATTATACTTCAAATGGTTCTAAATACAAAACTAAAAATGTTTACTGAAACGGTTTAATAAGTTCACCAAACCCTCCGGGGTAAATTGCAGAAGAGGTGGCTTACTGGAAGAGGATTCTGGCAAAGGTTTGGCTCCTGTAGTTTGGGGAGGAACTACAGCTCGAACAAAAATTGTTCCTAATAATTCTAAAATAAGCATCGGTAACGCTCCGCGCAATCCTGGAAAGGTAACGATCGGCAATATCAGAAAAACAGTAGGGCCATAAGGATTGGCTACAAAATCCCCCCAAACTGTCAAAGCGAAAATAACTGGGGCTTCAGGCGTTTCTAAAGTCCCGGAAGATACATCCCTTGGTGAGTTCATCGGTTGATTATTTAAAGGTTGACCCACTGAAGACTGAATAGAACCGTTAGTCACAGATGCCAGAAAATCTTGTAAATCACTGGTCGACATACGAACAGTTTGTTCTGGAGAGATAACCGTGCCAGGTTTAATTGTGCTTAATTCCAGTCCAAATAAACGATTAGCTAAAAATAGAAAAAGCTGAGCAGCAATTAAAATACCAAGTGATGCAAATACTTTTCCAGTTAATAAGGGTTGAAGGAAAAAGAGAGAAGAAGTTCCCGGCAAGGAACTAACCGGAGAAAAAATAGAGATTCCAAAATTCAAGGGTTCTTTGGATGAATTGACAACACTTACCAATGGATCACAAGCATTCGACATTACTAAGGGTTTATCAAAGGTGGTCGCAATTGTTTTTTGAGTAATTGGATCTAAAGGAACCGTCGAATAATTGTCGCTCATAATCTTACTCCTCTCCTACCATAAATTATGAACGATCTTTTAAAATGGTAACTTTATTGACTGAGAACTTTCAATCTTCCATTTATCAGGCTTAAAATCAGGTAACGAAGGACCCACTCCCACTTATAGTCCTGACCCCTATATCTATCTTACAAGAAGTGAGGGTCTTAAAAACTAGATAAAACTGCCAATATAACTTAATTATGATGCAAGCCCAATCTTAATAGTGATATAGGTATTTGTTATGGATTAAAAGAATTATATTTACTGAATTTAAAGCAATAATCACCTCTAAACTCTTTAACTTCATTCTTCAAGAAAAATATCTGTTTTTCGGACTGTAAATCCTTTATTTAATTGTATGTAATAGTACAATTCGACATATAACATCCATATGTTAAATTAATATTCAGCATGTTGACATAATACGACCTCAATGATAGTCTTTGACTATAAGAAAAACGCGGGTGTATTATTAGTAATTTCTTAAATGAATTACTGAATAATTGCTAAACGTTTTTGAGGTAATTTCACACGATTTAAGTGTAAAAATTCACAATAAAAGTGAATTATTTCACTTGATAGACTTTTCTAACTATTATTATTTTAAAGGAGTGGATAGCACAAGAGCATAGAGGAAGTTTGACACCAAATCCAGATCCTGGTCATAGGGCTACGAAAATTCTAAGTGTTGTAGTTTCCTAATCCTCGGCAATGCTGAGAGTATATTTGAAGTGGAGGGAGTTAAATGCGTTTAAGTTGGCTAATAGTTTTCTTAATCATGGCTGCCGTTGCAGTCGCAGCTTTTAGTACTGCCCTAAAGAAAAAGATTAATATTTTATCATTAGGGGCTAAAGTAAAGGAAGAACGATTCGAGAACCCCCAAAAACGTTTTATGAATTTTGTATCCATAGTCTTAGGTCAGAGTAAAATGATCAGTGAACCTTATGGATTTATTCATTTTTTCATTTTCTGGGGATTTATTTTTATTTGTTTAGGTGAATTACCATTAATATTTGAAGGAATTTTCCCTGCCTATTCTTTTCCCCTTCTAGGTACAAACCCATATTTTTATATGCTTAAAGATATCTTAACTTTGTTAGTGACCATCGGCTTAATCATTAGTTCTATTAGACGCTGGATCTTTAAGCCAGCTCAACTCTATCGTTCTAAAGAAGCGGCAATTATTGTTTTACTAGTTATCGGAGTCATAGTGACTGAATGGATCTCCAGCGGCGCTAAAGTTGCTCTTGAGCCAAAAAGCGCGTACGCTCTTGCTATTATGTATCATACCTTCGCCTCCCTCTTTAAAGGCCTTAGTCCTGATACATTGGTCGGTATTCAAACATCATTTTGGTGGATTCATATGGTTGTCGTCTTTAGTTTTCTCGTTTATATTCCGAATTCCAAGCATATGCACCTATTAGCTGTTCATCCTAATGTATATTTCTCATCCTTAAAGCCCCTTGGTGCTCAGATTGAGAAGATTGATCTTGAAGATGAAGAACTGACTGAGTTAGGCGTTGCCAGAATAGAAAGCTTTACTTGGAAACAACTATTGGATTGTTTTGCCTGCGGTGAATGCGGTCGCTGTATGGCCAACTGCCCTGCCAATATTTCCGGTAAACCTCTTAATCCAAAACATTTGTTAAGTCACCAGTTAAAAGAACATCTTATGGAAAAAGGTGCAATTCTGAGGGCTAACGGGTTGACCTCCACTGGCGACGAAAATGCTGATGCTTTGGCTGAGATCGCCGAAAAGGACCCGCAGGCTGCTGAAATTCTACAAAAGTCACTGATCGGTGACATTGTGACCGAAGAGGAAATCTGGGCTTGTACTACTTGCATGTCCTGCCAAGTCCAATGCCCTGTTGCCAATGAACATGTTAATAAGATCATTAATTTGCGTCAATCCTTAGTTATGATGGATAGTAATTTCCCGCAGGAATTACAAACCGCTTTCCGTAATGTCGAAAATAATGCCAATCCTTGGGGCGTCGGCTATACTGAACGTGCTAATTGGGCCTCTGACTTAGACATCCCCCTTATCAGCGAAAAAGAAAATGTTGACTATCTCTTCTGGGTTGGATGTGCCGGTTCATTCGACAGTCGTGCTCAAAAAGTTACTGTTGCTATTGCTAAGATTCTGAAAGCTGCCGGAGTTAATTTCGCGATCTTGGGAACAGAAGAAAAATGCTGCGGCGACTTTGTTCGTCGATCCGGTAATGAATACCTGTTCCAAACCGCTGCTGCTGAAAATGTCGAGATCCTAAATAACTATAACGTTAAGAAAATCATCACAGCTTGCCCCCACTGCCTAAATACGTTAAAGAATGAGTATCCGGAGTTTGGCGGTAATTATGAGGTCATTCACCATACTCAATTCCTCAACCAATTAATTAAGGATGGAAAATTAGTACTGAACAAAAACGGCGCAGTCGAACCGCAAAAGATCGTTTACCATGATTCCTGCTATTTAGGCCGCTACCAACAAGAGTTTGATGCTCCTCGTTCTCTCTTCCGCATGGTTCCGGGAGTAGAGATCGTCGAGATGGATCGTAACCATAATAAGAGCTTCTGCTGCGGAGCTGGCGGTGGCCGTATGTGGCTGGAAGAAGAAAATCACCAACGAGTTAATAACTTAAGAGTTGAACAAGCCCTTGAGAAGAATGCGGAAGTCATCGGTGCCAACTGCCCCTTCTGTATTACGATGTTGGAAGACGGTATCAAAGATAAAGTCGATGCTGATAAGCAAACCGTACGAGTTGTTGATCCGGCAGAGCTTATCGCTAAGATGATTAGTTAAACTTTCCGAGATCTATTCGAATTCAAATTCAATTAAATAACAGGTTAAAATTAAATTTATATTAAACAGCCATGAACAGTAGCAGAATTAGTACAAGCAAATTATATCTTTAAGTTGTAACAATTTATGCACTATTTTTAAGCACTTGAGTAGATCTAATTTTAAGGAGGCTGCCCATGAAAGCGTGTGAAGGGACAATTCAAAGATTTACCTCAACAGGCCAAGATAGTGGTATAAAAGAACTTCAAGATCATGAGACCGCAGATTATAAATTAATCTACAATAATTTAATTGCTAAGCACATTGAAGCTTGCGGAGAAATTCCAGAAGGAATGGACATTCAAGTCATTAACAAGATCTTTACCCCAAAGGACGAGAATATAACTCCACTCGGTCTTGTCAATGTAAGTTTAGAATATTTGGCAAGAATTCTGACCTTCGCAAAAAGGCAAGGGATACAATGGCAGATTGATAGCCGCGAACACACTGATAGTCATTTTCAGAAACTGTCTCACTTCACGGTCAAGGTCGATTGTCCTCAAGAAGATTTTATGACAATGGCCAAAGGCTGCGGATACAGATATTAGATGATAACTTGAGACTATATGATCCCCTAAAATTCTGCGTATGACTAAAGGCGCCCCATTTGGGGCGCCTTTAGTTGCGCCACAAATAGGTGTATTATTAATTCATAATTATCTCATTAGCAAATAGTCGCTGATTGACTCAATTGAGTATTTGCTTGTGCTTTTTCAAGCAATACTTGCAGAAGCTTCGAGATTGATCTTTTCGTAAAATTATCAACCAACTTTCCATCCTGATCAAATTTCTTTGCTGCATTCGTTATTAAGACTTTAGGAGTTCTTACTGTTTGCGAGTGAAGCTTAAAACAAACTTGCCGAAGATGATACTGGACACGCGCTCCCCCTAACATATCTAGAGAAGCGCTCATAATTGCCAATGGTTTATTGCTTAATGGCAGATCATTTCCTCTGGAAGCCCAATCCAAAGCATTTTTTAGAACCGGTGGAATGGAATAATTGTACTCAGGAGTTGATATTAGAATTGCATCTGCCTCAGCCACTTTTCTTTTAAAATCCAATACCGTCTGAGGTACACCTTCCGCTTCAAGGTCTTCATTAAAAAACGGGATTGGAGATAAATCCACTATTTCCAAAGTGGCCCATGCGGGAAGCAGCTCAGTTGCTGCATGCAAGGCTGCTAAATTATAGGACTTTTCTCGCAGGCTTCCAGTTAACCCAATAATCTTTAGCATTTTAGTCATTAAAAGCCCTCCCCTATTAGTATTACATAATATGTAGGCATTGTTTAAAAAGTCAGTATACTTTTAACATTCAACATTTTTTATATATTTCCTTCTTTTTCCCAAAATAATTTTGACAATTATAAATTTTTAAAATTAAAAAAGTTAAGCCCAACTTAACCTGTCTGGCTTAACTTATAGGAAACATCGCCATGTTTTAAATATGAATTAGATTGTTCTTGTTAAGAAGATACCCTTCTTTCCCAATCCACACCATGGTTATATTGTACAGATTGGGCTTTTATCTTGGATCTTGCTCGCTCTTCACCCACCCTCTCTCTAACTCTTTTATAGTGATAGCTGTGTCCCAGCCCCATTGTCTCCTGGGCTTTAAATGGAGCTTCCACTCTTAAAGTACTGAGATATAAGACGAGAGATCCTATAACTGCTGAAAAGATCGTTAAAACATAATAAATCGTCGCAAGATATAAATTGAAACTATCATCATAGGTATAAATTTGTCCTGCATTAAACATCAAGTTTTTAGAATAGCCAAATCCATAGAACAATAAAGAAGCAATATAACAAACGACTGTAACTTTGGGCATTATTACACCTCCGCCTCAATAACTCGTCTTCACCGAGTGACATACTCCCACCACCTACGCTAACGCTTAGAGGTGAGGGCTTCGAAACAAAAGAATTCCGCAATTCAGTACACTGTAAAACAATATACTAGTACATTTATTTGGTAATTGTTCGAACTTATGTTCTTATTATACCTCTATCTTATCTGAATAGCAACAATTTCTATCCACTTATCTCCAAAAAACTATATTTATACAGATATCCTCCTGGCTTTTTCCAAGAAAACAAAATGATTATACGGCACAATCATTCGGCGATAAAAAACAAACGTCCTGAAAACCAAAACGTTTGTTTTAAAGCTTTTGGATTGCAACTACTATATAGAACCCTGACGTTCTTTACATGTCAGTCAAAAGCAGCTCTAAACACAAGAAAAAGCAGATGTCTCAGTAATATCTGAAACACCTGCTCCATTTGCTCTTGTAATTCAATTGGTGCGCCACCGCGGGATCGAACCGCGGACCTGCCGATTAAGAGTCGGATGCTCTACCAGCTGAGCTAGTGGCGCAATAACAACAATAATTAG
The DNA here is from genome assembly GCF_002196785.1 of Desulfosporosinus sp. FKA. Lineage (NCBI taxonomy): Bacteria > Bacillati > Bacillota > Clostridia > Eubacteriales > Desulfitobacteriaceae > Desulfosporosinus > Desulfosporosinus sp. FKA. The sequence goes on along the minus strand of NZ_NAHZ01000033.1, from coordinate 106,042 downwards.
TATACTCATATTCCTAATGATAGTCAAGCTTTTTTGTAAAACTAGTTTTTTTTATTCTATGCCCACCATTTTTAATCCGCTTTCGCTTAGTCTTAGCGCTGCTCAGGGGCACTTGCGATATTTAGGATCGCCTGGGCATAGACCTTTGTCGTTAACAGCACGTTATTGATAGAAATATATTCATCAGCACAATGTATCACTTCAGGTTCACCTGGGAATACAGGGCCAAAAGCTACGCCCTGAGGAAGCGCTTTAGCATACGTTCCTCCGCCAATAGCAAAAGCGTAAGGTTCAAGGCCAGTTACATCTTCATAAGCTTTCAGCAGTGATTTCACCAGTTCGCTATCCTTGGGAACATGATGAGCTTTTTGGTGATTAAGAACTTCTATACTAAATCCCTCACCCCGAATAATTTTTTCAATCGGCTGCAAAACATCTTCTTGCTTATAGGTTACCGGATAGCGAATATCAAGAACAAAGCGTAAGTAATCCGAAGACAATTCGAATATTCCTAGGTTAAGAGACAATTGACCAGAGGGTTCATCCTTGAAGGCAATACCAAATCCTTCTCCGAAGAAGCCTTTTCCCGGATACATTAAGATAAACTCAAGAATTTTTTGCTCCTCAGAAGTTAAAGGCAACTTCTGTAAATACTTTAAGGCAAAGAGAACTGCATTCTTTCCTTTCTGCGGAAGACTGCCATGGGCTCCTATCCCTTTAAAACTAATAATAACTTCCGAAGTTTCCTTTGGAGTCTTGATTTCTGCCCCTACTCCCTCAGGGAAAACGAAGGACCTTAAGGACCGAGCTATCAACTCTTGATCAAGCCCACGCAAAGTAACCTCACAAAGGTCGGGAACAACATTTGCTCGTTCCCCCCCACGAATACTGACAAGATGCGGTAAAGAAGCCTCAAATGCTTTTTTCAATTCCAGATGAAGTATTCCTTTTTCGGCGTGAATTAGAGGGAATTCAGCGTCCGGTGCAAAACCGAGATAGGGAACCTCTTCTTTTTTTAAATAGTAATCCATATCTGCCCAACCTGATTCCTCATCTGTACCTAAAATTAAACGAACTCGCTTATTCAAAGGGATATTAGCATCTTTAATGGCTTTCATAGCAAACAAAGCTGCTAAAGTCGGACCTTTATCATCCAGCGCACCACGACCGTAGATTTTTCCATCAACAATAGCTGCACTGTAAGGTGGAACCGACCAACCATCCCCTTCCGGTACAACGTCTAAATGACCCAAAATTCCTAAGAGATCTCCACTACCCATTTCAATATGACCCGCATATCCATCAACATTTTTTACCTCAAAGCCAAGTTTCTTTCCCAATTTCAAAGTCCAATCCAAGGCTGCTTGAATTCCGGGTCCAAAGGGAGATCCTGGGGCCGCATGAGCTGCATCCTTTACGCTCTTAATTTGAATACAATCCTGAATCGCTGAGATTATGTCTTCTTTCATTCCTTCGATTTGATGATCTAGACGCATGACTTACTATTCCTCCGTGTTCTTGTGTATTTCTCAACTCTATCCTATTTTACCGAAGGATAGAGTTGAAATTACCATCAATAAGTAAAACTGCTCAATATCCGCAATGGATATGCACTCACTATCTAAAATAACATAAGCTATATAAAACTAAAAGGAGTTGTTATTATGAATAGCCCTCAAGAAATTGCGACTCGAATTACTGAGGCCTGGCTAAATGCCTTTGCCACAATTACTAAAGAATTAGGTCACGTCGAGCAACATATTCCTACTCCTCAAGAAGTGAGTGAATTCTTTACCGAGATTCATCGGACTGCACAAAAGACAAATACATAGGAATTAACTACATTGCCAACATTAAAGAGCTTACGCTGTCTTAACTAACGATGGCAATTATTTAAGCCACCTCGCTAAGAAACCGCAAGCTCTTGATTCTAGTTTGTCCTTAGATGGGTGGAAACTATGCTTGAGAGGTAAAGGTATTTTTATGAAAGTTTGGTACTCTTAGGCTTAGAAAAGGTTTTCCAGGAGAAAATGAGACCCATTAACATTCCAGTAAAAAGTCCACCTAAATGTGCAAAATTATCAATCCCCGGCTGCCAAAAACCAAAGCCAAGGTTTACCAAAATTACGATCACAAGGTTCATTCCCAGACCGGTTTTCCAAAGATACGGCCGTTTGTAAATAAAAAGCAGCTGAGCTCCTAAGAGACCCATAATTGCTCCTGAAGCGCCCGCCGAAAGTGCCGGCGAAAACAAAAAGCTCGCTAACGATCCTCCCAGACCGCTTAACATATAAATTGCAAAATACTTTCCATGCCCATAACTTTGTTCCGTCACAGGTCCTAATGCCCATAAAGCATATAAATTGAAAGCTAGATGCAGAATACCAATATGAATAAACATAGATGTCAATAAGCGCCACACTTGACCCGCTTGAATTAGAGAATTAACTTTAGCGCCGAAAGTAATTAAGACATCCGGATTTGTTGACCCACCTGCTAAAGTCATAAGCAAAAAAACTATGACATTAATTCCTAGCAGAACATAAGTAAAATAAGGCGTCGATAGCTTTGGTGATTGCGGTTCAACATTCAGCGTAATTGGAGTTCCGCTGGCGATTTGCTGCAACATATTGGGAATATCCCGCTTTTTTGTCGGTGGAAAGGGAAATAGATTCCCCATTTCCAGATCCCAGTACCATAATTGGATACCCGGAAAACGATGTTTCTTTAACTGCGCTGAATCAAACCCTGTAGGACAAAAAACAATTGCGTCCCAGATAGGAATATTAAATTCAGAGATCTTAACCATTACATCATCGGGCATCTCATTTAAATATCCAAAGATAAGACCTCGCGGCTGAGTGTCAGAGACAGCACAAAACCAGTTTCCCGCTAGAGTGCCGACATTCCAGCCTGAGCGTTTCAAACTATCAATAATTACTTCAACCATACTATCTCCTTAGGTTTTATACTTCTCCAATTACCCCCCGAAGCAGGCTTGGAATGCCATAATCATTTTTACCTGACCCATAACCCACGTTCTGAATAACCATTTCCGGGAAATCGCTCTGTTGAGCTAAAGCCTTCATAAGAGACGCTCCTGTTGGCGTAATAAGTTCACCCGTAATGCCGGACTCTCTGAATTTAAAGCCTCGCAGCAACATCAGAGTTGCGGGAGCCGGCAGGGGCAGCGTCCCATGAGCACATTGAACAAAGCCTTTTGACCAAGGAAGAGTAGAAACACGAATTTCCTCAATATCTAAAAGATCGAGAGCAATACAGGTCCCAACGATATCGACGAGAGAGTCCACTGCTCCGACTTCATGAAAGTGAACTTTATCAAGAGTTGTCCCATGAACTTTAGCTTCTGCTTCAGCTAAGACATCAAACACCCGTAAAGCGTTTTTTTGAGAACGATCGGACAAGGATCCTGACAAGATCATCTTCTGAATATCAGGAAGAAACCGGTTATGATTATGATTATGATTATGATCATGCTTGTGACTATGATCGTGTTCATGACCATGTTCATGTTCATGTTCGTGTTCGTGTTCATGCTCATGTTCGTGTTCATGCTCATGTTCGTGTTCATGCTCATGTTCATGACTATGATCACTTTCAAGTTGGAGCTCATTTAGTAAAACAACATCGATGTCTGTGGCCTGGATGCCTTGAACTTGACGCGAACGGACATCGAGTCGAAATTCGTTCAGACCAATAGAATGTAATTGTTCAATAATCTTCTCCGGGTCCGCACCCAAAGCTATTAAAGACCCCAAAGCCATATCTCCGCTAATACCAGCAAATGTATCCCAGTAGAGTATTTTCAAAATGAGGCTCCTCTCAATGATTTTTGTTTATTCTGCGAATAATTGTTGACGCTAATGAAGCTGCTCCAAAGCCATTATCAATATTTACAACGCCAACTCCCGAAGCACAGCTATTCAACATGCTGAGTAATGCTGCCAGCCCTTGAAAATGAGCACCATAACCAACACTTGTAGGCACCGCTATCACCGGCTGCTCGACTAAACCGCCGACGACACTCGCTAAAGCGCCTTCCATACCTGCCACAACAATCAAAACTTCTGCGCTATCCATAGTCTCTCGTTGAGCAAGAAGACGATGAAGCCCCGCAACACCAACATCAAAAATTGTTTCAACGTCATGACCCATATAGCGAGCAGTAATCCAAGCTTCCCGAGCAACAGGCAAATCAGCTGTTCCCGCAGTCATAATAAGAATTTTCCCAGGAATTGTCGGCTCCTCCAAGGGCAGCAACAGGAGGCAGCGTGCCAAAGGATCATACTGAGCATCGGGGAAATGATGAAGTATCATATCGGCATGTTCTGGGATAAGCCGAGTTGCCAGGACATTCCGAGATTTAGCGCCTAAATGTTTCAAGATGGATATAATTTGCTCCGGTTGCTTACCTTGGCAAAAAATAACTTCAGATTGTCCTGTCCTTAATGCTCGATGATGATCTAAGCGAGCAAACCCTAAATCCTCAAAGGGCAATTCCTTCAGTTGGCTTAAAGCCTGGTCTGGGGTACAATTTCCTGACTTAACGGCTTCAAGGAGACTTTTGAGTGTTTCTTCATCCATTTAAGCCCCCTCCTTCTGGTTATGATTTAAACTGCCCGAACGAAGTCCTTCTAAATCCAGCGTTACAAATTGAAAACCTAACTTTTTAATAGCCTCGGCAATTTCGGTATAACGTTGAAGAAATGGCGCAAATTCTTGGGTTGGAATCTCAATACGCCCTATGTCTTTATGGGCCCTTACGCGACATTCGTCAAAGCCAAAGCTGAACAGAACAGCCTCAGCCTGCGCAATTCTGGTTAATAATTCAACGGATATGGCATCACCGTAAGGAACTCTTGAAGCAAGACAGGCCATTGATGGCTTGTCCCAAGTCAGCAAATTTCGGCGACGAGATAGAGCCCTGATCTCTTCTTTTGTAAGGCCGACCTCCAGCAATGGGCTTTTTATCTTTAATTCTTTTAGAGCCTTTCTTCCCGGACGATAATCTTGGTCATCAGAAGCATTCGTTCCTTCAATTAAATTAGAATATCCTAATTTTTTGCTTAGCGATAGGAATGTCTCGAATAATTCCTTTTTACAAAAATAACACCGATCTGGTGGATTGTCTCGAAACGGTTGTAACTCCATAATGTCAATATCAATCACTTCGATGGGAAAGTGATATGTTTGAGCTAACAATAGAGCTGAGTTCTGCTCTTCGCTGGAAATCATCGGGCCACGTGCAAAAACTGCTTTACAGTTTTGCCCTAAAGCCTCCTGAGTTACAGCCATGAGATAGGTAGAATCGACGCCGCCCGAAAAGGCTGCAAGGACGCTATTATAGGATTTTATAAGGTTAATAAGCTTGGTTTCTTTGTTTAAAGTTTCTTCGCTGAGTGTTACTTCCATGGTTCTGCTCCCTTCCACTCTATTCTACTGATCGTTTAAATGACTGTCAAAGAAACTTTAAAGAAGCGAAATCCACAAAATAAAAGACATCTTTAGTAAAAATTCCTGGTAAAAAAGAACAGGGGGTAACCTCCCTGCTCTTGAAGCAACTATGTTTGAATTATTTAACCATTCTTCCAGGATACGCCAAAACCGCCTCTCGGATATTTCCAGATTATATTGCCATAAGGGCAGCCAATGAGACATGTCCCGCACTCAAGACATCCTTCATACCCCACAGAAATTCGCTTCTCCTCTTCATCCCAATCATAAACATGAGCAGGGCAAAAGCGGGTACAAGGTTTATCTTGGCATTGGTTCAGGCAAACTTTTGGGTCGCTGATTTTAATATGATTTAATTTATCAGTATTAAATCGCACTAAATAAAGTTTATCATCTAGTTTCATAGTAATGCCCTCCATGCCCCATAGATATCTTTAATAATACCGCCTTTTGATCGTTGATTGAAGAGCATTTGCATTATTTCTTTCTGGCGTTGTTTCTTAGGTGTCCCGTCAGCCGTTAAATACATTTTGGCAGCTTTGGAAAACATTTTGGGATAAATCTTTAAAAGATGAGGGTTATTCTCAAAGAATTGACCCATATGGCGATAATGGTAAAGGTCTTTTAAAACGAAAGAATCACGCAATCGAGCTTCGTAAACCGCCATTGCTTGATCACTGACGTCCCCCGCTTTGATCGCTTGAGCTGCAACTTCGCCGGCGATTTTCCCTGATATCATGGCAAGATTTGACCCTTCACGGTTCAGCGAATTCATAAGCATAGCAGTGTCTCCTACCACCATAACTCCCTGACGATGAAGCCTTGGAACTTGAGTATAACCGCCCTCCGGGATTAGATGAGCGAGGTACTCCTTGGTTTCCCCGCCTTGTAAAAGACGCTTGACATAGGGCTTTGATTTGAGATTTTCCAAAAGGTCATTTGGTGTCCATTGTTCACGAATTACGGAGGCTAAAATTGCTCCAACTCCGATTGAGATGGAATCCTTATTTGTATAGATGAATCCCACACCCATCATACCTGCGGTTGAATCTCCGTAGAGTTCAATTGTAGCCCCTTGTCCTTCATCGAGACAGAATCGATCTTCAATCTTTTCTTTGGGCAGGGAAATTACTTCTTTAACAGTGACAGCTACTGAGGCCGGTTTCAAAGGTTTAGCCAGCCCAGTTTTAACAGCTAGAAAGTTATTTACTCCTTCAGCAATAATGACGACTTTTGCTCCCAAATCCCCCTCGGCTCGACCTGTCCGAACACCTACAACGTTTCCGTTTTGATATAATAGATCTTCGACTAATGTTTCTGTAATAATCATAACGCCGGCTTTTTCAGCTTGCTGAGCAAGCCACCGGTCAAATTTAACCCGTAATATCGAATGGGCGTTATAAGGTTCCTTCGCCCAATCCGGATCGCGATACCCTGCCAGGATCGATTCATCCCCACTTAACATAGCGATCCTCTGTTCTATAATGGGGCGTTCTAAAGGGGCCTCTTTCCAAAACTCCGGTACTACCATATCCGTAGCCTTAGTATAAAGAATACCGCCCATTACATTTTTCGTGCCGGGATAATCCCCGCGTTCAATGACTAATGTTTTCATACCTCCATTAGCAGCACTAATTGCGGCAGATAGGCCAGCAGGACCGCCTCCGACGATAATTACATCAAAGTTTTCCATGGTTGCCCCTCCTTAATTAGCCACGCCATGCTGAAGGCGTTTTTTGAATTCTGCTGTCATTGCAGGCACGATCTGAAATAAATCTCCGACAATTCCGTAGTTTGCAACTTTTAATATGGGAGCTTCGGGATCATTATTGATGGCAATAATAAAATCTGATGTTTCCATTCCTACCAAATGCTGAATTGCACCGGAAATTCCAATGGCTATATATACTTTAGGACGAACAGTAACGCCGGATTGCCCTACTTGTTGATCATGGCTGAGCCAACCCGCTTCCACAGCCCCGCGAGTTCCTGCCAAGGTAGCACCTAAAACTTCTGCCAATTCTTCTGCTAAAACCAAATTTCGCTTAGCAGCAATCCCCAAACCCACAGAAACAATAATTTCTGCCTTATCAAGAAAAGTGCTCTTGGCATCAGCTGGTATAAATTCCAGGACTTTTGTACGAATGTCGCTTTCAGTTAAAGTGAATTCTTCACGAATCAATTCTCCTTCGCGGCCTACAGCTCGCTCAGGCATTTCCATCACTCTCGGACGAACTGTCGCCATTTGCGGGCGTCTTGTGCGGCAAAGAATTGTCGCCATGATATTTCCTCCGAAAGCGGGCCGGGTTTGCTGCAGGAGTTTTGTCTCCGGATCGATTCCTAAGACAGTACAATCAGCAGTTAAACCGGTTTGCATCTTAGTAGCAACAGCCGGGAATACATCTCGTCCCATCGATGTCGCGCCCATCAAAATAATTTCTGGTTGGTATTTTTTTACGAGACTCGTAATTGCTTCAGCATAAGGTTCAGTTCTATAGTCTTTAAGAACTTCATGATCTATAACATAGAGTTTTTCAGCGCCATAGGCAAACGCTTCGGGGATAACATTGTCAACTTGATAACCGGTAATTACACCGCAAAGTTCAGACCCGAGGGAATCTGCGAGTTTTCGGCCCTCACCCAACAACTCCCAGGATACCGGAGCAACTCTCCCATTGTTATATTCAATGATAACCCAAACCCCGCTCCAGACATCTCCCCCAGCAATTGGCGTCACTTGAGAACGAATTGTTTTCTTCTCATTTCCCTGAGCATAATCGCTGACCGATTCAGGCAAAGGCTCCTTTAGATTAAATTTCGAACCGATCTCAGAAGACAGTTCGCCTTTTGAGTCCTGGGGAATAGTAAGGGATAAAGCATTCGTAGGGCAAACTTTAACACAACTCCCCAAGTCCTTGCATTTATTAGGGTCCGGAGTAGCTAAACCATCAACTAAATCAATAGCTTCAAGGGAACATTCCATAACGCAGGCTCCGCAGCCAATACACTTTGTCTTATCAACAGCAACTGTCATTATCGTTTTCCTCCCTTCATAAGGGGATTAACCATGATGACATTTTGTTGGAAAAGTTTTTGAACAACCGAAGCAGCAGTACCCGCCGGATCGTTTAGCCCGTCAATGATCTCTCCGCCAGAACGTCCAGGGGGGGCAAAAATTCGTGAAACACTCGTAGGAGATCCCTTAAGACCCATTTGAGTCAGATCAAACGACAAAGAGTTTACGGTCCATATTTCGGGCTCATAGGCAGCGGCTTTCATCATGTGGGGTAATGTCGCATAGCGTATATCATTTAGTTCTTTTTCGACAGTAATTAAAGCAGGCAGCTGAGCTTGAACAATTTGCCGGCCACTTTCCGTTTTTCGTTCAACAGTTACGCTCGTGTCTGTCAGTTCCCTAATTCTGATGGCATAGGTCAACTGGGGAAAACCGAGGCGTTGGGCGATTCCGGGTCCGGTTTGAGCAGTATCGCCGTCAATTGCTTCTTTACCGGCAAACACCAGATCGACGGGTTCCGTCTCATGAATCTTTTTCAGAGCCGTTGATATGATATAAGCTGTTGCTAAGGAGTCTGAACCACCAAAAGCACGATCACTTAGAAGAATTGCTCGATCAGCACCAAAAGACATTGCTTTTTTCAAAGCTTCTTTCGCTTGAGGGGGACCCATACTGACGATAGTAACTTTCCCGCCAACTTTATCCTTTAAACGAATAGCTTCTTCTAGGCCATGGGCATCGTAGGGATTGATAATTGACGGTACTCCTTCACGCATGAGGGTATTAGTATGGGGATCTATTCGGACTTCTGAGGTATCTGGTACTTGTTTAAGGCAGACGACAAAGTGCACAGCGCATTCCACCCTTATTTTTAATAATTTTTAATTGATTAGAGTTATAAACTCTCGTCCAATTACAGCATATTACAACCCCCATAAATTATCAAGTTTTGACACGTTCTTAATTAGCTATTAGAATCATAAATCATAAATAATTAATATTAACTTTAATGTTCCGCGAGATATTTCTCGACTTCAACGGCAGCAAGAGCTCCGTCCCCGACGGCTGTTGCTACTTGACGTAATGGTGTATCGCGAATATCACCTACTGCATACACGCCTTCAATATTTGTCTGCAGATATTGATTAGTATATATATACCCTCGTTCATTAGTTTTTATCTCACCGTTCAAAAATTGGTCATTGGGATCGGTTCCAACATAAATAAATACTCCATCAGCCTGGATTTCCTTCGTTGTTGAATCAAGGACATGACGTAGGCGTACTCCTGCGACCTGCTCCGAGCCAAGAATCTCCTCAACAACATAATTTAATTCAAAGCGCATTTTGGGGTTGCCTTTTGCCCGGTCAATGATGATTTGTGAAGCCCGAAAACCCTCACGCCGATGAATAAGAATAACTTCTTCCGCAAATTTTGTCAGGTAGACGCCTTCTTCAAGGGCTGCATCTCCCCCGCCCACAACGACAACTTTTTTACCTCGAAAAAAAGCACCATCACATGTTGCACAATAAGACACACCTCTGCCTCTGAATAGGTCTTCCCCCGGAACATTCAACAATCTTGGTTTTGAACCTGCGGCGATAATTACCGACTTTGTTTCAAGAACAGAACTATCTGTATGAATTTTTTTCACCGTTTCTTTGAGGTCGAGAGTTTTGACTTCTTCATAAATAAACTCAACGCCGAAGGACAAGGCTTGCTGATGGAATGAATTCATCAACTCATAACCATTAACCCCCTCCGGAAATCCCGGATAGTTTTCAATTTTCTCTGTTGAAGCCGCTTGCCCGCCAGGCATTGCTAATTCAACGATGGCAGTCTTAAGACCTCCTCGGGAAGCATAAATTCCTGCAGTCAGTCCCGCAGGGCCGGCTCCAACGATTATTACGTCATACATGATTGAACAACTCCTCTTAATGCTCTCTAATATACCCCTTACGGGTATTATATGTTTAAGTATACCATAACAAGACTAAATTTAGAAAGACTCTAATCGCAATTTATAAAAATTTTGGAAGGGATTTTTATTTCTTGGGAAGAATATATGAAATACTGGCTATAGATTTAAAACAATGATAGGTTTTAGCCATAGTATTAAAGGAGGAATCTTTGTTGCGACGTTTCATCAAAATCCTTGTGGGGATTATCTTTATTGCGGTTTTACTAAAGGCTTCAAGCGGCTTATATGAAGATTGGTTATGGTTTAAGGATCTCGGTTATTCACAGCTTTTTTGGACACCTCTCTTAAGCAAGATTATTTTCCAAGCTGTTAACGGAACAATTCTCTTCCTTTTTATAGCTGGGACATTATTCTCCATACGCCATGCCATCATGACATTTGTGAATGAACGCCTGCGTTTGCGTTTGCGTTTGGTACAAGATATGAATCGGCCGGTATTAAGCTTATCCCAACGCAGAGTAACAATTTGGCTTCTTATTATTTCAGCCGTTATAAGTTTCGGAGTAAGTTTTATTGCTGGGTTTACCGGATGGTTAGATGTTTTATCCTTTATCCATGCCACACCTTTTGGACAAACTGATCCTATATTTGGTAAGGATTTAGCATTTTATTTTTTTCAATTACCCTTTTTAAGAACCTTATTCAATGCCTTCTTTGCTCCCTTATTTCTTCTCACCTTATTTACCACGCTATTCTATATTGTAACAAGAGTTCTCAAACTCCATTCCCTCAAATTTTGGCGTAAGGGAACAGTAGAAATTACGTCTGGAGCACGCAGACATCTTGCTTTATTAATATGTATTCTTTTCGCCTTAAAAGGCTTCGGTTATTATCTTGACGTTTTTCAGCTGCTTTATTCTATCCACGGCCATGTTGTTGGTGCAGGCTATACAGATTTAACGGCTACTCTGCCTGCTCTTAAGATCCTAATTGTGATCAGCATAATAGGCTTTATTTTAGCCATTGTTTCCCAAAGAATCAAAGACACTCGCTTATTAACATTCCCGGTCGCTGGGGTCATTGCTGTTGGAATTCTAATTTATGGCATATTTCCGAATCTATTGCAGTCCTTTGTGGTAATTCCCAATGAGTTGACTAAAGAACAGCCTTACATCCAAAATGAAATTGCCATGACTCGATTTGGTTATGGATTAAATCATATTTCTGAGGTTAATTATCCTGGAAATACGCCTATTACTTTGAGCAGTTTAAAGGCCGATCAAGGCACTTTGAACAATATTAGACTAAATGATACCCGCCCCTTGCTGCAAACATTTACCCAAAAGCAAGGTATTCGCCTCTACTATAAATTTAACGATATTGATGTCGATCGCTACACCGTTAATGGTGAGTATCGCCAGGTTATGTTAGGCCCCAGGGAAATATCCACACCGGACTTAGATCCCAAGGCTCAAACCTTCGTTAACTTGCGCTTCAAATATACTCACGGTTACGGTGTTGCCGCTTCTTTTGCCAATGCCGTTGGGCCTGAGGGATTGCCGTCCTTTGCGGTTAGCGATATCCCCCCTGTTACTGATTTCCCTGAACTAAAAATAAAAGAACCTCGCATCTATTACGGTGAACTCACTAATGATTGGGTTGTTGCCGATACTTCAATTAAAGAGTTTGATTATCCTCAGGGAGATACAAATTCCGAAACCTCTTATACCGGAAAAACAGGAATTCCCTTTACCCCGATTAATAAGTTTATGCTTTCTCTCAGCCATGGAACATTACGATTCTATCTAGCCAATGAGGTAACATCAAACAGCAAAATGCTTATTTACCGCAATATTAAAGAACGGGTTCAAAAATTAGCTCCCTTTTTAACTTATGATTCTGATCCCTATATGGTCATCGATAATGGCCGACTTAAGTGGATTATTGATGCTTATACCACCTCGGATGCCTTACCGTATTCGAATAAATACTCCGATCAAGGATTTAACTACATCCGTAACTCTGTAAAAGTCGTCATCGATGCCAACGATGGAACCGTGGATTTTTACGCTATTGATCCTCAAGATCCTATTCTAAAAACATACATGAGCATTTTCCCTGGAGTATTTAAAGATTTTGCCAGTTTTCCGGCATCGTTAAAAAGCCATCTGCGTTATCCTGAAACCTTATTCACAATTCAAAGCAATATGCTTAAAACATTTCATATGACCGATCCCTCTGTCTTCTATAATAAAGAAGATGCTTGGGATATTGCTAAAGAACTTTACCAAGGAAAGCCTCAAAATGTTGCTCCTTATTATACGATTATGACAATTCCAGGAGAAACGAAACCTGAGTTTGTACTTATGCTGCCCTTTACCCCGGCTTCCAGCGAATCCAATTCGCGTTATAACATGGTGGCTTGGATGGCCGCACGAATGGATGGCTCACATTATGGCCAGCTCTTGCTCTTTGATCTCCCCAAAAGTATCGAAATTGACGGACCTATGCAGATTGAATCACGCATCGATCAAGATCCTGATATATCAAAACAGTTGTCCCTTTGGGATCAAAAAGGATCCAGCGTCATCCGTGGAAACCTCTTAGCTCTTCCTATCGGCGGAAACTTCCTCTATGTTGAACCAATTTATCTCCAATCAGATAAAGGCGGAAGCATCCCTGAAATGAAACGAGTTGTGCTCGCTTACGGAGATCAGTTAGTAATGACTGATAATGTCGGTTCGGCGTTAACTCAAATCTTCGGAGATGGAGCACCTCAGCCAACCACTCCTGGGCAACAGACTACTCCTCCGCCGACTGCGCCGTCAGGGACAGAAACTCCAAACAGTCAATCTCAATCCATTTCCTCAATACTTGATCAAATGAACCAGATCCGTGACTTACTTGACAATTTAGAAACTCAACTTAAAGACTTACAAAGTTCATCAAGCCCTAAGCAGTGAGCTGGGCGTCTTACGATCGATAAAACATAGACCTAACGTTATAAAAACATCGTTATAGAATTACTTAAAGAATCATATAAAAAGGAGCGCTCACGGGCGCTCCTTTTTATATGATTACTAAATTATGGACTTCCCAAAGAGAGTTTTCTTCGCCCATGAAAGTCGTTTCAGAGATATTTGTTCACTCTTTAGATTTTAGCGGCTGCAATTCAGCCTGGGTAGAATCTCCGTTCTTGGTAAGCTGGATTAATTCCGCCCCATCAACAGAAACGTAATTTTCATCTCCTTGCAATTTAACTTGCGAGAGATTCCCTTTAGTAATAATATAGGCCGTTTGATTATTATAGACAATAACCTGCCCGTCTGCTCCAATTAGTGTCCGTACAGAATCGTCATAAGGAATGTTCCCTTCCCAAAGAGTATCGAGTGAAGGATTACTTGTAACATGGTTAAGATCATCGGTAGTTTTGATTTTAACAAGTCGATTGTTTTCTATTTCACCGATATAAACACTGCCATCTCTTATACCTAAAATTTGATCAGAATTATTATTAGAAATCACAACACGCTTTGAACCATCCAAGGCAATGACTTCATGCTTAGAACCAACTTTACTGTCAAGGTATAGAGTTCCATATCGATCTGAAGCCGCCATATTATCAATAGTTTCACCTGATTTACTCAATGTTTTAACATTTTTCATAACATCAATTTCCAGAAGCAATTCAGACTGTTCACTTTTTACTGTCAGATACATCAAATTTGTGAAGGTTGAAACGACGCATTCTTCAATCTTTCCACCTGCAGGAAAATTATTAATCGTTTGATTGAATCGATCGTCCGGTGCCGTCGAATCATCATCACTGTCCGGAAGATCGAGTGAATATAACTCCGTTAATTGGGGATTGTTGTAATGTTTCACGACGTACGGCTTAGCGGGCTGCTCTTTTGTTGTTTCTTTTGTTGAGCTATTGGTATTAGTTTTATTATTACTTGTTTTGTCGCCTGACTTATCCGTAGTTTTGGAATTAGCTCTTTCATTGGGATCTTCGGTTTTAGGCTCTGTCGTCGACGGTGTCTGTACCTTTGATGACGAAGTCTTGGACTGAGTTTGAGCAGGATAAACGGTTTCTAATGTATAGGGTTTCGGGTTTGCCTTAGCATAAAAATAGAGCAGCGTATTTCTATCCGGCAGCCACTGATAGCTTAAAACTCCTAATGATTTGCTGTTTCCGGAAGGGGGAGCCTTCTCGAACACAACCTTCTTCTTTTTAAGATTAAAAACTTTGAGAGTTCCATCTTCGGAATAAGCGATATAATCCTTAGCGTAGGAAACCTGAACATCCTGGAGATTTGATCCGGGAATAGTAGCTTTAAGTTGAGTAGTAATAACTTTGGGACTTTGAACTGGAGCAATTACTTGCTGGACTTTATGATTTAAATAAGAATATCCCCCATATTGCACTAATAAGGAAATCAAGGTCCAAACGGCAACAGTACGTAGCTTCTTCATGAAATTTCTCCTTTACACCGGGATTGCTTATTAAGGGGTTACAACAAAAGCTGTCGGGATATACCGTTCACCAAAAATATCCCACAACTTGTTTTGGACTTTCCCATCATAGACGAGTTCAGAAGAAGAACCGCCATCCAAGTTAACAGCATTAACGGCATGATAATCATTAAAAACATTCATGAGATCTCGCAACGTCGCACCAATACTCCAAGTTGGCTGTCGGCCGTCAATTACTACGAAAATTACAGTTCCATCGGCCGTTTGGCCTATCCCTGTCCTAGGCGCTATCCCCCATCCTCCATCGCCTTGAATCACGGACTTGCCGTTGACAATCAGGTTCGGTCCAAAGGAAACAGCTTCTTGAATATGTTTTTCTGCCAATTGACCCGCAGTCATATCTCCAATGACTAATTTACCTTGATCATTGAAGCCTACAATATTTACTTTCTGATTACCGACATTATTATGGACTAATTTGCCATTTTGAACAGTCAGTCCATCAGGAAAAGCTCCATTACCTTTACCATTGGGATCATAAAATCCTCCCGCATTAATTCCGGCAATTGCTCCCATATCATGAACCAAGTCACTGACTCGTTCTCCCGTTGTACCAATTTGCTTTGTCACTGCCAGCTTAATTCGCTTGGGATCTTTAATTAACATTACCTTTCCTTTAAAACTCGGTCCTTTAATATCTTCAATAGTAATTCCTGAGGTTGCATCATTTACAACGCTGCTGCGTGAAATATCTTGACTTGTCAAAACTCCTTTGCCAAAGCCACTGTCCATGATTTTATTTATTTCATCTTGTGACAAAAAGGCTTTAACAAACTGTGGATGACGTGAGGTATAAACAGAACCTACTGCTACAGTCTTAAGGGCCTGAAATGGTCCCCAGAACAAAACAAAGGGCGCAAGAATTACAGCAAGAATAAGATTATAGACTAAAAAGGCTAAAATCTTCTTGATTCTAATTGTTCGCTTTTTCTTCATAAGAATTGTTTTCCCCTTCTCCGTTGATCTAAAATTAAAAGATTTTCTAAAAAACAAAGCCGCATTTTTTTGCGGCCTCGAAACCTTATTTGACCTTTATTACTTCATTTACTCCGCTTTTTCAATTCAGATATCAACTTCCATATAGAATAAAGAATTAATGCTAAATAAAAGTATGCACTGATCTGAATTGAAGACCATTGAGAAGTCCCTTGATAAACCTCTATGAACTGAATGAGTAACCCAGAAGACATACCAACAATGATAATCGTCCACAAATAGATTGTAACACCATATTTTTTGCGCTTTGAAAAATAGTACAAATAAAGCACTACGCAAAGAACAAATATACTTCTTAAAACCATCAATAATATTGACATTCTTCAGCCTCATTCGTCATTAAATTATACCCACAACGCCGACTTAAGTATAACAAATCATATTAATTCAATCAAGGATTGTCTCAAAGATATCTTAGTCATTGTGATAACTCATATCCTCAATCACTGTCTGACTTGCTCCACTGCGTGGCGCACACACAAAAAAAGGAGCCGAATTAAATGGCTCTTAAAAGTTTATCCCTGTATTTCTTACTCAGGATTCACTTCAATCCTGTACGTTAAATCTGCTGCTTTATCAATCATATTGGCAACACTGCAGTACTTTTCCATAGAAAGCTGAACAGCTCGACGAAGCTTATCCTCAGGAAGAGATTTACCCCAAAATTTATAAACAACTTCGATATCTTTAAATACTTTTGGATGATCGCTGGCCCTTTCTCCTTCTACCGTTAGCTCAAATCGCTGCGGCTTAACTTGCATTTTATCAAGGATAGATACGATATCCATTCCGCTGCAGCCTGCTATGGCCATTAAAAGGAGCTCCATCGGATTAGAACCAAGTCCTGAACCGCCGGCAGTAACAGCTGAATCAATATGGGTAATTGTTTTTGAACTTCCTTCACCTTGAAAGTGCGTACCCTTAATATGTTTGACGGTTACTTTCATAAAAAAACTCCTTTCGACTTTTTATAATCCTAAGGCTCTCGTTTTTTTCCCTAAGAGGGTATTATTTCTTCAGCTTTAGCCGAACGAGTTACTCGAAATTTAGAAATTCGAACGAGTTCTGCGATCTATAACGTGGGTGACCAGACACCTTTAATAACTTCCTGGGCAACTTTCCTCAGAGACTTACGCGTTGTCATCGCATGATCACGAAGAGCTTTATAAGCATCTTGTTCGGAAATACCCTGCTGCTGAATGATCGATAACATAGCTTGGAATAATAATTTCCGCGTCTTGAGATCCTCTTCCAAACGCTGTAGTTGCTGATAGTGTTCTGTTTCACGTTGGTAACGATGTTCTGCCATTTGAATACCCGCAACTATTTCTAAAACACGCCAGGGATAAACAGCTACATGATGGGCATCAGCTTCAATGACTTCAGGAAGTACATAATGCTCTTCCTGAGTTAAGACAACCACTATAGGGCATAAATGCTGTAACACAAGATTTTGGAGAACTTCCGATGAACTTAAGCCGCGAAGATTCCATCCCATAATTACAAGATCAGGTTCAAAGCGATGTATAAAACGCAAGGCCTCCATACCGTTATCGGTTGTAGCTAAAAGTTGATAATTAGCTAAGGGCAGCATTGATTTTATTTCTTGATTTAAAGTAGACTTACCTGATACTAATATAGCCCTTTTCATTCGAATTTCACTCATTTCAATTCCGAAAATAATTACCAATAATACCGCGATGTACAAAATATTCAAGACTGTTTAATGGTTCTTCGACATGAATATCTAAATTACCTTCTAATGAAAAAACGCTCGAAGGGAGCGTTTTTTATTTTTATTTAGCTACAGCACCAATATGATCATCGGCAGCACAGAACTCTGGATCTTGCTGGGTTGCAGGCGAATTGTATTTAACGGAATTAATTCTCAGCGGGAATACAAGGACAAATAGGGCAATACCCCCAAAAGCAAAAGCCAAATGCTGTATAGTTAACAACGTAAAAACAAACGGAATCTTGTTAGGAGGAGTCCCTATAGCATAGCTAAAGGGCTGAATTAGTCTTAAATTAGCATTTTGAAGTTCATCCGGAGTTGCGTCGGAAATAGGTTTTTTATCCGCTGGAATCCAGACCGGCTTATCCGTATTTTTAACAGATTGAATAATTTTCTCTCCGACTCTATAAAAGGGATCCGCTGAGGAAAAATAAACAAATCCTTTTGTGGTATAAATTTTATCTAGTTCAACAGGCGTACCCGTAATGCTTGCTTTCGTATTAGTTGTTTCTATACGTAAAATATCACTTTTATTAATATTTACAGGTCCTTGGTCGGTTATCACAGTATACAAATCACCGTCAACTAATTCAATATTGGATACTTTAACATTCAGGAGCCTTATGCCAACCATTGACAGGAAGATCACTAATAAGCTCACTATGATCATAGCTCCCGCCATGCGTTCGCGATCGAACTGTCTTTCTTTATTTAACAACTTTGACACGTCCTTTTCTTATCTTCTAGAAGCACTTCTAGTTTTACCACAAAACTCATTTTACTATAAATTATTTTCTGAAACAAACTTTTTATAAATTCATCCATAAGATCAATCTATGAAAAAAGAAGGCATACTAGCCTTCTTTTTGAAAATCCTATCATTATCACAGGCTCAGGAGCCCTAAGAAACAAATTAAACTTCCGGAACATAAACTTATTAAATGGTTGTAAAACGCCTTCTGCGTCGATCTTGTAAATAATCAAGCACCCGTTGAGGTGAAATATTGAGAATCTGATCTTCCAAGATCCCTGCTTCCTCAACTAATTGCAGAGATCGATCGAAGACACCCACCCTATCCCAAAAGTGAGCATCACTGCCTATAATAATGGGGCCCTTATATTTTGCCATATAACTTGCAAAGCGATGACAATTCTCCTGAGTCTCCTTTTTCCCGGCTGCAAGAGAGCTGTTATTAATTTCAACCGGGACTTGTAATTGAGCTGACATATAAGCGATCTTCTCTAAGTCTAATTCGAATTCCGGTCGGCCTGGATGAACCATCATATCGGTAAAAGGATTTTCCATGGCTTTAATATACGCTTGGGTGTTTTGTTCAATTGTTCCACCCGGATAACATTGGACATGAAGGCCGGCTAAAACCAGTTTCATTCGGGTTAAATAGTTTATGGGTAAATCCAGCTCGCCTTCATGACTGATAATATTGGCCTCGACTCCCGGCAGGATCCTTACCCCGTAAAGTTCCTCAGGCATAATTGCTAAATTTCCGAAATGATATAAAGAAGGTGCCCCTAACATACTGGGGCCATGATCCGTCATCCCTAATAATTGTAATCCTTTCCGAGAAGCAGCTAAAGCGTTTTCGGAAATAGTGCTATAGGCATGTCCACTAGAAATTGTATGCGTATGTAAATCCACTAACATTTTCATCTGATTCACCTCGGGTTTATTATACCTCCCAAATTACTCTTAAGCAAAATTTAGGAAATGCAGAAAGAGGACTATATTCACGCATATAGCCCCCAACTTTTTCAACTATGTTGTAAGTTGTTAGTTCCAGGGTTTTAAACCACAACAGCCACTGGTCCTTCGTTAACTTCAGATGGGGTAGAGTCCTCCTTCGCCGCTAAGTATTCCTATTGGGAAAGGCGGCTCGGCAATAATGTCCACTGGACATTATTGTATCTGAAGCTCCGATGTTCAGCTTTAGCGTAAGCGAGTTCACTGCTTGTTCCCTGCAGCTGGAGCTTTAACGGTTGAATCGACAATGAAACGAAAACTGGCTTCCGTAGCTCGATCTACCCCGCCGGCCGGATTGGGTTTAATTCTTACAATCATCAGATGCTGCCCGGAAGTCGCGCTTTTTCCAAGGGCATCACCTAAACATTTTATCTGGCGAAAAGCAATTCGAGCTTTAGCACCCGGTTCCAAAGAAGGCAATACACCGGGAGAAATTACTTTTTTAGTTTCATCGCCTGCCAGAGAGACTTGTAATTCTACAGGTATGTTTGTCATTTTTTTAGCAGTCGTATTCTGAACCGTTACAATTAGATCAAAGGTTTTACTAGCAATTACTTGCGCACCTTTTAAAGTTACATTGCCGTAATTTAGGTCTTTCACAACTGAGGCCGGTTCCACATTTACCCCCAACATTTGAATTTCAGGTGTGACAGTTACGCTAGATCCGCTCGTTTGTTTCGTCTGCCAGAACGAATACCCGGCA
The DNA here is from genome assembly GCF_002196785.1 of Desulfosporosinus sp. FKA. Classification (NCBI taxonomy): domain Bacteria; kingdom Bacillati; phylum Bacillota; class Clostridia; order Eubacteriales; family Desulfitobacteriaceae; genus Desulfosporosinus; species Desulfosporosinus sp. FKA. Next base: position 85,901 of record NZ_NAHZ01000033.1, on the reverse strand, counting down.
AGTCCAATTAAACAAATTAATAAGCCACTGGTTAGCATTACGAGATATTTACGATTAAGAGCTATAATTTTAGTCAAAGCTGACAACCTCCTATAATTCAGATTTATTCTATAAAAAAAGTATGCATGTCCTTTTAAAGACATGCATACTTTGAAAAATTTTTTTGAATATGCAAGGTTACTTTTTAGCTTCACGTTCCTGGTAAATCTGATGGCGAATATCTCTCTCCACAGTTAAACGAAAGATGCGCGATGACTGAATAATTCTTGAAGTAGTACGTACCCCTAAATATTCTTCCATTTCCTCAAGGGATAGGTTCGAAGTGAAGATCGTAGGAAGTTGATCGTTCATACGATAGTTAATGATGGAATAAAGCCGATTTCTTGTCCAATCAGTATAATTATGTGCACCTAAGTCGTCAAGAATTAAAATTGGTATCGTTCTCGCCGTATCAAGCAAATCCAATTCATTGACGTCCGATTTGTACGTTGCTCTCAACTCATCTAAAAGATCAGGTACAACTAAAAATAAAACCTGTTTTTGTGCTTCCATAAGTTCATTGGCAATTGCAGCGGCTAGAAACGTTTTACCAGACCCTACCGGACCTGTAAACATTATCCCAAGTGCATAAGAGCCGGCCCTGCATTCTTCCACGAAACTTTGAGAAGCACGTAAGGCTTTTATGGCGCTTTCATGGTGACTTTGATCGCCAACATTTGAACGATAATAATCAAACTTAAAGTTTTCAAAACGGCATTTTTTTAATTCTCGAGATATGCGGGCGGTTCGAAATTGATTATCCAATTTCTTTAATGTCATACAGCTGCAAGGAAAGGCGACATCTCCCTCCAGCAAAATTCCTCTATCTTGGCAAAGAGGGCATTTATATGTTTCAGAAGGTTGATGACATTCCTCCGACTCAATACTATGAGTTCCTAAAGAAGTATGTTGGACCTGTGAGTTCTCAAGTAAGTTTATTGCCGTATTAGTTTCCGTCGATAGTCCCTTATTGGCCAAGATATCACTGATACGTTTCATACAATTAATACCCTCCCAACTGGCCCTATTCTCTTAAAGATAAAAGTTGTCATACTTGTTCGAAGAAGTTTTAGGCCCCTGTTTTTTAGGCCTTGAAACCTTTTTCTCTTGCCGAGCTTGAAAATATGCATCCTCAGCTTCTACTTCCATCTTCGTTCGTAATCCTTTTTTCTCCCATTCTCGAAGTATCGAATCTAAATACCTAAAGTTTCGGATTCCTGCGCTAACTCCTCGTCGTAATGCCTCGATGATAAGTTCTTCAGAAAAATGAGTGGCTAGCCAACGATCTAAGTTCTCGCATTCAATACTTGTTAGAGGTCTTCCAAGTTCTTGTTCAAAAACACGAACTAAATTTTCCATTGGCGATTTTACAGGAGTCGGGGCAGATGTTGATTGAGTTTGCCGTAAAGTTCGTTCCTCTTCTAATTGTTGAGAACGTTCAATAGCCCACAATTCCGCAAGCTCATCAATTAAAGCAACAAAACAATAACTATTTAGCCACTTTTGTTCAGCAGAATTCCAGTATCGTTCGATTGCCAGTAAATTTCTCTCCACCAAATGGCCGACACTTTCTTCGATTTCCGTTAAAGTAGCACTCATACGAGCAGCTAAGGTAGCTAAGGAGGGATAAGGATTGGTCTCTGCTTCACAGAGAATCTGAATTAAGACCATTACTTCACGATCTGTTATACCCATCGTTTTATAGTGAGTTAATAGATATTTAGGAACTGAAACGACTCCAGAAAAGAAAAGAGCTTGTGTAAAGCTCCCATAAACACTTGTCTTATTGCTCATGTGCAAAATCACTCCCCGTTTACATCCATGAAAAACCATTATAAATATTCCTGGATTATTCTCGCTTTTAAACAATATTCCTGCTCAAAAGTCAAAGACTTGACTCCATAATAATCGAATCAAAAGATATCTAAGAGTCATTAGCAATAAAGTATTTCCATATTTTAGGAGGATTTTTTCTTCCTTTGGCGTATATAGTTTCAAAAGAAACTAAGGAGGCCAACTATATGAAGTTCCGCCAAGAACTTATTCAGATCGTCGAAAAATCAGGTGCTCATCCTGCCTGGGGAATCAAACATTGTTTTAGGGTATACCATTTGGCAAAGGAACTATCCTCCCATCTAATGCTTGATGATGAGGTGTTATTTGCTGCAGCAATGCTTCATGATACGGGGAAATACCCTATTTATGCTATCAAAAATGTTGACCATGCATTACGCTCAAAAGGAGTGGCTGCTAACCTTTTACAACAAATGATGTTCTCTTCCGATAAGATACCTTTGATTTTAGACGCTGTTGAAAATCACATGTATTATTCCGAACCGGGTCGCAGTGACGAGGCTGTATATTTACGCGAGTCTGACATACTGGATAACCTGGGAAATATCGGTTTAATGAGATTATTTAGCTGCGTAGGGCAAGATGAATTAATTCAAACACCTGAGCAAGCTGTTGAACGGGCTCGACTTTTCGCTGACGCTTTGCCTGACAAAGTATCCACCAAATCCGGGAAACGATTGGCTATTAAGCGACGTGAAGAAACCCTCCGCTTCCTTGCGGGAATCAAACGTCAAACGGCAGAGTTTGCCTGGATCTAATAACAATTACCTTGGATAACAGCACATTAATTCATTCTATTTGCGCCGATTGACCTCCTCTTGATCTTCGAGCCATCGGGTCAAGCCGTCAAGCAGTTCAATAATCCGGTCATAATTGCGAGAGCGATTACCTTCATCAAGCATCTTTTTAAGACGATGTCGAAGTCTAATGTAAGCTCTGTTAACTTGGGCTCGTGAATGATGAGATTCAAGACGACTTGTCCGTTTCGTTGGCAAGGATACAGACTGTGGTCTTGATTCTTTAACAGGGGGCTCTGCAGAAAGAGCTTGATTCGCCTCTGCAGTCCTCGCTGCAGTATTCTCCAATATCCAGGGCTTGTCAGGAGCATGCCGAACAAACTGATCAGATATATATTCAAATACTTCTCCTAATTGAGGGATAACTGATGTCGTTCCGAATATATCCTTAATCTTCTCAGAAAACGTAGTTTGAGCCTCTAATTCTCCGTGAATAAGAACAATCTGCTCTGCCTTTTTCCCTAAAAGCGACAGCCACTGAAGAAGTTCGGCTTGATCAGCATGGGCAGATAAGCCATCCATATGCTTTATGCGGGCTTTGACTGCTACTTTTTCGCCGTGAATAGTTACTGTTTCAGCGCCTTCAGAAAGAAGTCTGCCTAGAGTTCCTTGAGCCTGGTAGCCGACAAACAACACAGTAGCATTACTGCGCCATAAATTATGCTTTAAATGATGTTTAATCCTACCGGCATCAGCCATTCCACTGGCAGCAATTATAATAGCGCCGCCTTCTATTTCATTAAGAGCCATGGATTCTTCAGCAGTTTGGCTGAAATGTACATTTGCCAGTGTAAGGGGACTGCTTCCCTGTTTAATGAGCTCACGAGTTTCTAAATCAAAGTGTTCTGTATTTTCTTGAAATATCTTAGTTGCAGCAATTGCTAAGGGGCTGTCTATATACACAGGCAGAATTGGTATTCGATGTTCGTCCTGTAGTTTACGAAGATAATAAAGAAGATCTTGCGTACGCTCTATAGCAAAAGCCGGAATAATTAAATTTCCTCCAGCTTCGTAGGCAGAGCGAATCGTTTCGGCAAGTTGTTCCGCACGATCCGTCATCTTGCCAAGTTCGTCATGAAGACGGTCCCCATAGGTCGTTTCCATAATCACGATTTCTGCATCACTTAAAATACTTGGGTCTTCAAGATAGGGTTGATTAACATTACCAATATCGCCGGAGAAAACAATGGATTTAATAAAGTCTGCTTCTTTGACATGAAGTACGACATGTGCAGAACCTAAAATATGTCCCGCATCATATAGTTCAAAGGATATGGTTGGAACCAAATTAACGAGTTCATGATAGGATATAGGCTGAAAATATGGCAGGGTGTCCAAAGCATCCTGAACGGTATAAATCGGATCTAACGGTTTAAGTCCGGCCCTTTCTCGTTTTCTGTTTTTTCGTTCGATCTCCATTTCTTGAATGTGACCGCTGTCAGGCAACATGATAGAACATAACTTAATCGTCTCAGGTGTCGCCCATATCTTGCCTTTAAATCCACGTTTCACCAGTTTTGGGAGCATACCTGAATGATCTGTATGAGCATGGGTCAAGATAACAGCATCCAGACTGGAAGGATTATAGGGAAAGTCTCCGTAATTCAACTCTTTAAGTGCCTTTGATCCCTGAAACATCCCACAATCAATTAAAATTCGCGCTTTATCGGATTCCACGAGATACGATGATCCAGTTACAACTTGAGCTGCACCAAAAAAACTAATCTTCATGAATAATCCTCCACTTATAAAAGTCTGAAAACCGAAACGGCCCTTAACTATTCGAGTTTATTTCATCTTACCTTCTAGAGGCTTATTTAGCAATAGATTATTATTTTATTACATCCAGTTGAATCAATTTAAGTTTAACAGCCTTCAGTGCTGCTTGAGTCCGATCTTCCACTTCCAATTTCCTGTAAATGCTGGACAAATGATTTTTTACTGTCTTTTCACTTATAAACAAAGCGATACCAATTTCTCGATTTGAAGATCCTTGAACCACATAATGTAAGATCTCTAATTCTCGATCACTAAGGCCACATGTATTCTTAACCGGTGGTTGGGACAGTTGTCCCATTAATTTTCCGGTAACAGCCGGTGACAAAATCGGTTCACCGTTATATACCTTGTATATCGACTCTATCAGTGTCTTCGAGTCCACATCTTTGAGTAAATACCCGGCAACACCAATTTGCAGTACTTGAAAAACTTTATCGTCAGAATCATCTACTGTAAGAACTAAAATACCGATGTTAGGTTTTTCGCGACGAATAACCCGCCCCGCTTCCAGTCCATTAACCCCTGGCATATTTAGATCCATTAACAAAATATCGAATTCCAAAGTCCGTGCAATATTTATGGCACCTTGTCCATCTCCAACTTCTGCCACGACTTTAATGCCATCTTCAAATTCCAAAATACGCCGTAACCCCTCTCGCAAAAGAGGGTGATCATCGGCGATAACTATTTGTATCATGGTTTGTCCCCCCCCTCAAGCCTTGATGGAATTGAAAATTCGATAATTGTACCTTCCCCACAACAAGATTGAAGCGAAAAACGTCCATAAAACATTTCTACTCGTTCCCGCATACCTATAAGACCGAAATGCTCTCCCGGCATCTGCATTGTTGAATCAATATCAAAGCCTTTTCCATAATCCTGAATTCGAGCTGAAGTCCAATCGTCTTGAAAATTAAGAACTATCTTAACTTTAGATGAATGTGCATGTTTGGCCACATTTGTGATGCCTTCTTGGATTAATCGAAAAAGTGCCACTTCCATTGTTGGAAAAAGCCTTTTTTCAGATCCATCAATAAGCAATTCACATTCAATCCCATAGGTTTCACTAAAATTATCCAGATATTTGGAAATTGCTGCAATCAGTCCCAAGTCGTCCAGCGCCATAGGACGTAAATCAAAAATAATTCGTCGGATGTCTTGAAGGTTTGCCCGAACCAAATTTTTTAGATCCATCAGTTCTGCCTTTACACGACTGGGATCATACTCTAACAACTTTCCAGCGATCTCTAAGCGTAAAACAATATTAGCGAGAGTTTGAGCCGGTCCATCATGTATTTCTCTGGCAACACGCCGTCTTTCGTCTTCCTGCGCCTTTATAACTCGCAACCCTAGCTCTTGACGTTGTTCATGGCATTGGAAATTAAGGGCTCCCTCAATCCCGCCTTGTAATAAACTAATCGCCATGCTTACCTGGGTCATTAAGTTTTGAGCTCGTTCAATAGTTGCTTGCATCTGATTTAAGGATCGTTCCAACTCATCCCTTCGCTTACGTAATTGCGCTTCTCTTGATTGCAGAAGCTGCAATGTTACCTGGGCGTCTTTTGCTTCTGCATAAGCTTCAATCATTTCCTTTTGCGTATATTTTTGAAAGGATCTATTAACTTCCATTAACATCATGCGTTTTTGTCGATCAACTTTTTCCTGAGTATCCACCTGAGATATAATCTCAGAAATATCTGACTTTAGCTGAGAGAGCTCGTTTGTTAATCGAAGGGTCTCATTGCGCGATGTTTCCGCTATAAAAAAAATCTCCTCTTTCCCCGATTCAATCGCGGCCAAAGTATTTTTTATAATTTCCCCCAACTTATCAGACAAAAAATAAACCTCTTTTCATCGTTCTTTTCATCGTAATGTCGTATTACAAAATAATATATAAATTATTCGACAAAGAAATAGTATTTCCTACTACCAGGTAATAAAAAACCATTATTTCACGAGTGCTCTGCCTTTCTGCCGTAAAATCTGTCGAATCCCTCTTTCCACTCTGCGTGGGTATAATAGGTCTTCATAACTGCAAATCAACGCCTTCCATCCTTGTCGATTTAAGAGTTTAGCATTGCAAAAATTAGTGGGATCATCCAAACAAATCAGTAAATCTTCTATTTTGGCGAAGACTGGCTGATTAGCGACTTTCATATTCCATTGAATTGATTTGCCCGGATAGATTGTTTTTAACACATACTCTAACCGCTCTTTTGCTTCGTCACTATGAGATTGGCAATCCAGACCCTTTTCATCGTTTACACGAGATTCTAAATTGAATTCTTGACCTTTCTCATCATTCTTATGCTGTAAGTTCATAGGAACTTGTGCAGATTCTATGGCTTCTTGAAACGGCTCCTGATAATTCTTATTTGTTTCATTTACTAAAGATAGAGCTGAAGCTATGTTTTCTGAGCATTCTTCAACGTCCTCATCCTTGTGAATAGATAATTCCTCTTCGCTTGCAAAATCTTGATTTGAGGATATTATTTTATCGAAATTATTATAAACGTCTTCAGCTGGAAGCTTGAGAACCACCGGTTCAGAAATCTCCTCGTTTCTTCCAATATTTATTGCCTGAGAGACCCCTTCAGCTAGCATTCGACTCTTTATATCAGCAAAAGAAGGAAAGTTATTTATAATCTTCTTAGCGGGGAGCTGTTGTTCGATAAGTTGCTCAACACCCTCCTTAAGGTATTCCGGTGGAAATATTGCGATACTTTGCAGTAATATTGTAAGCTTGACAACAATTCGACATCCTTTGTTAAACTCCGTTTCAGCATCTACGCCTTTTAAGAGGCAAACTGTGAAAATCTTTTCGGTAATTTGCTCAATCCATTCATGAATTCGAGGATCATTATGGAAATACGTTTCCAAAAAATCCACCTCCAGATTTAGTTTCTGTAGATAGCTATGCTTGTATCTTCTTTAGTATGAATAGAAATTTGTTTAAGCAAATAAAAAACTCCCCAGATTTTCTGAGGAGTTTTATTTGAATAGCCAATTGTTTTTTCTAATGTCCGCTGGACATTATTGGATCTAAAGCCACGATGTTCAGCTTTAGCGTAAGCGAGTTCACTTTGTAACTTATTGAGAAGGTAACGTGTTATCGGGAGCGGAAAACTTTCAAATAAGAATCGGCATAAATGCTCTTATTCAGCAGGATTTGAGCCGTTGCGGCCACATCAACCAAATCATCATCATTAGCGTCCATAATGGCTGCATCCAGTCCGCAAGCAATAGCCATTGCCAGGTAGGTTCTATTGATCAAATTGCGATCTGGTGACTTTTGGGATACATTTGATAAGCCAAGAACAGTACGGGGAGCTGGATCGGCCAACATTTTAACTTGACGCAGACTCTCTAAAACCTCGGGAGCATGTTCCTGAGCAACGTTAACCGGTAGAATCAAGGGGTCTATGAAAAGATCTTCCATTCTCAGTCCGTATTCATCAGCTGCTGCCACTAATTCCATGGCAAAAGCCACCCGGTTTTCCGAGTCTTTAGGAATGCCCTTTTTATCCATGGTTAAGCCAATAACACCGGCATTATATTGAATGGCCATTGGAAATACACGTTCAATTTTAACTTGCTCAGCAGGGCAAGAATTGATAATTGCAGGACGTTTACAGACCTTCAAGCCCGCTTCAATAGCATTATAATTCGTGGAATCAAGAACCAAGGGCAAATCTGATACTTCTTGGATAACATTGACCATCCACTCATAAGCTTCAACACGTTCCTCTGTCGGAATGGCGGGGCCGGAGTTAACGTCCAGATAATGAGCTCCGCCTTCTTGTTGTTTTACAGCCCAGTGCTGAATTGGTTTAGGGTCTTTACTACGAAGGGCATTTCCAATGTCAGTAAACATTCCATTGATACGTTCTCCAAAAATAAGCATTAAATCACGACCTTTCATTATTATCAAACTGATATTAGAGAAAGTCAAAATTATGAGCAACCGTTGAAAAAGGTTATTTACTCATCATATCTGCTATGTTTTTCTGGACTAAACGCACCGCAGCAGGATTACGCATAATAAGAATGCTGGCACCAGCTTGGAGCATAGCTGAAGCCGTCATGGCTTCCCAAAGAACACCTCTATCTTGGAGATCTCCCCATCCTGGAAACTCATCTGCCGAAGCGTTAGCTTCTTTGCATCGGTTTGACTCATAGCCAACGGTACAAATCATAGGCATCGAGAGCATTTTGTCGTTAGCCAAAGAGCCTAAGCGAGCACGCTCCATAATTGAATAAGCATATTCGATTCCAAAGCCGAGTCCGCCAATCATTGGATCAATGACAATTTTATTGAGTGCTAAACCCATTTCATTGATTAAAATATTAAGCTGTTTGCAGATATTAATATCGAGTGGAGAACGGGCAATAATCGTATGCTTATGAACCATTGCCGCAGCTGTAATCGATTTATAGTTATCTTGCTCCGCAAGTCCGATAAGAAGATTCTCTCCTGCAGCCGCTTCAGCAATTACAGCCATAATTTCATTATTCTTATCGTCATTATCACACCCGACAACGATAAGAGGAACTCCAACAGCCGCCAAAACCTCTTTCACAATCCGGGCACAATCTTCAGGAGACCGATTTTCTCCATCGGGATCAGCGCCATTTAACTTTAGGTAAATTAAATCAGCTTTAAATTCTTCAACACATTTTTTAGCCCAGGCAGCCGGATTATTAAGAACATCCCCAAATTGGTTCATTATTGTCTCGTTCCATGTCGGTACTATGTCATTGACTTCCATAGCAATGACTGGACGGTTTTTCAGTTCTCCTTCAAAGTGAAGAAACGGTAAAGCACTATCTCCACCCACAGTGATGGTTGAAGTTCGAGTTCCTCCTTGTTCAGAAGTTGCACCGAGGACAACCTCTCCGACTTTACTTGTATATCTCTCTTTTACTAATGCAACGGACATGAACTTCTCTCCTTTCTAGTTAAAGATTCCGGCACGATTCAAAATGCTTTGCACAGCCTTGACCGAGACGGCATCATCTGGTAAATCGAATAATGGCTTTCCTGCCAAGTCATATTCCGCAACCATTGGATCAAGCGGAATATCCCCTAATAAGGTGAGACCTGTTTGCGCAATTTCTTCTTTGAGCAATTCCAAACTGTCGGTATTTGTCTTAGTGACAATTAAATATAATGTCCCAACTGCAGATTTTAGGCCTTGAATAAGCTCATAGACCCTTCGGGCAGAACGGATTCCTCGTGCTGACGAATCACTAATGACAAACATGACATCAATATGAGGAATTGTTCGACGACTAATGTGTTCAAGGCCCGCTTCGGAATCAACGACTACATAGTTATAGCCTTCTCCGATAGTCTCAAGATGTTTGCGCAGGATATCATTTGGATAACAGTAGCATCCTGCTCCCTGTGGTCCACCCATGACAAGAAGGTCTATATCCTTAGTCTCCACCATAGCCTGTTGAAGTTTATACTCGATAAAGATATTTTTAGGCATTCCTGTGGGAATGGCTTTAGGATCTTTACTTTGCTCAAGCACATCTGAAATTGTTCCAGTAACTTCTAAACCTAAAGCCTCATCCAGATTTGCATTAGGGTCGGCATCAACGGCAAGAATAGAAATTTCTTTTCTTTGTTGAACCATTTGTTTTAATAATAATGCAGTAAATGTCGTTTTCCCTACCCCGCCTTTACCTGCAACTGCTATATATTTTGCCATTTAAAAGACCTCCATTTTAACCTTAATGACAAGATGGAAATAGGGATAAGTCGGTATGCGGCAAAAACAGAGCGGATACATACTCGTCCATAAATGTTGCCCCAACCGATAGTTCAACATAAGTCATCTTACGTCCTAACTCTTCCGCTTCCCGCCAGGCAGCTTGGGATAATAAGGCCAGTCTTGCTCCTTTTACGGAAGAATTCCCAATAAATTCAAACCGTTCCGGTTCAAGATCGGGCAGCAAACCAATTTGAATGGAATCATGAACATTGAGGTAATTACCAAAACCGCCGGCGATCACGATACGGCTGATCATTTCAATGTCGACGGCAACCATATTAAGCAAGGAACGAATCCCGGCATAAACAGCGCCTTTAGCACGAATAATATTTTTCACATCATTTTCAGTAATGACAACGTCTTTTTTGCCGCCTGCTTGGTGTGCCCAGGCTAAGACAAATTCTTTATCATCAGCGGTCGCCCGTAAGCGCTCAGATCCTGAGGGATGGCCCAACTGAAAGTTCCCGGCCCGGTCGATAATGCCGACATTAAGCAATTTGGCCACGCAATCAACGAGCCCTGAACCGCAGATTCCAACCGGCAAACATTTTCCAATTACTTTAAGGGATACATCCAGAGTATCCGGATCTATAACGACTCGCTCGATAGCCCCAGGCATGGCTCTCATGCCAAAGGTTATCCCGCCCCCTTCAAAGCTCGGACCTGCAGAACATGCACAAGATACAAGCCAATCTTGATTGCCGAGAACAATTTCACCGTTAGTGCCAATATCGATAAATAATGTAATATCTTCTTCGTTGGCTAAATCGGTAACTAACGTTCCTGCAACAATGTCACCGCCAACATAACTTGCAACCGAAGGATAGCAATGAACCAATGCCTCGGGTAACATGTGCAGACCGGCATCACGGGCCGTAACAGAAGGTACAGTCGACATAGTTGGAATATAGGGTTCCAATCGAATGTACTTTGGATCAACACCTAAAAACAACTGGGTCATTGTTGTGTTTCCGGCCACCACGGCACTAGAAATGTCCTTTGGGCTGATCGAATGACGACTTAGAAGTTTATCCAGAAGATCATTGATCGTTTCTAAAACAGCTTGACGTATTTCTTGTAAGTTTTCTGCATTTTCAACCGCAAAAACGATCCGAGAAATAACATCGTCTCCGTAGCGTGCCTGCTTATTGTAGGATCCCTGCTGATCAACAATCTGACCACTGGAAAGTTCTATTAAATAAACTACGACAGTCGTTGTACCAATATCAATCGCCAGCCCAAAAAGAGGGTTATCATTACCTGCTTCAACATTTGTCACCATAAAACCAGATTCGAGATCTGTTAAAGTAACTGAGACGTCCCAATTGGCTTTGCGCAGTATCTCAGGCAAATGTTGAAGAACTGATAAGGGAATGTGGATAGGTTTATCTCCAGCTTTGAGAACACGTCGAAGTTCCATATGAAGTCGAGCCCAATCATTGGTATTTTCCGTCAAAGTTGGAGCCGAAAGTACTATTCTTTGTTTTGTTGCCAAAGGGTGATGCCCAAACTTTTCAAGCAAATCATGTTCGCTTTCCCGTAAAAGTCCTTTTTGTGAATCTCCTAATAAGACCTGGTGTTCTTGGAGCCTGGATTCAGGAGGCACCTCGATGGTTAGGTCTCCTTGAACAATCGTTTGGCAGGCTAACCGAACTCCCTTGGCAAGTTGTTCGGGCGTGAGGTTTCCAGTCCCTAATACTTGAGGTTCCCCAATCAGAACGACTACTTTACAGGCACCGCATGTTCCTTTACCTCCGCACCCTGATTTAATGTATATTTCAGCTTGAGCTGCTGCGGTGAGCAACGATGTTCCCATTTCTACTTGAATAATGCGGTCATCGGGCATGAATTTGATTTCGGGCATCTTATTCACATCCTTAATCTACTGAAAAATCCCTTTTACAAATCGAATACAAACTCTAAAACAATGCTATCCAGATTAACCATGACTGACCTATTAATGATTAAATTGAACTTGCTTACCTAATTTCTGAACAAAATCACCCTAATTGTGATTTGGCAAAAGAAATAATGCCGCTGGATTCACGAGGACCAACAACTACTTTCCAGCCGGTTAATTCTCCCAGTTTACCGGATATCACGGCGACATAACCTGGAATAATTAAATTTCGATGCTTTACTTTATCGGCAATACCACTAGCTTCCATGGCCTGAGCAATTTTGTCAGGTTCAAACTTTCCTGCTGCATAAGCTGTAAGCACAGAAGTTCCATCTGTATCAATAGGAAGTATATAACTCGGAATCTTCGTTGCTTCGACCTCACCTTCTACGCTGTAATAAGTTAAGGAGAAGTTCGTCGTAACATAGAATGGAGAGTTTTCATTCACTTCTCCCACGGAATGAAGCTTTGGTTCAACCTGAATGGGTTTTTGGGGATCTGTGTAAAGGTTTTGCCGTAAAGTCATTAGTGGTAAAATATGAGCTTTGGCACTTGTATTTAAAACAATGGCGCTGGCATATTTAGCCACATAAACTGAAGCTTCCAATATTTCATCCAGGGGTTCTGGGTGACTGGTATAAGCAACCACCGGATACCCAAAGGGCCGAAATTTTTTCTTAATCGCTAAACGACGAAGATGGGTCAAATTCGCCAACGTTTCTACCGGTTTTCTCGACCCTGGATCTAAAACAAACTCTTTATAACCTAAAGCCTGAGCTTTCTCGACAAGGTCATTCAAAGCATTAAGACCATCAGCTTTTAATATGACAGGAACTGAATTCTCTTTGGCAAGATTAACCATAGCTTCATAGTTTTCTGCTGTTGCCTCACCGACTAAAGGTTTGCGGGCAGCTAAAGGTACAAGAGCCGCTTTCAACGCTTCAGGATTGCTGCTTAACAAAAGCAACGATTTATCAGTACCTGCAGCCACCATACTGGCTACTTTTTCAAAACGTGCTGCATCTCCTGATTCATTAACAACAGCAACTCCATCGATAGAATAGTGAAGGCCGACACGATCGAACTCTAAAATGTTTATTTCTTGAACCTTCGCTTCTACATCAGCATCACTTAATGCATCTGAGACTCGAATCAGCAACGTCGTGGGATGATAAAAGGTCTTGTCATGACGGAAAAGAACATTTTCGTCCCCAAGGACTGAATCTTTTCCAAATTTTATCACTTTAATTGGAGGGGCAGAGGCAGAATCCAGGGCCTCTTTAGCTGCTGCCGTGACATACGGGCAGGTGTCTAATGCCGCTTTGCCGGAAGCTAAAGCCATGGCAAACGCCAGACAAGTTGGTACTCCACACTCTCCGCAGTTTTTCTTTGGTAATTGCTTATAAATTTCTAAACCTGTTAGTGCCATATTTAAACCCCTTTCTTATTGAGAATAGTAAGGAAGCAGACTCTAAGGCCCCTGAGTGATGACAACGGGGCCTTGAGTCGTTAGAGCTTTTTATTACATTAGTGGATCAAGACTGAAGCAGGGATGTCCGTTTTCCTCTAGGAAAGGTAATATTTCCTCAGCAGTAGTTCCGATGGACTCGTCCGCAATTTTATCGATAAAGTCTGCGCCTATTCCTTCATCAAGTGAACGCTGAACAAAATCTTCGCGTATGAATTCCTTCAGTTCTTTAGGCATCCAGATAATACGAGCAATTCCGCCGTCTGCGGGAATAAACTTTTTACTGAGAATATATGAGCGTCCAATACCCATAAAGCCGGGAGTCTGCATTCCTCCGCCGCAAGTTCCGGCTAACGTTGAAAAGGTCATTCCGCAAGGAGTCATTCCGGAGTGTTCACGAGTTGTAATCATAAGGCCATTTGCCTCCGGAACAATAGCCATAATGGCTTCAAAGCAACCACAGGAAGTCATTGGCCGATCCATTAAGGTATAAAGATTAACCTCTTCCAGAGTATTATTCGAAGCTTTATACAGGTAATCATTGCAGGACTGCCACATACCCTTTAAGTCGTCAATGGCCAGTCCCTTAGGAATTGGCTGATTAGGACCATTAGGAGCAATTTCATGAGAGGCTTTAGCATCCAGCCAACTCACCGCACCACAGAGACCAACCCGTTCTGGGGTAACAATACATACGTGATTGGGTGCAAAAGACTGGCAAAGCAAACATGAATAAAAGTCTTCGACAGATTCATCGGTCAGACTCCTCATGCGGTCATCGCGGGCCTTATAACGTTCGCGGGCAAGAACAATACCATCATCGACAGCTGCTTGATCGAGCATGATGGTGACTTCGACCCGGTCAATAATAGCTGGGAATTCTTCTTTTAATTTAGCAATCAAAAGTTCTCCAAAGTGTTTCATCAAGAAACCTTTTGCCCGAGCATCTTTGGAAATACGTACCCAACACAAATCACGCTGTGCCACGTGCCAAACGCCTTCGCCATAATTTGCGAAATAGTGAATTCTGCGTTCAAAAACACCTTCGAAATCAGCTTGCATCTTACGTCCATAGATATCTACTTTTATTCCTAAAGGAAGTTTAGATCCCTCAGGAACAGTATCAATATCCGGACCTATCACAGTGACTCGTCCGTCTTCAATATTATCAGGACCTACCATTTGAACAAGTTCGAAAGCGGTTGTTCGTCCGCCGCCGAATTCAACGTAGGTATCTCCTTTGCGAATGGTCTCACCTTCAAAGGCCGGGCCAAAGTTAACCGGAATGGGCAGCTCGATATTCGTTAATTTTATGCCCCGAACTTCCAAGGCTAAAGGAACTAATTTCTCATAATCAGGCTCGGAAATATACCAATCAGGGATTTGCATATCTTCGCCCAGAGTTTGATCTGTCAGAACTGGGAAGCCCATGAAAATTGCGCCCATTTCTGCGGCCACTTTTACATCATCAAGTTCTCCAAGATGCAGAACGAAAGCCCGAACCCTGCGACGCTGATAATCACGGTGATTTTCTCGTTCCCCTGCAGGAATACCACCAAAAGCAAGACCTGCTCTGAAAGCGTAATTTACCGCATGAATTACCTGTGTAAAGTTTCCTAAAGGGAAAGCGATATAATCCTCACCAATTTTAACGTTCTCTTCAAGTAATTGCTCAATAACCTCATCGCAAAGGAAGATCATAAATCCTTTGCCCATTAAATTATCTATAATTTTCTTAGCAGATTTTGAATCTTTAGCTCGCCCAAGAACAACCGCTACGCCCGGAATAGTCCAGTCAACCATCTTAATACCGTGTTTCCGAACAACAGGGTCACCTAAGAATCCTGTCCACGGTTTAACTTTAGGTTCATCACCTCTGAGATAATGAATCGTTTCAATAACTTCAGCGGCATAAAGAACTGACTCACCCCAAAGTCTGGCATTTTCAAATGTAAGTTCCGTACGAACCTGATTACGCAAGCGGTTAAGAATTGGAACTAATTCACCCAGCTTGGTCACCTTTTCACCGGAAAGACATGTGATGACTGGGAGATAATAAGCAGTATCAGGATAACCAATCGTCTGAGCTTCACCGTAATCTTTAATAGCACGATTAAGCAGAATTTCGGCATAGGTCATGGCAATTACGGTTCCATCATAAGCTTTGCGCAATAATTTTTTGGGTTGATTATTTGGGTCCTTAATAGCTTCTTCATATATTTGTTCCATTGACATCAGACATTCCTCCTTTCTTACCAGCCTTGAGCTATTGGGGTCTCATTTTTCTCTGCAGTTTTCTTATGGATATTAAGCTTCCACGTCCGATACTCCAAAGCATTAAGAAGTTTTTGGGCACCAATAAGCGGATCCACTTCAAAAATAAAGTTTCCTCCGAAAACATCATGAGCAATTTGAGTGGTAATACCGTAGACCAGATCGCTTCCTTCAACAGGCGGCAAACTTCCTACATGTGTCGGCAATCCTAAGGTGACACACCATGTCCCAATAGCAACCGCTTTTTCATGCATAGCTTCTGGAGCTGAGGCCACAAAGGGCACTTTTGGTATATCAACTCCGAGTTCATCGGCCATGGCAACCGCTAAATCTGAAGCTCTGCTATTGTCTACACACGAACCTACGTGGAAAACTAAAGGCAAGCCAGTCGTCAGCTGAGGATTGGCATTTTCCAGCATTTTCAGGAAAGATTTAAGTCCTTCTCCTGCATAGGCTTCTACTGCCAGGGGTGACATTAGACCGAACTTCGCGAAGGCTCCAGCCGAACAACCTGTTGCAATGACAAAAACATCATTTTTCACAAGCTCTTTTAAAATTGCAACGTGAGACTCGTCCTGTGATCGCTTCAAGTTGTTACATCCGGCCATTAAGGCAACTCCCTTAATTTGTCCGCTCAGAATTGCATCGGTGAGAACAGAGATCGGTCGTTCGGGACATACTTTTGAGAAAATATCTGTGAGAGCTTCAATGCTGAAACCGGCAACCAGTTTATGTCGTTCATTAGGAATGGAAATCTTATTTGGATCTCGCTGTTTATAAGCTTCAATAGCGATGGTTACAAGTTTTTGAGCATCTTCCATTGCTGTTTCTGGTTTAAAGGCAAGATGTTGAGCCCCTGGAGTTTTCATAATACCTTCTGTGGTAATAATTTTAGTATGGAAACATTCCGCAGCTGTTTGGACTGACGGATAAATACATTGGATATCAACCACCATGGCGTCTAAGGCACCGGTCATAATAGCCATTTCTTGCGAGGCGGAAGAAGTTGCTAAATAGACTCCTTCTCTCATGAGCAATTCATTTCCTGTACAGCAAATCCCGACAACGTTAATTCCTTCAGCACCAACTTTTTGTGCTTCTGCTTTCATTTTTCGAGCTGCTGCTACGACCATCTCACTGAGGACTGGATTATGGCCGTGAACTGCAATATTCACCATTTTAGGATCGATTACCCCGAGATTCGCTTCAGAAACAATAGGTTCGGGAATTCCAAACAAAACATCGCTGAGAGTAGTTCCCACATATTCTCCGGCTAAATCAGCCAGAGCAGTTTTAATTCCGCCGAAAATAATATTTACCGGGTCGTTATCAACACCCATTGCCGTTTGTGCAATTAATTCAGTAACGGTACCATCAATTGCTTTGGGCATAACATTGGTATGCTGAAATTTATTACGACGCCCCTGGGTCATGAAGGAATCGAGAAAAGCTAAAGGACGATCTTGGTAGCGGCCAAAATCTGCATATCCCAATTCAACAACATCTTTCAAAATTTCCTTATCTTCACGGTCAAGAGTTGAAATTCCTAACCTTTGAGCTAATTTATGCAGTTTAGCTGTTGATTTTATTTCATAATCCGGGGCGTGACCTTCTACTAAAGCATGGGCGGTATGAAGAACATGACGTGCGTGCTCCGAGTGAGATGCTGCTCCTCCGGCAATCAGACGTACAAGATTACGAGAAACAATGGTATAGGCAGATGCCCCGCAAATTCCGCGGCTGCCAGGACCGTCTTCCTTTTTAACCCTACAAGGACCAGCGATACAAATTCGGCAGCATACACCTTTGTAACCAAATGTGCACTGCGGTTGTTGAGCTACTACGCGGTCAAAAACTGTTTCGATGTTTTTACCTTCCAGCATTTTTAACATTTGCAAGGCACCTGGATCTGACGTACGAACAGGATTTTTCGGATCTACAACTCTTGGTGCATCCGATGGCCGGGCAGTATGGGTTAAATCCCGATATCTAGGCATGTTACAACCTCCTCTTTAATAAGATCCTCTTCTCATACTCTTATTGCTGCTAATGAAAACCCCTGTCATCTCCCTTCATCGATAATTTTTTCATAAATTGTATTGAGCTGAACTCCCAGAGACCCTTCAGGCATTGGAATACTGCCTGTATTGATGGACATTTCCAACAGTTCGTCGCTGTAAGGGATGATGCCGATAAGTTGCTCTGTAGAAAAGTGGTCTCTAAGAAACTTTTCATCGTTCACATTGCGAATTTTGTTGCCTATGACAACGATACGAGGAATACCTAGCTCATTGGCAAGTTGTTGAATTACATGAACAGTTTGTACACTCACCTTGGAAGGTTCTGTAACAATTACCAGAACATCAACACCTAAGGCTGTTCCTCGTGTTAATTGTTCTATTCCTGCACCCATATCAAGAATTACTGTATCTTTTTCTCCAAGAATAAGAGAATTGACCAAAGCTTGCAGAAAACTGTTTTCCTTACAATAGCAAGAAGTTCCGCCGCCTTTTATATTCCCCATTCGAAAAAAGCGAAGTTGTCCAAGAGAGACACTGTAATCATCTAAGATATCGTCGACATTAGGATTTAGCGGATAAAAGGCGCCAGTCCCCCCCATACGCTCTTCTATAAGTTCCTTCATATCAACAATAGCTTTTAAATTTGCCAGTACCTCATCGGGAAATCCCAATACCGTCCCCAAGCTTGCATCGGGGTCTGCGTCAACTGCTAATACGGTAATACCCTTTTCCACTAACCAACGGGCAAAATTTGCAGTAAAGGTGGTTTTCCCAACTCCACCTTTACCGGAGATTGCGATTTTCATCTGTCTACCACTCCTTTAGCTGCTATATGCAACCATTTCCTGGAACAAGCTTTGGGTATATAGTTATATTCTTTTTTTCTTTGGTTAATCCTGCAAACATTCTGAATTTATTTTAATATTTTTACTTTTTTTATTGAGAAAATTATCGTTATTTATTATAATATTCTGTATATTGTATAAAATTCTGTTAACAGCTGCCTACACTTTATTATTTGCGAAATTAATTATATAGTTCAGTTTGCATGTTCTTGAGTAATAGCGATCATTATTTACTGGTTGGAGTTCCTGGAAATTCCAGTTCATTCTATTGGCCAAGGATGAAATACCAGGCCAAAGGCACCTGTTCCGACATGAGTTGCAATGACAGCACCTGCTTCAAACAATCTTACTTCATGTTCAGGATAGCGCGATTTAAGTTCCTCCATAAGCTCTTCCCCTTCTTTTGGAATATTGACATGCATAACACATATTCGAAAGCGTTTTCCGCTCAACATCGCTCTCGTTAATTCATCGAGAACTCGCTGCCAAGCCCTTGACCGGGAACGAACTTTATCAAAAACATCGATCTGGCCCTGTTGATTAAAATAGAGAATAGGTTTGATTTGAAGTAAAGTACCGATCAAGGCAGCTGCTCCCCCGATTCGTCCGCCTCGCCGCAGATTCTCCAGTGTATTAACAATAAAATAAAGCTCCGTTTGTTCTTTTAGTGACTTAAGGTTATGCATAATTTCCGCAGCATCTAATCTATTCTCTGCCCATTCTGCTGCCGCCCAGGCCAAAACTCCGAGCCCTAAGGCCGAAGACTGAGAATCAAAAAGGTATATTTTTTTGCTGGAAGCAAGCTCAATTGCCATTTGGGCAGATCTTAAAGTTCCGCTTATGGCACTCGAAAGATGAAGACTAATTATTTTTTCTACGCCTTGTGAAAACAAGGATTCATAGGCTTCAAGAAAAGCTCCAACCGATGGTTGGGAAGTTGTTGATAAACTATTAATATGATTAAGCTTTTCGAAATATTGCTCATTCGATAATTCTGTTTCCGAAAAAGTCTCGGTGCCGATGATCACTGAAAGGGGAACGATTGTAATCTGGAATTGCTTCACTATATCATTCGTTAAATATCCTGTTGAATCCATCACAATTCCTGTTTTTCTCAAGTTTCTTCTCTCCTCAAGATTTATGCCTGGTTTATCCCATCAGAACTGCCTTTTTATCTCCTTACCAATTAATATTTCTAACTCTGTACAAATAATGTTGACAGGATCAAAGGGGTTTGTTATTATAGTATTCGTTCTGATAAACGAATTGCGGGGCGTAGCGCAGTTTGGTAGCGCGCTTGGTTCGGGACCAAGAGGCCGTGGGTTCGAATCCCGTCGCCCCGACCATCTAGTATTAGAGGATCTCCAGTTTTGGAGATCTTTTTATTTTTTGAAGAGAAATAATCCATATCTTTAGCAATTATTTTAATCCCTAATGGTTAATTATGTAAACACCAATTTCCTTTATTATGAAATAAAGGAAATTGGTCTATTACTATCTCGTCCAATAGTGAACTCGTTCAGCTAAAGATGAACACTTAAATATTTTTTATTGTTTCGATTAGGTGCTACAATAGGTTATAAATCAGATGCACTATAATCTAAAGATAAAACGCTGAGAAGGAGCCTAGCATGTTAGAGGGAAATAAAATAAAGATTCGCCCTATTGAAGAGGATGACATTGATATTATCTGCCAATGGTTAAACGATGAGGAAATTAATTATTGGTCAAGTGGAGCTTGGCCGCTAAATACTCTTTATTCCAAAGATCAAATCATGGAAAAGTATCTCGACGGCCCTTCTGACGTTTACCGGTACGCAATATTGAATGAGAAGAACTTGATAATTGGTACCATTGGTTTTAAAGAAGTCAATGTTCCAGGTCGTTCGGCAACCCTGTTTATTGTTATTGGTGATAAATCATATTGGGGTAAAGGCTACGGAACAGATGCTATTATAACCTTTGTTCGCTTTCTCTTTACTCAATGGAACTTTCATAGGATTTCATTGGATACTTGGGACGAAAACCTTCGGGCAATCAGAGCCTACGAAAAAGTTGGCTTTAAAATCGAAGGACGCCAGCGAGAGGCACGCTATGTACTGGGAACTTATCATGATGCTGTCCTTATGGGATTATTGCGCGATGAATTTTTGATCCTTCACGGAAAATAATAGGTTGCCAAATTGCTGGACCTGGAGTACACTATAATCAAATTTAATAATAAACTATCCTCTGGGGTTGGGTGAAATTCCCTATCGGCGGTACAGCCCGCGAGCCTTTTTGGCAGATCCGGTTTAATTCCGGAGCCGACAGTAAAGTCTGGATGAGAAGAGGAATAGATTAAAATGCGTCTTTTTATACGCTTTTTTACTATGACTTTTAGCTCAACACTCGAGGATAGCGAGTGTTTTTTTATTTCCTATTTTTATTTCCTAATTATTGGCTTTGCTCCTTTATGGTATTTACGATTTTTGGGGGAAACTATCTTAAAAAAGTTTCAGAAAGGAATTATATGCAGCGGGAAACTTTTCAAAAATCAACGGACGAAACTTTTATGTCTAAAGCCATTAAACTGGCAGGTCAGGCCTGGGGGAGAACTAGTCCAAACCCAATGGTCGGGTGTATTCTCGTCAAAAATAATCAAATCATCGGGCGCGGTTACCATCAAAAAGCCGGAACTCCTCATGCTGAAGTCCATGCCTTGTCAGAAGCTCAAGATCAAGCCAAGGATGCAACAGCTTATGTTACTTTAGAACCTTGCTCACATTTCGGCCGAACCCCGCCCTGCTCTGACGCTCTAATTAAGGCAGGCGTCAAACGTGTTGTTGTAGCTATGCAAGACCCCAATCCTCTCGTTGCAGGCCGCGGAATTCAACGATTACGTAAAGCCGGGATTCAAGTTGACGTGGGAGTATTGCACCATGAGGCTGCATCCTTAAATGAAGCATTTTGCAAAGCAATAACCACAACTATGCCTTTCGTCCTATACAAGACAGCCTTAACTCTAGACGGAAAAATTGCCACCGGAACCGGAGATTCTCGCTGGGTGAGCAGCGAGCTCTCTCGCCAATACGTCCATCAATTACGTAATCAATACGATGTTATTCTTGTTGGCAGTGAAACAATCATTCATGACAACCCCGCACTAACCTGCCGCTTATCAGGCGGACGAGATCCTATTCGGCTTGTTGTTGACGGCCGATGCCGTTTAGCTGAAAACTCTCAGGTTCTCACCTCCTCCGCCGAAAGTCCTTGTATTATTGCTACAACAAAGGCAGCGCCGGTCGATAAGCTCAGTCGATTGCAAAAGCTTAAGAACGTTGAAATCTGGCAATACGATACTTCACGTTATGTCCCTCTTAAGCAAATGCTTAAAGATCTTGTTTGCCGAGGATGGATCAGTGTCTTACTTGAAGGCGGCGGTCGTTTAGCAGGTGCTCTTATTGAAAACGAGTGTGTCGACAAATTAGAATGTTTTATCGCTCCTAAATTAGTAGGAGGAAATGGGCCTTCTCCCCTTTCAGGCTTGAACATTCAATTGATGAAAGATGCCATAGAGCTCTATGACCTCCAGGCAGATATGAATTTTAGAGATATTCATGTAACAGGATATTTTAGGCCACATGAAATTATCCAGTAACGGCCTTTAAAGGAGGATACAAGTGTTTACCGGAATTGTTGAAGAACTTGGTATAGTACGTGATCTTCGCCTCTTACCAGACTCCGGAAAACTAACGCTGCAGGGAAAAAAAGTCCTTGAGAGAACCCAATTGGGAGACAGCATTGCTGTCAATGGGGTCTGCCTGACAGTGATTCAGCAAAACAGTGACGAATTTACCGTCGATGTAATGGCTGAAACTCTAGCGAAAACGAATCTTGGCGATTTGAAGAGCGGCAGCCGGGTAAATTTAGAGCGGGCCCTCCAACTCCAAACCCGCTTGGGAGGACATCTAGTGAGCGGGCATGTTGACGGCGTTGGTTCAATTCGTAAGATAACGCCCTGGGGTATTGCCAAACTTCTCGAAATCACTGCCCCTTCCACTCTTCTTTCCTTCGTTTTGCCCAAAGGATCCATTGCTATTGACGGAATTTCACTTACCGTTGTCGATGTAGAACATGATTACTTTTCAGTTTCTCTTATTCCTCACACTTTCCAAGAAACCACTTTAGGCTTAAAACAGATCGGCTCAAGGGTTAATTTAGAAACTGACCTGATAGGAAAATATGTTGCCCGTTTTATGGGGCTCAACCGAGCTGCAGATTCCAAGGAAGATATTAGTATGACATTTTTAGCGGAAAATGGTTTTGCTTAGAGTCTAAGAATAATGGATAAAATTAAAAAGGAGTTGACCGTCATGCAATTTAATACCATTGAAGAAGCCATAGAAGATATCCTTCAAGGAAAAATGATCGTCATGGTCGACGATGAAGATCGGGAAAACGAAGGGGACTTAGTTATGGCCGCTGAGTTAGCAACTCCCGAAGCCATCAATTTCATGGCAACCTTCGGACGAGGTCTGATTTGTGTTCCTATGACAAAGGAGCGTATTCAAGCCTTAAAGCTTGAACCCATGGTTACTCATAATACTGACCCTCATGGAACTGCTTTTACAGTCAGCGTGGACGCCTCGGATAGTTCAACGGGAATTTCCGCCTTTGAACGTGCTCATACCGTAAAAGTTCTTATGAATCCCGCCAGTACCCCAGAGGATTTGCATCGTCCCGGCCACATCTTCCCCCTTCAAGCTCAGAAAGGCGGAGTACTGGTACGGGCAGGCCATACCGAAGGTGCTGTAGATTTAGCTCGTCTTGCCGGATTAAAGCCTGCAGGGGTTATCTGTGAGATCATGAACGAAAATGGAACGATGGCTCGAGTCCCCGATTTACAACTTTTTGTAGAGAAACACAACCTAAAAATTGTTACTCTTAAAGACCTTATCGCATATCGACGTCAATCCGAGAAACTTATTGAAAGAGGAGAAACTATCCACCTCCCCACAGACTTTGGTGACTTTCGTGCCGTCGGTTACTTGAGTGTCATCGATCAAAAAGAACATATAGCTCTCGTTAAAGGGAACGTTGATGACGGAAATCCTGTTCTTGTCAGAGTACATTCGGAATGTCTTACGGGTGATGTATTCCATTCCCGCCGTTGCGACTGCGGTGATCAACTTGCAGCGGCATTAGAAGAAATTGAACGCGAAGGCCGCGGCGTTTTGCTTTATATGAGACAGGAAGGCCGTGGGATTGGTCTTCTTAACAAGCTCAAGGCCTATAAGCTTCAAGAGGAGGGCAAAGACACCGTTGAAGCAAATCTAGCTTTAGGATTCCCTGAAGACTTACGCGATTATGGAGTGGGCGCCCAAATATTAGCAGATCTCGGCATTTCCAAGGTCCGTTTAATGACGAACAATCCAAGAAAAATAGTTGGCCTTGAAGGATACGGTTTAAAGGTCGCCGAACGGGTTCCTGTTGAAATACCTTCCAAACCTGAAAATCTAAAATATCTCTGTACAAAGAAAACGAAATTAGGCCATTATTTATCAGCCGTTCACTAACATCTATGGTTCTAAAAACTGCTCAAAAAGAAAGGGTGTTTAATAACATTATGAAAACCTTCGAAGGAAAACTGCTAGCTCAAGAATTGAAAGTCGGAATTGTGGCAGCTCGATTTAATGAATTTATTACGAGCAAGCTGGTCAGCGGTGCTTTAGATGCTTTAAAACGTCACGGTGCTCTTGAAGAGAATATAGAATTAGCCTGGGTTCCGGGAGCCTTTGAAATTCCACTTGTCGCCCAAACAATGGCCAATTCTAAACAATACGATGCTGTTATCTGCCTTGGTGCAGTTATTCGCGGGGCTACTCCCCATTTTGATTTAGTCAGTAACGAGGTTAGCAAAGGAATTGCACAAGTCGGATTACAAAGCGGAATTCCGGTTATTTTTGGAGTTTTGTCAACAGACAGCATCGAACAAGCTATTGAACGTGCAGGAACAAAAGCCGGCAACAAAGGTTTTGATGCTGCGATGACAGCCATAGAAACTGCCAATCTTCTGAAGTCTTTTAAGTGAACCGGTTCAGCTAAAGCTGAACATCGGGGCTTCGTTGACGAAAGTGTCCTGTGGACACTTTCGCCGAAAGCGCCAAGTCATAACAAATACTATCGCGCTGAAGGATGGAGAACTAAGAGCCATCCGCATGGGAAAACGCCGGAAAGTTATCTTTAGTAAGATATGGATGATTGTCCACTAAAAATTCCTTGTCAAATATGTCATTCTTAATTAAACTCAAAAAGAAGCATCATGACTAGTTTTGACAAGGAGTTGAGTGCCATGTCTTTAAAAGACAACGCTATTATAGATGAAACGTCAATGCTTGAGGCAGCGCGCTCAGGAAATAAAGAAGCATTAAATCAAATCATTGAGTACTACGAACCGGAAGTTCGAATTATTGCCTGTAAATATTTTCTGCCCAGGGCAGATTATGATGATCTTATCCAAGAGGGACGGATAGCGATATACAGAGCGGTTTTATCATATGACGACCATTTAAATATTCCTTTCCTTCATTTCTTAAGGATGGTCATAAAGCGCAAATTAATTGATAGTATTCGAAAATATACTCGTAATAAACATGTCAATCTGAACAATGCTTATTCCCTCAACAACGCTATTTCTGAATCTGAGGAAACGAGTTTTATCTCCCTTCTGCCTAATGCCGAAGACCCAGCCACAACCGTTATTGCTAACGAAGAAGCTCGTTCAATTATTAACGATATAAATCGTGATCTCTCCAATCTTGAGCGAATTGTCTTTGAACATTACTTTCTTCAAGGATTTAAGCAGCGAGAATTGTCCGAACAGCTGGGGCTTCATCCCAAATCTTTGGACAATGCTATCCAACGTATTAGACGAAAAACAGTCCTCTATCGTTCTCGACAAATAGCTGGTTAAATTTCAACCATGCGGAGGAGTTTCTTGATGCTTTCCTTTTCCAGTTTCGTTTTCTCCTGTCGAATGCGCCTTTCAAAATTTAAAGATCATAAATTAGCTGTTAGTTTAAGTATTTTAATCTTAATCACAGCAGTTATCTTAGGGCCGCCTCTTTATGAAGAGAGTTGGCTCGACCCTTTTTCCACACTCGGTCTGTCTAATCGCGAGCTTCACCCACATGCAATCACAATGCTTGGTATGATTTATGCAAACGATCCATATCATCCCTATTATTACACGAACCAAAAGGAGATAAGTGTTTTTATACACGAACTGCAACAAGCCACTCCCATTACCGTATCTCAGATTCCTAAGGATTTGAAGAAACAGCCGGTAGAGTTTTTCACCTTACATCGTTCTTCTTCTAAATTTCATTCAGAAGAGGATTATGCACTGCAATACTACCCTCAAAAAGGAATTGTTCGTTTTGAGAATCAATTATTAATAATTAATGATGCTGCAATCAATTTGCTAACGCAATTTGTCAAGGACAAGACTCCCGGCTGGTGGAAATCCTAAAGTGACATGACAAACAAACTCTTGAAATACTCTCTAATTCATAATAAAATTGGGCTGTAACAAACTGGTAAGTTTTGTTACAGCCCTTTTTATACTGTCAGAAAGTATAACTTCGTTGCATACTTTCCTCTTGCATAAGTGCAACTAACCTGCCGCCTGCGCCAGAGGCTTGGCGCCAGCCAAGTTTTCTTTACATACGCTCGTTTAAGCAATGCCACCATTTTGATTAATTAATTTGCTCGCCTTACTATGTGCATTGGTGGCTTCGTTCGCTAAACGTAAGTAGATATTTCTTAGATCGCCGTGATGAGCCCGAGTTGCTAAGGTCATATAACCCATGGCAGCACTTGCGGCATCTTTTTCATAATCATAAAGCATATCTAAATCAGTAAAGTCGCTCATTCTAATTCCCCCTTTCTATTGAATTTCGTTAAGTCCCTTCTTAAAGTATCCTATAACGTCTTCCAAACCTTTGGCCTGCTCTTTAAAAAATCCTTTTACAGCAGGATCTTTGGCCATTTCATGGTACATTAGGCACTTTTTCATGGCTGTTTCGTTTTCAATAATACTTCGAGTCAGCATTCCTTGATCTAGAAGTTTTTTCGTTTCCATCTCATTGAGTTGCATATTTGGTCCCTCCTTTTTGGAACTTAATCCATATAACAGTTTCATGATTTGTAAAATCGCTAAAAATTATTCACAAAATCAAAACTTCTTCTTTAAATAACTGGGTGAACACCCATGCCGCTGTACTTTTTCTTGAAGAGATGTTTTAGTTCACTATCTAAATAGAGGGGGTGCTTCAAAATTTGGAAATGCCGGACTTTAAACGTGTAATCCGCGGCTATGAACCGGAAGCTGTCGATCAAGCCTGGGCCGAAACAGATCATCAATTATCCGAAGCAAATGCCGCTAATAAAGAACTTCGTTTGCAAATTAATAACCTGCGGGAGCAAAATACAGAATGGGGAAATCGCCTTAAAAGCTATGAAACGATGGAAAGTGACTTAAGAGACGCTTTACTGAGTGCCCAGAGAGCAGCTAATCAGATTCGCGAAGAAGCCAATCAAAAGGCTGAAACTTTGAGTAAATCGGCACGTGATGAAAGTGACACCATCATCGCCGAAGCGAACCGTCTTGCAGAAGAAAGGAAAACAGAAATAGAGGCAGACCTCATCGAAAAAAAACAAGAGATTTTTAAATTGCAAGAAGAAATTCAAGCATTAATCATTAAAAGAGATGAACTCCGAAATCTTGTTGAAAAAAGCCTTCAACATTTCGAAATTATTCAAAACTTATTAGGTGATCCTTCCAAAATTCAAACTTTATTGCAGCAGGAGAAAGGCTCTTGAACCAGTTCAAGAGCCTTTTCTCGTACTATCAGTATAATCCTATTCTTCGGTTAAATGCTTTCGATAGAATAAGTGTAGTTGTTACAACCGTAATCCATACTTATTCCAACGCTCATCAACTAATTTGATTGTAGCCTCATCGGGAAGGACTTCACCAGGATAATCCGGCTTCATTCGAGCATCTACTAAAATGGGACCATGATAAATAAGACGATGTTGCCTTATTTCTGTTGCAGCATAAATATCGTGAGCCGGATCAAAACGAGTAAAAACTTGCCATAAAAATCCTGTAACGTCGAGGGCTAAATCAAGGTCATCAACTAAAACTATGAAGGGCCAGTTCTTAAAAGGTTCATCTTCGAGATGAGCCAAAACATCCTTAGCCAATTCTGGTGTATCTTTAAACGACAGCGACTCTAAAATTAAGCAACCAGCACAAAATGGTCTTATGCGGGACACTCCAGGCAGCTTTCCGGCGTCAAATTGTCGAGGCAAATCTCGTTTTGCATTCCCTACACCAAGCATAATTGCTTTACTGCCATGGTTTAGTCTACGCCCAGTATAATCTAAAGTATCCATGGAAGTTTCACTTAAAATCATAAGATCAGATTCCGGTTCAAAGCGAGCAAGGACGGTTTCAAATAAAAATTTAAAATTCTGCAGATCCAGTTGAACATCTGTTAAGATCAGGAATTTCGTTAAGGTTAACTGCCCTTCTCCAAGAATTCTAAAGGCGTGAGCCAACGCTTCACGGCGATAACTTTCTCGAACAATAGCGGCAGCCAAAGCATGGAAACCTGTCTCTGCATAAGTCCAAAGTGCCTTTACTCCAGTCATTACCATCGGAAACATTGGAGATAAGAGAGACTGTAAATATTCTCCAACGAAATAATCTTCTTGACGGGGTTTACCAACTACAGTTGCGGGATAAATGGCATCTCGTCTATGATAGATTGTCTGAACACTGAAAACGGGAAAATCGTGTGTTAACGAATAATATCCATAATGATCTCCGAAAGGTCCCTCAGGCCTGCGTACAAAGGGAGAAACCTTACCGCAAATGGCAAACTCGGCTTCTGCGATAAGCGGGTGAGGATGAGAAGGAATATTAACTCGAGAGAGTTTTTCTCCCATTAAAAAAGAGGCAAAAATTAACTCAGGCAGCATTTCAGGAAGCGGCGCTATTGCAGCAAGGATCAAAGCCGGCGGGCCTCCTAAAAAAAGAGTTGTAGGAAGGTCTTGTTCAAGCCGTTCTGCTTCATAGTAATGAAACCCTCCTCCTTTATGTATTTGCCAGTGGATCCCTGTCTCTTGATGATTGTATATCTGGATTCGATACATACCAAGATTATGTTCTTTCGTCACAGGATGCTCAGTATAAACCAAAGGCAAGGTCACAAAAGGACCGCCATCTTCGGGCCAGCTCGTCAATACAGGAAGACGAGTTAAATCAACGGACTTCTCCTGAATTTCAAGAACAGGTGCTTTCCCTGGGGTTATAGAACGCAGACCACTTTTGACCAGGGACATAATCCACTCTTTTTCCTGCCAAAGCAGCGACGGTTTTGGCGGAAGCAGGCGATCTAGAGCAGCCACCGCTCTCTGAACAGTTTCTTCCGGCTTTGGGCCAACAGCTAAATCAACTCTCTGACGTGTACCAAATAAATTAGTCACAACAGGAAATTGGCTGCCTTTAACTCGCTTGAATAATAAGGCCGGCCCTTCCGCTTGAATAACTCGGCGGTGAATTTCAGCGAGCTCGAGGTATGGGTCAACTTCAGCTTCAATTTCTATGATTTGCTTTTCCTGTTTAAGAGTCGTGATAAACTCACGCAAATTGGTATGCATAAAACACCTTCTTCAATAGTATCATTGGAGCTATGGTTTAGTTACAACGAGAAGTCTCGGAAGTCCTATTTATTTTCAGGAAATTTAAAACAGTTTGAGTGAGGTTGTTACAATTTTGTATAATTTGGCCTAATTCTTGAGAATTCAAGTGATCCGAATGGATACCTGAAGTGATGGTCACAGGAAACAAAATTTCCTGTGCAAGTGCTTCTGCCATAGTTCGGGCAACTTCTACATCTTTATGCCCCGGTACCGGTATAATATAGACATCCGAACTCCACCCCTCTCCTTGCAAACTTGGACGAGGCAGAGCTAGTACAACCCCACCAACATGAGGTTTTTCTCCTCCTGTTAAAAGGCCTTGCAGACCGTTGCCTGTATCAATAAGAGTTAGCCGTACGTGACAGCGTCCCACTCCTTCTTGCCACTGATATGACATTAACTCTGAATGTTGATCGAGCATTATCGAACATCCCCACCTCTCTGTTTAACATCTATTCCGCTTTATTATACATTTTGGTCTTAATTATAGACAAGTTTTTAAAAGTGAACTCGTTCTGCTAAAGCTGAACATTGGGGCTTCGGATGAGAACCCCTCCCACTTGAAGTAGGAGCCTTATGATTGGATCAAAGACGATAGCCTGTTAACTTGCCTGGGGGATAAAGAAACCTTCGGCTTCCGGCCTTTTTAGTCGAAGAGGAAGCCAAAGGTTCTATCATATCTTAATGCGGTGGATAAGATTTAACTCTGTAAAACCCGGAAGATATAATCCCCTGAAGCATCAATATCAACTACTATTTTTTGTCCATCTTTAATCTCGGCTTGTAATAATTTAAGGGCCAGGGGATTCTGGAGACGTTGCTGAATCACTCGTTTTAGCGGTCTTGCTCCATATATAGGATCATAACCTTCGTTGGCTAGTTGCTGCAATGCCTGATCTGTTAATTCTAAGGATATATTACGTTCATACAAACGTTGACGTAAAAGGCCCAGTTGAATCTCAATAATTTTCCCGATGTGTGACCGATCAAGAGGATGAAAGACGATGACTTCGTCAAGACGGTTGAGGAATTCAGGGCGAAAATGCTGCCGTAATTCTTCGTTGATGGCTGAACGGACTTCTTCCTGAGGAGCATTTCTGCGGGATAGTTCTTGAATTATAGGGCTAGCAATATTACTCGTTAAAATAACTACGGTATTTTTAAAATTGACAATTCTCCCCTGACCATCGGTAAGCCGTCCGTCATCCAAGAGTTGTAACAAAACATTGGTTACATCACTATGGGCCTTCTCCATTTCATCAAATAAAATAACACTATAAGGTTTACGACGTACGGCTTCCGTCAATTGACCGCCTTCCTCATAACCAACATAGCCGGGAGGAGCTCCGATCAGACGAGCTACCGTGTGCTTCTCCATATACTCCGACATGTCAATCCGCACTAAAGCTTGATCGTCATCAAAAAGGAACTCCGCTAGGGCTCGTGCCAGTTCTGTTTTACCCACTCCGGTAGGTCCCAAGAAAAGGAAAGAGCCTAAGGGGCGATTAGGATCCTGCAGACCGGCGCGGGCTCGCCGAACGGCATCTGAAACGGCGCGTACAGCCTCATCCTGTCCAATCACTCGTTGATGGATTCGTTCTTCCATCTGGACAAGTTTCTCCATCTCGCTTTCCATCAATTTGGAAACGGGAACATGGGTCCAAGTAGCTACAATTTCGGCAATATCCTGTTCTACTACTTCTTGCTTTAAGAGAGAATCTTGTTTACTCTGGAGCTTTTCTTCTTCATTCTTTAAGTTTTTCTCCAGGTTAGGAATTATCCCGTATTGTAATTCTGCGGCTTTATTATAGTCTAATTGTTGTTGAGCTTGTTCCATGAGATTTCGAGAACGATCCACTTCTTCTTTGAGCTGTTGAATCTTCGTCAAGATTTCTCGTTCACCCTGCAGTTGTGCTTCAAGAGCTGACCGTTCTTCTTTAAGATTTGCAAGTTCTTTTTCAATTTTGCCTAAACGCTCTTTGCTGGCTTCATCTTTCTCCTTCTTAAGGGCTTCACGTTCAATTTCCAGCTGCATAATTCGGCGTTTAATTTGGTCTAACTCATAAGGATCACTCGTGATTTCCATCCGCATCCGCGCGGCAGCCTCATCAATTAAATCAATGGCCTTGTCAGGCAGAAAACGATCACTGATATAACGATCCGACAGTACTGCAGCAGCAATAATCGCCCCATCGGTTATGCGAACCCCGTGATGCGTTTCATAACGTTCCTTTAAACCTCTTAAAATAGAAATAGTATCTTCCACACTGGGAGCATCAACGATAATCGGCTGAAAACGACGCTCCAGAGCAGCATCTTTCTCGATATGCTTACGATATTCTGCGAGAGTAGTAGCGCCAAGCATGCTTAATTCTCCGCGAGCTAACATAGGCTTCAGCATATTGCTGGCATCCATGGCTCCTTCAGCTGCCCCCGCTCCCACGACTGTGTGCAATTCATCAATAAATAAAATCACATCGTCACGATTCTGAATTTCTTTCAGGACCGCTTTTAGACGTTCTTCAAATTCCCCGCGATATTTAGCCCCAGCAATCATCGTTCCAAGATCAAGAGCGATGACTTGTTTATCCTTAATTGCCTTGGGGACGTCACCGCGAACAATTCTTTGAGCCAGCCCCTCAACAATCGCAGTCTTTCCGACTCCTGGTTCTCCAATCAACACCGGATTGTTTTTAGTTCGTCGAGATAGAGTCTGGATCACCCGACGAATTACCTCATCTCGTCCGATGACAGGATCTAAACGGCCGCGTTTGGCTTGCTCGACTAAATTCAAGCCGTATTGTTCCAAAGCCGCATAGGTCCCTTCTGGGGTTG
Organism: Desulfosporosinus sp. FKA; assembly: GCF_002196785.1. Classification (NCBI taxonomy): domain Bacteria; kingdom Bacillati; phylum Bacillota; class Clostridia; order Eubacteriales; family Desulfitobacteriaceae; genus Desulfosporosinus; species Desulfosporosinus sp. FKA. Next base: position 53,554 of record NZ_NAHZ01000033.1, on the reverse strand, counting down.
GGCTTGTTACCCGCTGCGTTCCTCTCACTTCCCGCAACGCTTGAAGGAGATTTTCCCGGGTTAACCCGGCCTCTTTAAGAACCTTCTCAGCGGCTCCTCCGGCCTTTTCCAAAATGGATAAAAGGATATGCTCAGTGCTTACGTATTCATCGCCGAAGGTTGACATTTCGTCGTGAGCCGCAACCAATACTGTCCGTAAGCGCGGAGATATTGTAATTTGAAGGTTCCCGCCGCTTATGCGCGAAAATCGGTTTATTGCTTGACGCAGGGATTGAACAAGAACTCCAACTGCCAGATTCAGTTTTGCTAAGACTTGCGGAACAACACCGTCTCCCTGTTCCAGAAGTGAAAGCAGTAAATGTTCCGGTTCAATCTGACTGTTTCCGTTCCGCTCTGTCAATGCTTGCGCCTGAGCAATTGCTTCTTGGGATTTCTGAGTAAATCGATTTGTATCAAAGGCCATAGTTACACTCTCCTCTCCAAATTAAAATTAAATAAGGATGTTTATCCACTAGGTTATACCCCGTTTTTGAGCTAATTCACGGAGGGCAGCAAGTTCTTGGGGATTCAAATTATCCGGAAGTACGATTGATAATTCCGCTAATAGGGCTCCGTATTGGCGGGGTTGTTCTAATTTTGGCATTCCTTTTCCCTTCAAGCGAAACTTTTTCCCACTTTGAGATAAGGGTGGGATTTTAAGAAGAACTTCCCCGCCAAAGGTCGGAACGCGAACTTCTCCTCCAAGGATCGCCTTATAAAAATCGACGGACAACATAATTTTTAAGTCGTCTCCATCTCTGCTGAAACGCGAATCGTCGCTGACCTTAATATTCAGATAAAGGTTTCCTGCAGGACCCCCAGCAATCCCAGGACTGCCTTGGCCGGCCAAGCGAACCTTTGAACCCGTTCTTACACCTTTGGGAATCTTGGCTTCGATTTGCTTTTCACCAGTTCGTATTACTCTTTTAGTGCCATGATAAGCTTCTTCCAGGGTTACTTGGACATCAACGTCAAGATCTTGTCCGCCGCGAGATCTAACCCCAGTCGAACTGCCTCCAAAGCCAAAGGATTGTCCCCCGCCGAAAAGAGTCGAGAAGAAATCCGAAAAGCCATCGGTTCCATAAAAGCCCCCAGATCGAGCTGACCCACCGAACATTTCGGCAAACTCCTCAGGGGACATGGTATGAGTCTGATAACCGCCATCGCCGGGATGGGCCTGCCATCGGCCCCAATCGAAATCACCGCGCCCGCCGCGCTTCTGCCATTGTTGATAATCCTGCTTCAATTCGTCATACTTTCGCCGTTTCTCGGGATCACTAATTGCTTGATAAGCCTCACTGACCTCTTTGAATTTAGCTTCTGCCGATTTATCTCCCGGATTTACGTCAGGATGATACTTCTTAGCGAGCTTTTGGTAGGCCTTTTTAATCGTTTTATCATCCGTATCAGGAGAAACCCCCAGAATCTCGTAATAATTTTTAAAATCCATAGTACCACCTCAAATAATTAAACTCTCCACATATTATTGATTTATGAGAACTTCCCGTATACTGTCTAAACTTAAGCTGCAGGTCATGGGATATATTGGTTTTATTTTTCCTTGACACTTAGATTATATTCTCTTTTTTGGCGAAGGTCAATAATGGTCAGACATTATTATAAGAATTATTCTTTAATAGCCAACATTATTAATAGAAAAAGGTATGCCTTGAGTAATTACTCAAATACATACCTATAATTGTTAAACTTCCTATCTTTAACAACAATTCTTTGCTATTTTATTTAATTTAATCATCCCCAAAAGATCATAATTCAGATAAATTGAGAAATGAGCCCAAACTATTTTGAGCGTATTAGAGCGATGCGGTTCATCACATCATCTTTGACCATACGCAGTGACTCCTCTGCAACCGATTGCGAATCTGCTTTTACAGAGAAATAGAACTTGATCTTAGGTTCTGTTCCGGATGGCCGAACCATAACAAACCCGCCTCCTGCAAAGGAAAATCTTAAAACATTGGAACGCGGAAGTGTTAGGGAATAGGATTGACCTGTTACAAGATTTTTACCAATTTGTTGCTCATAATCATCAATTTTTACGATCTGAATACCGCATAATTCACGAATTTCCTCCTGACGAAGTGAGTCCATAATACGAACCATCTCTTCTTGGCCCTGATGGCCTTCTAAGGTCAAAGATTCTTGAGAATCAAGGTAATACCCAAACATTTGATAAATACTTTCTAAAACTTCAAAAAGACTGCGATGTTCCATATTTCTATAATAGAGGGCAGCTTCTGCTAAAAGGATTGAAGCGATAATTCCATCCTTGTCTCGAACGAAGTCTCCCGCGAGATAACCATAGCTTTCTTCGAAACCGAATTGAAATTTACCCCAACCACCATCTTCCATCTCCTTTTCCTTCTCGGCAATGAATTTAAAGCCGGTGAGTACATTTTCCACTGCGACTTTAAAATATCGAGCAACCTCATCAGCCAAATCTGTCGAAGCAATTGTTTTGATAATGGCCGCCTTTTCAGGAAGAATGCCTAAATTCTTTTTCTGTGAAAGCACATAATAGGTTAACAAGACCCCGATCTGATTGCCAGAAAGCTGACGATAATCGCCATTTGGAGCCCTTAATACCACACCTAAACGATCAGAATCAGGATCAGTAGCTAACAACAATTCTGCCTCGACGTTCTTCCCGTACTCTCGAGCTAAATCAAAGGTCGAAGGAATTTCCGGATTAGGATAAGGAATCGTCGTAAAATTGGGATCGGGTTGTTCTTGCTCTTTAACAACAGTCACAGAGCTAAACCCCAGCTCGGCCAAAGCACTCCGCACAAGTTTATTTCCTGCTCCATGAAACGGTGTGTAGACAATTGAAAGCTCCCTCCCTTGCTGGGCATCCAGCTCAGGGTGAAGCGCGAGTTCCTTCACACGAGAGAGGTAAACATGATCAATTTCTGAGCCAATCATCTGAAGAAGCCCCTCTCTTTTTGCTGCTTCTTTGGACATAGGCTCGATTCCCAGCCAGCTTTCACGGGCCTCGATGCGAGCAAGAATTTCATCCGCTTGTGCAGGCGGTACTTGCCCGCCATCTTCCCAATAGACTTTGTACCCATTATAGGCCTTGGGATTGTGGCTCGCCGTAACAACGATTCCGGCAATCGTTTTAAGTTCTCGAACGGCAAAGGATAATTCAGGCGTAGGACGCAAATCATCAAATAGATAAGCTTTAACACCGTTTTGAGCGAGAATCAAAGCAGCTTCAAGGGCAAAGTCCGCCGAAAACCATCGTGAATCATAAGCTATGACTACACCCCGTTTCATTCCCTCAGGTCCGTGATCACAGATGTATTCTGCCAAACCTTGGGTAACCTTCCTGATAACATACTTGTTCATTCGATTCGTTCCTGCGGCCATAATTCCTCTTAAACCACCCGTACCGAATTCTAAGTCCTTATAAAAACGATCCTCAATTTCTTGCTGATCGGTAAGCTGCTTTAATTCTTCTCGTGTTTCTTCATCAAAATAGGAATTTTTCAACCACATTTGATATCGCTCTTGGAAGCTCATCTCGATAATTCCTCCTTACAATTGCCTTCTGACTTGGAATATGTTCCCTTTTAAGTGAGTATAGCATACTCTAATCCGTAAGAACAGCATGAACGAAACAACCCAAGTTTAAAAGCGAGCTCCTTATATCAATTTGATAATATAAGAAACTCGCTTTTAGATTCGGCTTTTTAGGTTACAATTTAGGATTAGAATCCGGGTCAAAATACCGCTCCCTTTCGTAACTGCTTATCCCTCTTTGTAAACTGGCCTTCGAGTCTGACCGGACTTAAGGGATTCTAGTCCTACTGACTCTAAGATAGCATTAATCATTAACTGCTCTTTTTGCGTCATAAAAATCTCCTTCCTGATAGAATATTAAATATTTTCTAATTATATACCTATCTTTGTAATATTTCAAGAGACCATAGGTATACCTTCACGGTAATTTTTGGCAATGACCCTAATTCGCACAAGACCTTATTAATATATGTTTCAAGCACCCATATTATTCCAATTCTAAACACATTTCATATTGCCTGGCATGAGCATATACTCCATTGATTTGAAGAAAGGCAACTATCCAATCTTCCGGTTGATTTAATAAAGAAAATCCCTGCTTACGTAAATTTACGATCATTGAGGTAATTTCCTCTGCTCCTGCTGTATTTGAACTCCAAACATCGAGAATAGGGCCACTATTCTGCCTAAGGGTTAAGATTCCTGCACTGCCATCAGCATTCATTAAAGCCTGAATATTCCGATAGCGTTCTAAATATCCTTGCCGACGCTGCCAGGCAGGAATAAAATTGGCCTGTAGTCGTTTTGCAAAATATTGTGTCAAGGGAATATCTTTAAAAGGCTTTACAGTTAAGGCAGATAAAGGTACATTCTCCTGGGAAACGGTTCGATAAACATAAAGTTGACGAAGCACCGAAAAGCCGATAGAACGATAGACCTTTTGGGCATGATTTTGAACAAGAACTTCTAAATAGACCCTTTCTAGACCAAGACGTTGGGCCAGCTCTATCTGTGCTTTCATTAACGGTTTAAAAAGACCTTTTCCTCGATATTTTGGATCAATGCTTGTTCCAGCAATCCAGCCATCCAAATCATTTACGGCTAACAAGGAAAACCCCACAATCTGATTATGTGCCCAAATGGCGATAGAGTTAGCTAACTCAACTTGCCCAAGTTCCAGCCAAAATTTCATATGTTCCGGAGTATAGGCCATATTATAATAATAACCCTGCCAGCAGCGATTCCATACTTCCACCATTTCAGGCAGTTGAATCCGTTCTAGTGTGGACATTCGCAAAGATTCCATAATTTTTAACTCACTTTGTTTTGTTAGTATAACGACTTTTATCCAGTTATCGCTAAATAGGTTCGAGAAAAATTACAGGGCGGCGATTCATCCCACCACCTATAGAGGATGGGAGTCTTCTCGCCGCATGGGATAAATAGTAAAATAAGAATGTATTATAATTGATAGTAATCGTTTTAGAGAAAAATATCAACGACAAATATTCACTCTTTGTGAAGTAAGAAAGGCGGTCCCCAGAAATGCAAGTGTCAACGATTAGTGATGAAGAACTTAAATTTGCCAATGGTCTTCTTCAATTTATTGAGGAAAGTCCCTCTCCCTTTCATGCAGTGGAAAGTGTTAAACAAATGTTAATGCCTCATGGCTTTAGCAGTTTAAATCTCTCCGACAAATGGTCACTCGTACCTGGCGGTAAATATTTTGTCACACGTAACAATTCAGCAATTATTGCTTTTATAATTGGTGAAGGAGATCTGGAATCAACAGGTTTTCATTTAATTGGAACTCATACAGACAGCCCCAGTTTTCGTATTAAACCTATGCCTGAAATCCCCACTGAAGGATACCTTAAACTTAATGTTGAAACTTACGGCGGACCGATTCTAAATACGTGGTTAGACCGCCCTCTTTCTATAGCAGGACGAGTAATCCTGCGCGGAACCTCTAATTTCCACCCTCAAAGTAACCTGTTTCGCAGCGCACAACCCTTTCTTGTTATTCCTAATGTTGCTATTCATTTAAATCGAAAAGTGAACGAAGGCTTTGAATTAAATAAGCAAAAAGATTTACTCCCACTGTTGGCTCAAATTAAAGAAAAGTTGCAGCAAGAAGGAGTACTTGTTGAATATCTGGCAAATACTTTCCACTGCTCAAAAAACGATATCTTAGATTTTGATCTGTTCCTACATGATCATCAAAAGGGATGTTTTGTCGGTTTACAACAGGAGTTTATTTCCAGTGGACGACTGGACGATTTAGCAATGGTACATGCAGGTGTTTCGGCCCTAATCAAAGCTAAAACAGGTTTACCAACTCAGGTTTTAGCCTGTTTTGATCATGAGGAATGTGGAAGCACGTCAAAACAAGGCGCGGCTTCACCTTTTTTAGCACATGTTCTTGAGCGAATTCTCTTAGCACAGAAAAAAGACCGGGAGGCTTTCTTCCGAGCCTTAGAACATTCCTTTTATCTTTCAGCGGACATGACTCACGCACTTCACCCTAACGCTGGAGAACGACATGACCCTATACACCATCCCCTTCTCAATAACGGACCTGTGATAAAATATAGCGCTAACCAAAGCTACGCTACGGATGCTGAGTCGGCAGCGATCTTTTCTTCACTATGCCATAGTATTAATGTCCCCGTCCAAAAATTCGTTAATCGGTCTGATGAACGAGGCGGATCAACGATTGGACCTATTACCAGCACTCACCTTGACTTTCGATCTGTAGATATTGGTAACCCAATCCTAGCCATGCATTCAGTGCGAGAGCTTGCAGGAACAAAGGATCACCTAGCAATCAGAAACGTCTTTATTCAATTTTATGAGACTTGTTAATTTCTTTCAACGCGAATGAAAGGTGACTCTGCAAAAACTCAACCGCATAGTCCTGATGAACAACCATTACTTGATCCTTCGTGGCACTCAGAGGAATAAAAACAGCAGCGACCTGCTCAAAATTGTATATTATATTTCCAGTTGCTTGACATATCAAATACCCTTTGTGATTAAATAAATCTTCCAATCGTTGAATCCCCAGAATACGCTCCGGAACTATCTCGAGATCATGGTCTTCCACATAAATCCCTCCTCAGCACCTAATATCCGATAGACTAAATTTTATGCAGTGTCGTTAAATTTTAAGACATTTATATGAACTAAGATGGTTTTAAATTTTGGATTATGTTCTATATATATCCATTTTTTCCTAACTTGAATAATTTGCGGCTAATATTGGTTGATTATTGTAAGTCTTTTAGATATAATAGAAGTGCTCGAAGTACTTGTGGATTTACACAGACCTTCTCGATTGCCTCAGGCTATGGGAAGACCTTTCTGAACTTCCCATGTCGCGGGTAATAAAATTAATGGAGGTCTATTATGTTTAACGACAAAATCTTAACTTGTAAAGAATGTGGTCGTGATTTCGAATTTACTGCATCTGAACAAGAGTTCTATGCTGAGAAAGGATTTACGAATGAGCCTGGCCGTTGTCCGGAATGCCGTGCTGCTCGTAAAGCCCAAAATAGGAACAATGGAGGATTCTCTCGACAACCTCGCGAAATGTTTCCTGCTATCTGTTCTTCATGTGGTAAAGAAACTACGGTTCCTTTTCAGCCGTCAGGTGATAAACCAGTTTATTGCCGAGATTGCTACCAATCACGTTCACGTAACAATTGGTAATTATTAATCTTAAAAAAAACCTTTCTAAGCATTGCTTAGAAAGGTTTTTTGATGTATCCATAAACATATATTTAAAACTACAAATATTAACATCAAATCCTAACGGCTTCTCTGTCGATTTTGAAATCCAATTAGGTTACCGTTGAACGTCCAGTTCAAGAAGTTCATGATAAAGTTCTTTACGTCTGTCCGCAAGAAAAAAGCTATCCTTCATTGAAACTCGGTCAAAACGTCGAATTCTATTAATTCGTTCTGCAGAAAGTGTCGAGATAAATATACGTTCTTCTAATACTTCTGTGTGAAGAATTACTTCACCTTTAGGACCAATAGTTAACGTTCCGCCGCTGAACTCTTTACCTTTACCGTTACTCCCGATCAAATTACAGGCACCCAGATAAACTGAATTATCGTAGGCTCTTGTTCCCAGGTAACGCAGCCAGATCTCTTTTCGATCACCCGCTATGACAGGAGAAGCATGAGGAGCAAAAATAATCTCTGCGCCTTTCAAAGAATAAATGGCAGTCACCTCCGGAAAATGCCAATCCCAGCATATTCCAACGGCAAACGTTGTTCCCTGTGCGTTGAATACTGGAAATTGGTTACCAGGGGTAAAATAGTCCAGCTCACTTCTCCCTAAATGAACTTTGCGATAAACCATATCCTCGTTACCCGGAGACAAAATAACATGTGAAATATAGGGCTTTTCGGTCTTATTATCTTGCTCAACCAGGCCAACCAGCAAAGTAATTCCCAAATCTTCTGCGCATTCTTTCAAGCGGTTTATTACTGAACAACGAATCGTATCACCAAGCTCCGATGCATACTGCGGCGAATATCCGTCCAAGGCACATTCAGGGAAACATAAGAAGGAAACCTTCTTCTTACTTGCCACTTCAGCAAGATGTGTGATTCTCCTAAAATTAGCTTCTCTTTCTCCAATATGAGATTCCATTTGAACTAAGCCTATTTGACAGTCATGTTGCATAGTTTCCCAGCACTTCCCACTCGTGACATTAGAATATATAAAAACACTCAAACTTGTTCTCTTCTTATTCTATGCTGTCCAATTCATTATAATCTTTACTAAGGATTTCCGATAACAATCTGTGATCGTGAAGCAAATCAATTAATAGACGCTCATCTTTTGACTGTGTCGCCTGGGAATTTTGATGTGCATTTGTAAGAATACTTAAAGGCCGATAGACCGGAGCATCCTGAATTTTTAAGGACTTAAAAATCTTTTGATCACATTCCCGGCGTACAGTAAGGGACGAAATAATTGTTATTCCCAAACCTGCTGCAACGACTTCTTTGATTGCCTGAGTGCTTCCTAACTCCATACTAATATTTAACTGTTCTGGTTCGAGGCCTCGCTCTTTAAGAGCCATTTCCATAACCTTACGTGTTCCTGAACCATCTTCACGCGTTACTAAGCGCTCATGCGGTAATTCCGCAAGAGTTATACTCTCTCTAGCCGCCCAGGGGTGAAAATAAGGAAGTACGACAACTAATTCGTCTTCCCAAAACTTTTCGACGTTTAGATCCTTATGGCGAGGTACAGGCCCTTCGATTAAACCAATATGAATCTTTTTCTCCAGAACATCCTGCGATATAGAATCAGTATTCGCGATTTTCACCTTAAAATCAACGTCAGGATGATTTCTATATAAATAAGCCAAAATATTAGGTAGAATATACTCTCCTATTGTCAGCGTTGCCCCTAAATAAATAAGACCTCTCCGTCCTTTTGACAAGGCACTAATCTGTTCTTTGGCATTCATAAGAATATCGAGAACACTTCGAACATGAGTATAAAATATTTCCCCCTCTTTTGTCAGCGTTACTCCTTTATTCGTTCTATCGAAAAAACGAGCGCCGTATTGATTCTCTAAGTTCTGAATCTGCAAACTAATACTAGGTTGGCTCATATGGAGTTTTTTCGCAGAGAGCGTAATGTTTTTTGTTTCTGCCACTTCTTTAAAAACAAGAAAGTGTTGTTCCATGATGGCAAGTCTCCCTCCTAGATTTATATCCATCAACTATTCTGCCAATTTTTGGGTTAGCGTCTGCCATAAAAAAAATAGGTTTGGTATCGTATATATTTATAATACCATTAGCAGAAAGATTATTCCAGATGAGCAAACGTCATTTTTCTTAAATAATAGAAATTTAAGAACTCCGCATTAAATTATGGTCTTGCGGAGTTCTTTTTCATCATACCCGAGATTAAATCAATCAGGTGATAATGATTAATATTGCCTGCCAAAATGATTTATCCAGGTTCTAAGCTATATATAATATCATAATCTTAGAAATTATATTTAATTTTGGCCGGCAGCTTTCTCAAGCAACAGCCATTTTCTTTGTTTATTATGCTTATATTGTATAGCGAGATCGACCATACGTTCAGCCCAAACTGGGCATCCCACAGCATGAAGATGATTATAAGAAGCAAATACGTTCTTATAATAAATCCCATCATGCTGTCCGTCAATTCCATGTCCACGTTTAACTTCAAAACCGAATTTTACTTCAGAAGATAAATTAATGATACGAGAATTATGAAATTCGTGTCCTTTAACTTCTATATCATCATCAAACCAAGGTTGCCCCTGGTTAACTTTCATCAGTGTATACCCATGCCCTTGGGGTTTTCGTTCCATTTGAGTATCAAAGGGGAGCAATCCCACCATATTATAACTATTATTCGAAATAGATATGGATCGACCTAAAAACATTAATCCCCCACATTCAGCGTAGATTGGGAGACCTTTTTCGGCATAGAATTTTATATCTTCCCGGATTGATTTGTTCTTTTCAAGTTCGGCAGCGAAAATCTCCGGAAAGCCTCCCCCAATATATAAACCATCGAGGTTATCAGGAAGTTTACTATCACTTAGCGCTTTGATTGGAATAAGATTAGCACCAAGTCGTTGTAAGGCCTCGATATTTTCAGGATAATAAAAACTAAAAGCTGCATCCTTAATTATTCCAATATTAGGCGAACTATTCTTTGTTTGCAGATTAGCATCTGAATTAATTAGAGTTTTCCCCAGGATATTGGGAACTTCCGGAGCAGTTCGGGCTAACTCTAACACAAGTTCCAAATTAACATGCTGAGAAATAATCTCTGCAAAGTAATCCAATAATTGATTTGTTTCATTGAATTCATCACTCGTGACTAAGCCAAGGTGGCGATCAGGAATGGTTAAATTAAGATCTTTAGGAATTGCCCCAACGACAGGAATCTTGCAAAATTCCTCGATAGACTCACGTGCAACTTTCTCATGCCGATTACGAGCTACTTTGTTAAGAACAACACCAAGTATTTGTACTTCCGGGTCAAAATGCTGATACCCCATAACCATTGCTGCAATGCTTCGAGTCATACGGGTCGCATCAACAACCAAAAGTACTGGTGTTCGTGTTATCTTAGCTATTTCAGCTGTTGAACTGCTTCCTCGCAGGTCAGATCCATCATATAATCCCATAGCTCCTTCAATAATTGTAACATCTTTGTCGCTTGAATGATTATAGACGGACTCACAAAGTTCTTGATGTGTCATAAAATAAGCATCTAAATTGCGGCTTGTTGTACGAGCAGCTACAGTATGCCAACTGGTATCAATATAATCAGGGCCCTTTTTAAAAGGTTGAACCCTAACACCCTGCCGCACAAAAGCCCTTAATAATCCTAAGGTAAAGGTGGTTTTGCCACTTCTACCTTGAGGTGCTCCAATGACGATGCGTGGGACGCTTAGGTTACTTTGATCAAGATTCACAGTCATATTTTCTGATATAGGCAACACATCATCCACACCTTTCTGGAGCTTTTGCTTTTGACTTACGCACCTCATAACAAAATTGACCACCCAACTTCCGATCCCGGGTAATGCTTGATCGAATAATCAGCAGAAACAGGATCAGAGAAGTCGGGATGGTCAACGATTTAAAACTGATGATTAAGAGTGATCGCGTCGATCAATAATTATGAATTTGGTGTTTTTACTTTACCTTTTAGGCAAATATAAGTTGTCGTAATATAGAGGTATTCAACAAGGTCCTCAGCAGTAAGTTCTTTTACGGCATCATCAACATCGCTTTTCTTCTCGCCGATGGCAACCGCAACGTCTCTACTTTTAGCTTTTTCAACCTTAGCCAAGTACTCAAGAACTTTCTTCTTGACTTCTGGGTTCGCTGGTCCTCTACCCATTTGTCTATACCCCCCAAATTTTTAATTAGTATTTAAATCCAGCAGCCGTACGGAAAGTCTCCCGTGCAAAGATATAATCGTCAATAAGCATTTCAGAGAACGGCAATCCACTTAGGCTAAAGAATTTTTCCCAGCCAATACGCTCAATCCATTCACCAAGACGCTCACCTTTGTGTGCATTGGCAATCCAGAGTTCAATAATACTGCGGATAGCTTCTGTAACTTCAGGCCAACGCGGCGGATTGTTCGGCAGGAACGGAATTACCATGCGAGAAAAGCTCGGTGCAGTACGGGCATTGGAAACTTTACCACCGATGAGAATAGCAATACCGTCATTTCTCGGATCATAAATTTCCATAGCCGGAGACATGGTGTAGCAGTTTCCGCAGTACATGCATTTATCTTCATTTACGACAACGCTCTTGTTCTTCGGATCTGGACGAATAGCACCAGTCGGGCAGCTTGCTACCAACGTCGGGATTTCTGTTGTTTTACGGAGTTTTTCATGATCAATACGAGGAGGAGTACGGTGAACACCAACAATTCCGATGTCACTGCAGTGTGTTGATCCACACATATTTAAGCAGCAGGCTAAGCCCATTTTTAATTTAGCCGGGAGCTTCATGGATTCAAAATACTCATATAAGTCATCCATAACAGCCTTAACGACGCCTGAAGCATCTGTTGCAGGTGTATGGCAGTGAACCCATCCTTGAGTGTGGATGATGTTACTAATGGATGCTCCTGTACCGCCAACAGCATATCCTTGAGCAGATAATGTCTCAAGAAGAGCCTTAAGTTTTGCTTCATCGGACACTAAGAATTCTACGTTGTTACGTGTTGTGAAACGCAGATGTCCATCGCAATATTGGTCAGCAAGGTTGCAAATATCACGAATGAAATCAATACTTACTAAACGAGGAGAACCTACACGCACACTATAAAGAGCTGCACCGCTCTCAGCAACGTGTTTGAGTACACCCGGTTGTGGGATCTCATGATATTGCCATTTGCCATAGTTTTCCTTAATTATTGGAGGAAGCATCTCCTTATAATTAGGAGGTCCTTGGTCTAATTTTGCCATGATTATCCACCTCTCGTTAAACTATCTATTTTATTAGAGTTTCGAACCATCAAGAGCAGTACCTGACTTGTCAAGGTCATCTTGCTGCCAGAATACATATGGGTTAGCACGCGGACGGAAGACTTGCTGTGGTACAGCAGGAATTTCACATTCACGGAGGAATTTACCCATTCCTACGCGATAAATTAATTCTCCTAGACGCTCACGAGACTTACCGTTCTCATCCCACCAATCCCAAATGCGTCTTACGAGATCTTTAAATTCTTCAAAGTCGCTTTCCGCTTCCATCTTCATGAAAGGTACAACCACTGAAGACATAAACGCTGATTGAACGATTGTTGATTTACCACCGATCAAAATGGAAGCGCCTTTTTCTTTACCAGCTTTAATTGCTTTAGGCATCATGTTGATGCAGTGCATACAACGCGTGCAATCTTCAGCAACTACGGAAAGCTCTTGAGCTTGGCTATTATAAGTCAGGCACTTAGTCGGACATTTGTCACAAACCAGACCTTGAATATCAAAGTTCTTCGCTGCATATTCTTTAACAGCTGCTTGATCAAATTGGATGGAATCACGCCAAGTACCAATGACTGAGATATCTGAGCGGGCAATTGCACCGGTGCAGTCGTTAGCACAGCCTGAGAACTTAATTTTGCTCTTATAAGGCCACATTGGACGGTGAAGCTCATCCATAAATTCATTGGTAATGTTATAGCATGCTTCAAGAGTATCGTAGCAAGCAAACTCACAACGGCCAGGTCCTACGCAGCAGTTGGTTGTTCTAAGGCAGGAACCAGATCCGCCCAAGTCAAAACCTGCTTCGCTATACTCATCAAAGATAGGTTGGATATCCTCTGTTTTACAGCCTAGCAAAATGACGTCCCCAGTAGAGCCATGCATGTTTGTTAAGCGGCTGCCATATTTCTCCCAAATATCACAAATTGTGCGAAGTGTTTTCGTGTTGTAGAAGAATCCTGATGGTTGATTGATACGGACTGTATGGAATTCAGCAACATTTGGATAGGTTTCAGGCTCATCAACATAACGGCCGATAACTCCACCGCCGTAACCTCTAACCCCAACAATTCCACCATGTTTCCAGTGTCCTCTGTGCTCAACATAAGATCTCTCCAAAACTTGGAGCAACTCGCCGGCAGATTCACTCTTAACTGCAGCGCGTTTCATTTCCGTCACAAAACTGGGCCATTTTCCTTTTTCCAGTTCGTCCAGTAGCGGCGTTTTCTTTTCCGTCATTGCACACCCTCCATCTATTATTTTATGGGGTTTCTACATTTCAGTAATAGTGACTGCACCAGTCGGGCAAACAGAAATACAGCTTTCACAACCCATACATTCTGATTCGTCGCCGATTACATGTGCTTTGTCATCACTAAAGCCAAGCAGGTGAGCTGGGCATCCTTCAGTACATGAGTTGCAGCCAGAGCACTGATCCTCGTCAATTGATACGATAAACACTAATTACACCTCCTTAACCTTAAAAGAGAAGTATTAAAAAATGAACATTGTGAGAAATTAGGAGAAAATCTTCTTGTGTAAATTAACACTAGTTCATATTCTTAATTTAACACCTTGTATTCTCTACGTACAATATATAATTACGATTGCACAATATACAAAACTAATTATTATAGTTATCGTTAAATTTTCAACCTTAATAATATTTTGGTTTAGTCTTAAACTTCTATAGTTCTTAATTGTAGAGTCTACCTTGAAGATGCACTGCGCTTTAATCTTGAAAGAAGAAAGTTCTATAACGCTGATGGCAAACACTCGAATAATATCAAGAACATATGTTCTTGATATTTGCGCAAATTCGTACCAATCCATATCAAAGTAGACTTATCTTTTTATCTGCATTGATATGGACCATTCCAGATACTGAAATGGTCCATAAACAGATTCTATCACTCTAAACTATTCTAAGAATTCGAAGAATGGCTTTTTCATACTTACTAGAGCATTGACCATCAGTTCAACGAGGCCACCATATTGCAGGTTAAACTTCTCAGTAGCTTCATAGTGCTCTAGAATTGCCCGCATAGCACCCTTACAGTTAGAACATGGGGCACAGATATACTTAACTAGAGAGGTGTCTTCCATTTTACCCTGAAAAGCGCCGAGAATTTGATTAAACTTCATCCGAGAAGCAACGTTATCTCTAAATGATGGGAAATTTTGAGAATTCATAATGGCAAAGCCGCTGCCGCCGCCACAGCAATAGTTATCAACGCCATGAGGTGTCATTTCTCTAAACTGAGGGCAAATTTCCCTTAAGATATTTCTTTGGGGTTCAACAATTCCCATCTGACGTACAACATTACAAGGGTCATGGAGAGTCACTGGAAAATTATTACGACTGGGGTCCATTTTCAGGCGCTTATTCTGCACCAAATCCCAGAGAAGAGGCAAGCAGCTTTCAACATTAACTTTTGCATCTCCGTACGCCATACGGTCACCTGCAACAATAGATGCTTTATGAGCATGACCGCATTCTGCAACGACAATACGATTAACGCCAAGCTCTTTAGCAGCTTTCATCTGCCCTAAGGCGATTTGCTTAGCTTGATAGTCATCATACCACAAACCATAATTGACACTGTCATAACCCAATAGTTCACTGCTAAGAGTCCAATTAAGACCCGCTTCGTTCATTAAAATTGCAAAGGCTACAGGATTTTCCGGCCAGGCAATGAATTCTCCGGCGTTATGCAAAAGAAGAATATCTGCGCCCTTTTTGTCAATAGGGAACTTTAATTTGATACCAAACTTCTCTTCAGTATCTTCTTCCAGAAATTCCAAGGTATCTAAGAAAGCAGGTTTTGTTAAACCGGTTGAGGAACCGGTCTTAAGCTGCAGCATGGTTCCTTTATTGTGCAAAGGTGTCGGAGCGATTCCCAATTCTTGACTAAAGATTTTACGAATTTCTTTTGAGAGAATTGAATTATCTAAGCCCAACGGGCAAGTTTGAGCGCAGCGCCGACAGAGATTACATCGATAAGCCAACTCACCTAAACGTGCGATTGTTTCCCAATTGACATCAATGTCTGCTCCGACAAAGCCGCCTAAGAGTTTTCCACTCTTCGTAAAATACTTTTTCACAATTTTGCGCAGGACTTCCGAGCGGAAAATTGGACGATAGAGTTCATTGTCGCCAGCTGCTTTATAGATATGGCAGGCTTCAGAACAGGTATTGCACTTGGCGCAATATTCAAAAGACAGTAATAAAGGTTCCAAAATTCCATTATTGGCATCCGAGAAAATTTTCTCTAAGCCACTGAGAAACTTACGGACAAATTCGTCTTCTTCTTCTTTTGTTTGAGGACGAGTCAAAGTATCAAGCGCAATAAAACCGTCTAAAGAAGCACAGTATTTTTCTCTCCAAGCAGGCTTGGGCTCGGTAATGGGAGGCTGCATACCAGGTTTATCATAGGGAGACAATAATGGCATCAGATTATAGGTTTCGAGTTTAATCAACTGTTCATCCTGACGTCCCAAATCCTTCGGGCGCAAATCTTTTTGATCTAACATTTAGTTCTCCTCTTTCCAAAAAGTTCACTTAGGAATTTCATGCTATTTCTTCGTGGAGCTAGGTGCCTGAATATGAGGAGCTGACCAAGTGGTAGTTGGACGATAAGCAGTAGCCGCCTTCACTTTTTGCTCAACAGCACTCCCTCTAAGATTAGGGCTATTGTCCCACAGAACCGTATGGAAGGTAAAGTACTTTCCTACATAGTGGCTCATTTTGCTTAGGGGGATATAGATTAGCATAATTCCGACCAGAATAACATGTAAAACCAGGAGACCATTAGCAGCAAAAGGTGTAAAGGTAATGATGCCCGCAGTTACATCTCGAGCTGTACCAAATGTAAAGTCGCTGCTCCAAGTTATGATTCCAGTAACAACTGCTGCAAAGAGCAGCAAAAGGTTAAAGTATTCTTGAGGTGTCGTATATTTTTTAAGGGTAGAGTCAAACATACGACGAAGAACTAGCAGCCCAGAACCTAACGCTGCCAAGACAAGTCCAATAATTCCAGTGATATAGGTTAGATAAAATAATAAAAGTCCCCAAACGCTCGTTGTACTCGCTGCCACCACAATTCCATTAAGCATTGAAACGGCTCCGGCAACTAACAATAAGGTCCAAACAACAATAAAATAAATTCCTAGATGAAGGGCATAAGAAAGCCACCAAAAAGGGCGCTGATTATCGAATAATGTTTTAATGAAGACTATCTCCTTAAACATTTCGACAATTTCCCGAACATGTGAAACTTCTCGAGGTTTTTTCCACCAAGAAATCTCCTCGTAGAATGAGCCTCCGTGCTCAAATCCTTTTTCTTTCGGTACCGGATATAGTTCCATTCGCCCGTGTAATGGTAATTTTGAAAACTGATAGGCCTTATAAGCGGACAAACCAAGAAAAAGGAGTATGGCCGCATAAGCAATTAAACTTAGAAACAAAACCCTCTACCTCCTTTGTTATTATTATCACGTTTAGTGTATTTGAGTTATTTAAGCTTGTAAAATTATCATTTTTTATCCTACCATATCATTATCTAATTGTATCTTTATGGTGTACATATCTATTTTTTTATTCAAAAAAGGCTTAATGGTCTGATATTTCTTAATTATAATTACTGTCCGAAAAAATATTGTCGTTTTTTTATAGACTATAAATTAAAACACAATATTTTAGCTTTTATAAATTATTGTTTTCGTATAACATAATTACATCATTAATAAAAAACTGCAAGGAGGTTCTTGTATGAAAGCTTTAATAACGTTAACTGCCAGTGAATCTAAACGTCTAATTGCCAGAGGAGTTAGGGGAATGTCCTGTGTTCAGAATGCTTTAAACAAACATACTGTAATTATTGCCGGAGGTACAACAAATGCTTTTGTGGCTGAAGAATTGCTGGGGGTAACCATTGAAGATAAGACAGGCTACACCATGGGCATTGTTACTAAAGGAGAGTTAGGAATCAGCCGCTCTACGAAGAGAACTGCTCCTTATGTCATTGTTGAGGGAAAGGTTATTGAGACCCCATGGAAAGAATATCTTCCTAAGTTAAAATCCGGCGATATCTTTATCAAAGGAGGAAATGCCATCGATTACACCGGCTTAACCGCTGTGATGGTTTCAGATGCTTCAGGCGGAACTATTGGAGCTGCACAGGGAATACTCTATGCCCGCGGAGTAAAGCTAATCGTTCCTATCGGCCTTGAAAAAATGGTGCCTGATGTCCGTCAGGCCGTAGAATTTATGACCAAATCTACCGTAGATGAGTCGATTGGGCAGAAAGTTGGTCTTATCCCAATGTTGGGGGCAATTCCTGTCACAGAGTTAACTGCACTGGAAACGTTATATGATGTGGAAGCTCGGTGCATTGCCGCCGGAGGTGTCGATGGTTCGGAAGGAGCCGTCATCATAGCCATTGAAGGCCTCGATGAGGAGGTTCAACGAGCTTTGCGAGATCTTCAAACCGTAAAAGGAGAGCCTTCAGTTTCTGCGAGTTAGATATCCGAAAAACGCACATCATAAACTTAGGATATAATATTGAAAGAGGATTATTCTCCCGGCGACGGGGAATAATCCTCTTTTGCATTTCTTGTTTACGTTCGACTAGTTTCTCTCGGCGGACGTGGTCCAAAAAATTGATAATAATGACACTCTAGTCGTCCATTATAAAGTTTTCTGCTTTTGTCCCAGCGCCTCCCCATCAAGCGTTCGGGATATTGTTGATTCGTAATAACATGGAGAGACCAGTTTTCTAAACGGTTAAAGGTCTCACCAAGTTCAAGATAAAGCTGTTCAATTTCGTCCTTTTGACCTAGTCGTTCGCCGTAGGGTGGATTCGTAATAATATGACCATAATTATATCTTGATCTAACCTCTGCCACCGGCAAACGCTGAAAATGAATCAGATCACTGAGACCAGCCTCCTGAGCATGTGTCCTTGCTAAAGACAGTGCCTTAGGGTCGATATCTGAACCATAAATATGTAGGTCTTTACTGTGTTCTTGAAGATCAAGGGCCTCTTGAAAAGCTTCCTGCCAAAACCCTTTGGAAATACATGGCCACTTTTCGGCATCAAAGCTTCGCTTAAGGCCAGGCGCCTGATTAAGGGCAATCATGGCTGCTTCAATTAGAATCGTTCCCGTCCCGCAGAAAGGGTCTAATAAAGCTCGTTCTTTATGCCAATGACTCAATTGAACCATTGCTGCAGCTAGAGTCTCTTTTAGAGGTGCTTGACCCGCAAGTTTACGGTAACCGCGTTTATGCAGACCAAGTCCGGAAGTATCGATTGTCAAAGTAGCCTCGTTATTCAGAAGGGCAACCTCAATTTGATAGCGGGGCCCTGTTTCTTCGAACCAACTACGGCCATATTTCTCCTTTAACCGTTCTACAATTGCCTTTTTAACAATAGCTTGACAATCGGAAACACTGAATAGCTTTGATTTAATTGATTTTCCTTGGACGGGAAAGTTCGCATCCTCAGGAAGCCATTCTTCCCAAGGTAATTTTTTCGTCTCTTGAAAAAGCTCTTCAAAGGTCATAGCCTTAAAAGAACCAATTTTTAAGAGGACGCGATCCGAACTTCGCAGCCAAATGTTTGAGCGGCAAATTCCCAGCTCATCAGCGACAAAAGTAACCTTTCCATTTTCAACAACTTGATCGAAATACCCCAGTTTCTTCAACTCTCGGGCGACAATAGATTCTAAACCAAAGGCAGCCGTTGCTATTAACTGTAATTTAGCCATTTTGGATTCAACCCCTTAAATATTTACGACTAACCTCTTCAACTCTGGAAAAGGTCCTTGTCAACTATACGTTTTAGAGATAATAATAGCAAGTAGAAATTCGTCGCAATTTTCTGCATCAAGCAGAATACGTCAGGAACATGCGTTCTTAATCTGGAAATATTAACCAATTAACCATACTTTGCATTATTGAATCAATAGGTTCTAGGATAAGCTTATCCAATTTTTAAGTGCTATCATTTTGCAGTATAAATCTCAACAATTTTCAAAATAACGTCTACTGCTTTTTCCATAGCAAAGGTGGGAATAAATTCAAATTTTCCATGAAAATTGTGTCCACCGGTAAAAATATTTGGCGTAGGCAGCCCCATAAATGATAGTCTAGCCCCATCAGTTCCGCCTCTAATCGGACGGATATCCGGGACCACGCCAACTGCCTCCATGGCCTTTTCCGCATTTTCAAGGATATGCTTAACAGGTTCAATCTTTTCTTTCATATTGAAATATTGATCCTTAATCTCTATGGAAAACCTTTCGGGTCCATATTTTTCATTAAGATCAATTATAATCTGCTGCAACTTTTCTTTTCGTTGTTGAAAAGAATTTATCTCAAAATCGCGGACGATATAATTAAGAATTGTCTCTTCTACGTTTCCATGAATATCAGTCAAGTGATAAAATCCTTCATACCCTTCAGTATTGACAGGGGTTTCATCCTTTGGCAGCTTCATAATAAATTCTTGAGCCAGCAAAATGGCATTAATCATTTTACCCTTAGCCGATCCTGGATGAACGTTTCTTCCTTGAACTTTAACTTTTACCCCAGCCGCATTAAAATTTTCATATTCTAATTCACCGATTGCACCACCATCAACGGTATAAGCAAACTCCGCACCAAATCTCTGAACATCGAAATGGTCCGCTCCCCTGCCCACTTCCTCGTTAGGGGTAAAAGCA
Source organism: Desulfosporosinus sp. FKA (assembly GCF_002196785.1). NCBI lineage: Bacteria > Bacillati > Bacillota > Clostridia > Eubacteriales > Desulfitobacteriaceae > Desulfosporosinus > Desulfosporosinus sp. FKA. The sequence continues at coordinate 33,221 of NZ_NAHZ01000033.1, read as the reverse complement.
ATGCATATCTTCCCATGTGAAATATCCTTATGACACTGCAGGTAATCAATGGCCGTCATCACCTCAGCAATTCCTGCCTTGTCATCTGCGCCAAGTAAGGTTGTTCCATCGGTGGTAATTAGAGTTTTCCCACGGTAATTTAATAATTCCGGAAAGTCCTTAGGTGATAAAACAATATTTTTATCTTCATTGAGGACAATATCACTGCCATCATAATTTTCGATAAGCTGAGGTTTTACATCCTTGCCAAGCATATCGGGACTTGTATCCAGATGGGCGATAAAGCCAATTGGCGGAATGTGTTTGCTGGTATTTGCCGGTAAATGAGCAAGGACATATCCCTTTTCATCGACGGAAGCATCGTCTAAACCCAAAGCTTTAAGTTCTTCAACAAGAGCATTAGCCAATTCAAATTGCCCGGGAGTTGTAAGAACTACGGTTTCTTCACTCGATTGTGTATCAAATTTTACATAATGTAAGAATCGTTCAATTACAGTTGTCATCTTAAAACCTCCATCTTTAGCAAAACTATTTTTACAACACATAGGTTTTTAATCTCGGTTAACGACTAATTATACCATCTACCATCAACATACTATAAACCGCATTTACTGAATTCAAGCCTCAGCCTAGGGCTGAGGCTTGAAAACTAGAGCTCGCTGTTAGGGTTCTCTTTAAGATCTTTACCTTTCTTTTGATGCTGTTTGAATTCTGCTCGCCGCGAATCATATTTGGCGCTGGCAAGACCTTTGGGGTGTTTTTGGATTTCACCTGACTTTTTCATAGTTACCTCCATACTTTCGCAAGTGAATTTCAACGTTAGTATGTTACACAGGAGACTATATCATGTAGTCAAATTCTTTAGTCACCTTTTGCTTAAACAATAATATGATGCTGAAGAAACATATTTTTACCTGAAAGAGATGATTACATGAACTATAAACTTTCAGAATCAATTTATAGGCATCTTGTTATGGGGACAGACATGAAAATTCCCTTATACAACGGCGAATGGGTAACGGGCATTAATTTTGATAATGCCGCGTCAACCCCCCCTTTAGTTTCTGTTATGGAGGAAATAAATCGTTTCGCACCAATGTATTCTTCAGTACATCGCGGGACTGGGTACAAATCTCAATATTCTTCCCAGATCTACGAAGAAGCGAGATCAATCGTTCTGAATTTCGTTAATGCTGACCCCAATAACGATATGGTGATTTTTGTTAAAAACACGACTGAAGCCATTAATAAATTGTCTTATCGCCTTTGCGAAGACAATAAGAAAGGTATCGTTATATCTACATGGATGGAGCATCATTCCAACGATTTGCCATGGAGAAACAAATTTCAGGTGGATTATGTCGATGTAAACTCCCAGGGAAAACTAAACCTCACGGATCTGGAAAACAAACTAATACGCCATAAGGGGAAAGTAAAATTAGTTACAGTTACCGGAGCATCAAACGTAACCGGCTACATTAATCCCATACATAAAATAGCCGAATTAGCACATCGTTATAGAGCTCAAATCCTTGTCGATGGTGCTCAAATGGTACCTCATACCATTGTCAACATGAGGCCGGAAAACCCACTTCAGCGTATCGATTATCTAGCATTTTCGGCTCACAAAATGTACGCACCCTTTGGCAGCGGAGTCCTGATTGGTCCTCAGGAAACCTTCCAAAAAGATGTCTCAGAAATGGTGGGAGGAGGAACCGCCGAGATCGTAACCCATGATTGGGTTATTTGGAATGACCCGCCAATGAAGGATGAGGCCGGCTCTCCAAATGTCATAGGAGTTGTCGCTCTTGTCGCTGCGATAAAGACGTTGTCTGCTCTAAACATGAAGAAAATTGACCATTATGAATATCAGCTTGCCGAATATGCTTATACAGGACTAAGATCAATTCCGGGCATTACACTATATACTCAATTAAGCCCGGGAGAACCCCATATAGGCGTCATCCCTTTCAATATTAAAGGTATGCACCACGAACGGGTTGGTTCAATTCTCTCTCAGGAAGCCGGGATCGCCGTTCGGACAGGATGCTTCTGTACTCAACCCTATATCCAGAAATTATTATCAATTTCTCCGAAACAAATGGAGTATTACAAAAAGAGCCGGAATTCTTCTCGCCCAGGTGTCGTCCGTATAAGTTTTGGCCTCTATAATAATTTTAACGAAATAAATATTCTCCTGCAAACCCTGGAGCAAATTGTCAGACACCCCACCATGAGCATATCCTAAGTTATACTATTCTAATTTTTACTTATACTAGCTTTAGAAAACAAATTCTAAGGAGTGTAATAACTATTGGAGAAAAAGATGAATATTCTCATGTTCAGCGGTGACTATGATAAAGCCTTAGCAGCCCTCATACTCGCCAATACTGCAAAAGAATTAGGGGTTAATGTGAGCATGTTTTTTGCTTTTTGGGGATTATTTTTGGTAAGAGATCCAGCCAAGTTATCAGCAGACGACAAAACTGCTTTTGAAAAAATCTTCGGTTTAATGACACCCAAAGGGCCGGAAGAACTACCCCTTTCTCGCATGAATATGGCAGGTTTAGGAAAACAAATGCTCCTTGAGATGATGAATGATGACGAGACCCCCACACTCACCGATTTCCTTAATGGGGCCCGAAAAAAAGGAGTAACCTTTTTTGGCTGTAAGCTCTCTGTTGAGGTCATGGGCTTTAAGGAGGATGAATTACTGCCGGAAGTCCAAATTATTACGGCTAAAGAATACTTAAAAGATGCCTTAGAGTCCGATATGCAGCTCTTTATTTAATCACTTACTATTAATTCCCAACGCCTCCTTGGCAAGCCGGTCCACGTAATCGTTAAACCGATTACCACTGTGACCGGCTACTTTTTCAAAAGTGTAGAGGCCTTGGTACTCTTTCATAAATGTTACATAGGCTTGTGTAAATTTATTCTTTGCTTTCCAGGCACCAGTAACCCAGTGGGCAATTCCTGAATAGTCATGATAAATTCTTATCTTGGCATTCAGACTCTTAGCCTTTTTCACAGCATGTATTACCGCTGAGATTTCTCCGGCAACATTCCTCATTATGGCAGCTTCATGATTTTCTCCCGCTCCATTCGCTTCAAAAATAACTTGTCCCCCTTTGACAAAGACATAACCAAAGGAATACTTCCCATTTCGATAACTGCCATCTGTATAAACGTCGTAGTCATACTCCCAGTTTGCTTCACATACTTTATCTTCAGAGGAGTTTGTCTTGACCTCACCCTTTTGATCTTCTCCATCATCTTTCCAGGCAAGGGCTTCGGCTTTTGTTTCGAATCCTTTAAAAACTGCCCCCTTATACCCTTTAACTGCTGCCTGACAATCAGGCCAATTATCAAAAAGCCCCTTCTTGTAGCCCTCTTTCACAACATAAAAATTCTTTTTTCCCAAAGCTGCAAAACCCCTTTGACTAAAATTTGGAGCTTTTTTCCCACGTACTATTATAGTATAAGTCTTGTTATCTCGAAACATAACCGAGTAACATATTATTATGTGCAGAATAGTCTAATTATTATTTATAGGTCGGGAGGATTTACCCAATTATTGGTCGAACTCATAAAGATACCTATGATGTCTAACAGTATAACCTAAGTTCAAACCCAAAAAGACATGAACTACGAGGGGGAAAAACAATGGAAACTTACCGGGTAAAGATCGGAGCAGAAGGAGAAATCTCATTACCCTTAGAATTGAGAAATCTCTTTGGCTTAGCTCCAGGAGACACTTTAGATTTATGTGTTGATTCTGAAGGCAAAGTTTTCGTAAGAACTGCCGAGCGTTCAGTCGAACCTCTTTCCGATTTTTTTGAAGACCTGATTATCGGCGATTTACATAGCGCCGGATTTACAGGCGACGAGCTTAAGAATAGATTGCTGGAACAAAAATTAAAGTTAAGCACAGTCCTTGACCGAATGGCTGAAGAAGGTTACCGGGCTCATAAAAATTTCCAATCCGTGAAATGGCGCGCCATCCAAAGCATAAAATCATTGGAGAGCATGAAATCATCTTCAACGCCTTATCAAGTTGTCGTAACCACCCGGGGAATTCATGATTTGGCTGTCCTCCAAGCGGCAGAGCTTAAGGAAATACCAGCAGTGTTAAGCCAACTCGAAGAAGATCCCTTGGGATTTAAAAGACTGAAAGGACCGTATTATGAAACATACCGGGTTTCTTTCCACTGCGGCCACAAGGAATACCGAGTCGTTTACACCATATTTGCCCCTGAAAATTTAGTCGTCGTGTTAACCATCGGGAAAAGAAAAGCAATTTTTGAAAAGCTGAACGGCATTGCCTAAAGGAGCAAGTTAGGTGATCGAAGATTACAACTCCAGCTATTTTAAAGACTCTCCCAAATACCGATGGTTTATTTTAGCAACGGTTTCCATTGGAACCTTTATGTCAACGTTGGACAGCAGTATTGTCAGTGTAGCTTTACCGACAATATCAGGGCAATTACAGGCAAACCTATCGACATTGCAATGGGTAGTTACCGCCTATTTATTAACCATCTCCAGTTTACTCCCTGTTTTTGGCCGCTTAGCAGATCTTATTGGGAGAAAAAGAGTCTACTCTTCTGGATTTATTGTTTTTACTCTTGGTTCTGCACTTTGCGGCCTCGCGACAAATATCTGGTTTCTTATTGGAATGCGTGTCCTTCAGGCAATTGGGGCATCGATCCTCATGGCAAATAGCCCGGCCATTATTACTGCGAATTTTCCTCCAAAAGAACGCGGAAAGGCTTTAGGACTAACCGGAACTGTTGTTGCTTTGGGAAGCCTTACCGGTCCCGCGCTCGGCGGCATATTAGTTGGGCTGTTAAACTGGCGTACCATATTTTACATCAATTTACCTATTGGAATTTTAGGATACATCGCCGCCCTCGTAATTCTTCCCTTAGACACACCCCTGCCAAACAGCGAAACTTTCGACTTTCTGGGCGCCTTTCTTTTTACCGGCGGCATGCTGTGCCTTTTATTTTCCCTCAGTAATGGCCAAGATTGGGGATGGAAATCCTATCTGATTATAGGCGGCTTAATCCTCGGCCTCATCTTATTAATAACATTTTTCTTAGCCGAAATTCATGTTTCAAGCCCTATGATTGATCTGTCCCTGTTCCAAATCCGACCTTTTTTAGTGGGAAATATGACTGGGTTTCTTTCCTTTGTCGCGATGTTTGCCAATACCATGCTGATGCCTTTTTACTTACAGCACGTTTTAAATTATGATCCCACCCAAGTTGGGTTAATAATGACCTCTTTTCCCCTGACGTTGGCAATTTCTGCGCCAATCAGCGGGCACATCTCGGATATAATCGGCCCACGCGTCCTGACCACAAGCGGATTGATCGTCTTCGCCTCAGGCTTTTTATATTTGTCCAGCCTAACGGCCTGCTCACTATCTTGGCAAATCGTACCTGGTCTTTTGCTGATAGGTTTAGGTTGTGGTCTTTTCCAATCTCCCAATAACAGCAGCGTCATGAGTTCAGTTCCAGCAATAAAATTAGGTATTGCCGGTGGAATTAATGCCCTGCTTCGAAATGTTGGCATGGTTATTGGAATCTCTTATTCCATATCCTTATTTGAAAACCGACAGGCAGTTCTGCTGGAAGGTATCATCTCTCCAACAGCAGCACAAAAAGCAAATGCTTTTGTAGGGGCTTATCAGATTGTCATGTTAACCTCAATGGGAATTGCAATTGTCGCTGGTTTACTCTCTCTTTACCGCAAAGGCTATTATCAACCTGAAGCTTAAACTCTTAATACAAAATCCTAAAGATCAATTTCTTAACACTACCGTACCTAACCTTCAAGGAGAAAAAAAGCCTTCTGTCGTATCAATCATAACTACGATAGAAGGCTTTTTGTGTCTGGAAGCTGCCCAAAATTATGTGGTATGGAGTCTCTCAAACCATTATTACTAAGATGAAGTGTAAGGTTATTACATCGTTAAATGTACGGTATGAACCTGACTGTCATCCTTGAGTAAAATGATCGGTTCCTCTAAAAGTACATCGTCACAGGTAATCTGTTCAGCTCCGGTCATCTTCCCTTGAGGGTTCTCAACGACGATTTCATACCGTGATGAACAGTACGTATAGGTTAAACGGAAACCCTTCCAATGGCTGGGTATACACGGTTTCAGAATTAACCTGTCCCCTTGTCGTTTAAAACCTAATATCCCTTCCAACCCGGCCTGATATAACCACCCCGCCGCTCCAGTATACCAGCTCCAGCCGCCGCGGCCTACATGAGGGTGAATGGCATATACATCCGCAGCAACGACATACGGCTCGACTTTATAGCGATTGGCCTCATTCTCCGTTCGGGCATGATTGACAGGATTTAACATGTGAAACAATTCCAGGGCTTTATCCCCTTCACCCAGGGTTGTGTAGGCCAATACGGCCCAAATTGCCCCGTGAGTATATTGTCCGCCATTTTCCCGAACTCCCGGAACATAGCCTTTTATATAACCAGGATCAGGCAGAGACTTGTCAAAAGGCGGTGTCAGCAGCAAAAGAATTCCTTCGTCTTTGCGCCACAAATAGTGTTCCAAGGCCAACATCGCATCTAAAGCGCGACTAGGTTTAGCTGCACCGGAAATGACCGACCAGGACTGAGCTATAGCATCAATCTGACATTCAGTATTTCGGGTTGAGCCTAAAGGAGTGCCGTCATCAAAATAAGCACGGCGATACCAGCCGCCATCCCAACCATGCTTTTCTAAAGATTGTTGAAGCTCTTCGGCAATTCTGCGATAGTCCTCTCCCCGTTCCTTGTCTTGACGCCCCAAGCAAATAGTGGAGAAACGCTGCAAGGTTAAATACAAAAACCATCCTAACCAAACACTTTCTCCGCGACCCTTGGGACCGATTTGACTAAATCCATCATTCCAGTCTCCGGAACCAATCAGCGGCAAGCCATGTTCACCAAAACGCATACCCCGTTCAAGAGCTCGCAGACAATGTTCGTAAACAGTCCCAGTCTCAGCGGAAATGTTAGGAACTGAATAACGTTCATCTTCCCCTTCTTTCAACGGTTCATCATCAAGGAAAGACGTGACTTCTTCCAGTACCCCTATATCCCCGGTGCGTTCAATATAATGAGCAGTCACGAAAGGAAGCCACAGCAAATCATCCGCAAACCTTGTTCGTATACCTTTACTTTTTCCTTCATGCCACCAATGCTGCACATCGCCTTCTCTAAATTGGTGGGCACAATGAAGAATAATTTGGCGCCGAGTGATCTCGGGGGACGTGTAAACCAGTGCCATAACATCCTGAAGTTGATCTCTAAAGCCATAAGCTCCCCCGGACTGGTAAAATGCCGATCTTGCCCATACCCGACAAACTATAGTTTGATAGAGCAGCCAGCGATTTAAGAGCAAATTCATCGATGAATCAGGTGTTTCAACTTGAATTTTACCCAGCAAGCCATCCCAAAAGCTTTTGACATGTTCCAGTTCTTCGTTTACCTTCTTAGGGTCTCGGTACTTCTCACGAATTCCTTCGGCCTCTTCTCGATTCAGAGTATCCCCTAATAAAAAGGTCACTGACTTTTCTTCTCCCGGCGCAAGCGATACGTTTATTTGCATTGCCGTACAAGGGTCAAAACCTGCACCTACGGAATCCGAGAATTTTCCCGTCTTTAAGCCGATGGGATCAGCCAGGCTTCCGTTTCGCCCGATAAATTCTGCTCGATCCCCGGTATAACTATCGATGTCCCCGCCGATTGCTGTCAAAAACCCATGCCTTCCGGCAAATTCTTCTTGATAGGTGTTCCGCACTAAGAAAAGTTGATTCTCCCTATCAAATTCAGTCACCAAATAAGGAGCCGTCTGTTCCCGGGCCACTCCCAAGACCCATTCAGCGTAATAGACCAGACTTAAATGTATCGTCTGTTCCGACATGTTGCTAAGTATTAATTCCGTGACTTTGACAGGTTCCTCAACAGGCACAAAGAGTCTTAATGTTTGTTTTATGCCATGACTGCAGTGTTCAAAGACAGAATATCCCTGACCATGGCGTATTGTATAAGTTCCTTTCTCACGCCTCGGTCTGGCAGTCACAGACCAAAATTCGCCTGTATCTACATTCTTTAAGTAGAGCACTTCCCCAGGAGGATCAAGAACCGGGTCATTGGACCAAGGAGTTAGTTTATACTCTCGACTGTTCATTGACCAAGAATAACCCGCACCTGCCTCGGAGACCTGAAAGCCAAACCTTGAGTTGGCAATAACGTTAATCCAGGGAAGAGGGGTATTCCTGCCTTCCTGAAGTTGGATGATATATTCATTGCCATCGTCACTAAAGCCTCCATAGCCATTTGGGAATGTTAATGAATTTAAGATCTCATCAATGGATTCAGGAGGTTTATATTCTGAGGAAGCTTCCAGGGAGACCTCATCTGCTTCGCGAGGACTATGAGTACCGGCATCGATCTCTTCCTCAGTAATTAATTTGCTCTTCTTACGAACTTGAAGTGTACAAGACCCACCTTCTCCAGTAAACATTATTCTTGCTACAGTATAAAGCAATCTTAAATCATCAGGATGAACATGGCCTTTTTGCAGGATAAAAACGCCACCCGGTTGATTTAAGTGATCCCGTGCGTGTCCCATCGAAACTAAATCCCGCAAATTATCCTGAAAAGCCTGGACATAACCGCTCTCGTCCTCGTTGAGAATTACTAAATCAGCGTATAACCCTTTTAGACTCCAGTATTCATGGATTGTGAGCAAGCGACGGACTAAATCCAGATGTTCTTCGCGATCAACGCGAACGAGTACAATTGGCAAATCACCTGAAATGGCATAGGGCCATAAAGCGGACTGCCCTTTACAATTCTTTGCGATGCATTCCGCCACATCTCTGCGGCACGGGCTGAGATAGAACAAGTGGCCTCCAAGACTGAGTGCTTCATTAGCTTGCCCGGCCGTTAAATTCAGATGACGAAGTTCCATATTGCAATGCGTCCAAGCCAATTCAAAAGCTCGATTGACCGAGAGCGGATCGCGGTATTTTTCGGAAATGCGAAGTATTTCCTCTTGATTATCTGCATAACCCACTGAAAAAGAAACCCTGGCTGTCTGCCCCGGACCTATTCTGACTCGCTGTCGCAGGCTCATAATCGGATCAAGAACTGCGCCTACCGTATTCGACAAGGGACGATTGGCATCAACGGCTTGCGGCTTGGCAAGGCTTCTCCCCCTTCCTACAAATCGTGCTCGGTCTGTCTCATATTGCAGGGTTCCTACCTTATCTCCTTCTGTCGCCACAGTATGCATCAGCCACAAACGCCGCTGATTTTCTTTACGAGGCCGCCGTGACGCAAAAAGCACTTCATTCTGATATTCCGTTTGGATAAATAGATTACCAAAGGCAGGATGGGCTAAATCATCATTTGCCCGCGCTAAAACGACCTCGAAATAACTGGTGATCTCCACAACACGCTCAAATTTGCTGTGATTCGTCAGGGAAATACGTCTTATTTCCGTTTGGTCCTCGGGCGAAACAACGATTTCTGTTTTAGTCGTAAGGTTACCATCCTGGCGACGATATTCCACGCGATCCGGAGCGAAGGTTACTTTGTAGTCCTCCCCGCCAAAACCACAAGGCTGAAAAGCGGCTGACCAAACATCGCCGGAATTTAAATTTTGAATGTAAAAATACATACCCCAAGCATCACGGGTTACATCTTCTCGCCAGCGTGAAATGCTGATTTCACGGAATCGGCTGAATCCGGCCCCTGAATTTGTTAACATCACTGAATACTGTCCATTGGAAATACAGTGAGTAACCGGAATGGGGCTCATGGCAGTATTGATGAAAATAGAATGGTTTTTTTCCGGAAGAGTGTTTTTACTGTACCGTTCCGCAACAACCTGTTCGCTCTCCGGCTGAGATACAAGAGATACTGCTGAGGGCAGCCTTTCTTGAAGAAGAAGCTCCGAAGCTTGAATAAAAGGCTCCTTATGCAGTCGACTTTGCATCCTGTTATCAAACAAAACATTATCCAGTGCCAGAAAGCTCATTCCCTGATGATGAGCCATGAAACTCTTAATTAACTTATGAGATCGTCCTACAGGAATGCGATCCGCCGTATAATCGGCGGCTTCATAAAGGCCGTATCGGCCGCTGAAACCCTGTTGATCCATATGGGAGATATTGGCTAACGCTTCCTGCGGAGCAACCATAAGCGCCAAAAAACTGGCATAGGGTGCAATTACCAAATCTTGAATCAGCCCTCGTTTCAGGCCCAATCCCGGAACCCCGAAGGCTTTATATTGATAGTTCAGCTGGGGATCGAAGGCGTAGAAGCCCGATTCGGATATTCCCCAAGGCAAATTATGTTCAGCAGCATACTTGCGTTGAACTTCAACGACTGAATTATAAGTTTCATCCAATAACGTCCCTTCATAATTCCTCATGACCAATAGAGGCATTAAAAACTCAAACATCGTTCCGCTCCAAGAAACGAGGCTACGTTTTCTCATAGCCAAAGTTAAGGTCCGGCCAAGTCTAAACCAATGACTATGGGAGACATCCCCTTTGGCAATGGCAATAAAACTTGCCTGGCGGGCCTCAGAGGCCAATAAATCATAATAGGACTTATCAAGCATACTGTCCCCAACTCGATAACCGATGGAGAAAAGTTGACGTTTCTCATCAAATAAGGGCCGAAAATCCGTAACCAAAACCATCGCTTCGAGCTCATGCTGTAATTCTCTGGACTTAAGTAATAAGTGCTGAGCTTTTTCTAAGGCAGGTTTGATCTTTTCTCCAACCTCTGCAGAAAATTTCCCATGTTCTAAGCCCTGAGAATAGTCCAATGCCAGGCGCTCTAGAGGAGCAAACTGAAGGTCATCGGCAAGCTGTTGGTCAATTTGATTTTTGAGTGCCGGATCATTAACCCAGGGAAAAAAGTCTTGAATCTCCTGCTCAAAGGAAGCAATCATTTTCTGTAGTTGTCCAGCCCAATATCTTCCTTCTTCAGACCATTCTTGATTCGAGGAAACATCGGGCCAAAACGATAATAACTGTCGCCAGGTTTCAAGACTCCAGCTCTTGTCAGAGGTCTCTAGAAGTTTATTAAGACTCCTTTCAAATTCGAAAAAATCGTTTGCCGCCTCTTCGCCGACAGCCTGTTTGAAGAGGATTAACGTATCTTGCAAGGCAGAGAGATAACCCAAATTGAGAAGTGGACTTTCCAGCAATTCGCTAAGTCCGGATTTCAACGTCACCAAATACATCACGAAATTACCGCTATCCACAGTGGATATATATCGTGGCTCTAAAGGTTCCAAACTAAGCGTATCATACCAATTGTAAAGATGCCCTTGCCAATGTTCTAGCTCCTTAATCGTCTGGAGTGTTCTTTCAATTCTGTTAATAGCCGTCCCTAAGGAAATATAACCAAAGTCTCTTGCTGCTAAATTTGCCAGTAAGGCTAAACCAATGTTTGTTGGCGACGTTCTATGGGCAACTCCATTGGGCGGATCAATTTGAACATTGTCAGGAGGCAGCCAATACTCAGCATCACTCACAAACTCTTCAAAAAAGGCCCAAATTTTTCTGGCCCAGAGACGTAGAGACTGCTGTTCGGAAACAGAAAGCAATTCCTTCTTATGTTGTTTGGGCAGACTTACTCGATAGGAATACCAAATGGAAAAAAGCCACAGAACCGCTATAAGAGTAAACCCTATCAGCTTAGCCGGAAACAGAAGCCCGATCAGAAAAAATACAAGGATACAATAGACGATGACAGGCCACATTGCTCCTATAGTCGCTTTAAAACTCAGGTCGATTCGTTTTTCCGTATCCGCAGCCGTCTCCCATTCCAACATATTTCGGTGAGAAATAAACTGCCGGTATAAGCTTCTGAAAATGGCGTCAAGCATGATGTACGATTGATAGGGAAGCAACGAGAATTGCAGAGCAAATTGTTCGGCAAGAGTTAAAAAATCCTGAACAGCGTTAGTTTCTTCTCGTCCTTGGCATAAAAGCATATTAAAGATGCTCAAGATCATGGGCCAGAGAATACCTAAAGCGGCCAGTCCGGTCCATACCCAAGGACTCCCAGGAAGAATCATGAATCCTAAAGTCAATAGCAATAATTGGGCTGGATTTTCCAAACTTCGTCTTAAGTTATCAAAGATCTTCCATTTGGATATAAATGGCAGAGACTTAAACAGCCAGGGAATGAGCTGCCAGTCTCCTCTCACCCAGCGATGTTGGCGCCGCAGAAAAGCGCGGTAGGTCGAAGGATAACCATCGATCAATTCAATATCTGTGACAAGGCCCGCTCGGGCATAAATACCTTCGATGAGATCGTGACTGAGAATGGTGTTTTCCGGAAAGGTCTTATGGGTTACTTGTTGAAATACTTCAACATCGTAAATCCCCTTTCCTGTAAATATCCCTTCGTCAAATAGATCCTGATAAAGATCCGAGATGGCGTTTGTATACGGATCTACTCCAACTCTGCCCGAATAGATCCGGGAAAATTCAGTGGCACCGGCACTTAAAATAGAAACTCCTACCCGAGGCTGTAATATCCCGTAACCTTGGACGACTCTGGTTTTATCCTCATTTAACTGCGGAGAGTGCAGCGGATGGGCAAGAGTTCCAATTAACTTTTTGGCTGTTCCCTGAGGTAATTGAGTATCGGCATCAAGAGTTATTACAAAGCGGATACTCGGAAGGATAGCTAAGTTTCCAATTTGGATATCATAACTAGTCTCTCCGGCTTGACGCAACAGTGAATTAAACTCCAATAGCTTTCCTCGTTTACGCTCCCAACCCATCCAGACTCCTTCAACCGAATTAAATATGCGGTGGCGATGAAAAAAGAAAAATCGGCCTTGCTGGTACTTTTGATTAAGATTTTCTATTCCTTCTTTCGCAGCGATGATAATTTCCTTATCACCCGGAATCGTCTGGGAGGGGGCATCTGCAAAATCCCCCAGCAAGGCAAAATATAGGTTATCATCTCTGTTTGCCAGAAAATATACTTCCATTTCAGCGATGAGCTCTTTGACTCGATCCACACTCGTTAGCAGAGTGGGAACAACAACCATTGTCTTATATGCTTCAGGAATCCCCTCTCGCAGCTCCAATTTCGGTAAAAAGGCAGGCGTAAACAGTTTGCAGACTAACCAGTTAAGGGTAGGTATTATTAAACCGCTGGCCCAGATAAGGAGCGTTAAAATTAAGAGGACATAGCCAAGAGAGGACTGCATGCTGCGGGCGTATGATAAAACCCAAAGCATCAGCAAACATATCCCAAGCATTAGACTACCAAAGTAATATGTTAAAGGGTTTTTCCTTACGACTTGACGAAGTTTAGAGAGAACACTGAAATTCGAGCCAAAGTCCTGTTCCAGCTCCTGTTCCAAACTGCTTCGTCCCGGGCCCAGTAAATCAAACCCTATATGGGAGACCAGTGTATCCCCTTCTTCTTGTGCCTTTTCTGCCCTAGCGAGTACCCTTCGTGCTACAACAAGTTCCGAGGTTTTAAAATTTTTAGCAATTATTTCTACCTCATGGCGATAGGCATCCCGTGAGTCGAAATCCATTTGTCCATAAATATGGCTGGGATCCTTTGCAAAAACACTCTCGACTAAACTTACTTCTTCGAAAAACCTGGGCCAATTTTCCGCGGCAATAAAATGCATGCTCGTAATGGCATGCCCCATTGATACTTGATACATTGTCTGTCGTTGACGTTCGAGTTTTGCTAATTCCTCAATGGTCGTATCCTGTTTGGCAACAGCGCGATCAATCCAGTGCAGTAAAGGGGCCCCTTCCACGCCATGTTCGCGCATCCGTCTTAAAATTTGTTCGGCGTAAGCTGACGAATATTCTTCCTCCATACTTAAGGTTTTTAACACGTTATCCCAGTTCGTTTTATCGTGTTCGCTTTCTAAAAGAGGCAGAAGCCATTGGTCTGCCCGTTCCCTTTCGGTTTGGGTGAAGATAATAAGCTCCGCTAATCTCCTAATATTCTCGAGGATTACAATTCTTAGCATTGTGGGGATTGCCCATAATTCACCGCTCGTTAAAGGAACTTGAACCTGATACGCATTGATAAACGCTTTTAAAGTATCGCGTTGTAATTGACTATCTGTATGCTCGATTAGTTCGACGAGCAAAGCGTATACTCTGGGATATCCCATAAAGTCCCCGCTGGAAATGCGGGGCAGCTGCCGTTCAAATTTCAAAGGAATGCTTTTGGGGATCTCCTCTTTCAATCCTCTGAGACTATAATAATTGTCTAATAACCATTCCGTTGCTGGGATGGAATCTTTTGTTCGAGCAGCATAATCCGTAATTTCATGATAAGCCCGTTCTAAGAACTTAATATTTTGTCTGACCCTTGGCAAGAGAGTTCGCTTCGGATGATGAGCGCTCTGATTCGCAGTGAAACGGGCAATTTCTTCCGCATGCTTCAGCAAATCTTCCCCATGAAGGGCAATGTCCTTATATGGCTCTTCTTTAATCATTGACCGTGCGAAAAACTTCATTGTTCGTCTCCGTTTGTCATTTTTTGAGCATCATTATTGCATTATTCCCAATCTCTCCCACTTCATTCATAAAAACAAACACCCTAGCCATTTTTCACAGCTAGGGTGCCGAAATTATTTATTAATTTAATTGTTAAGTATTAACCGAACCGCTCTTGAAATTCATCCATAGTAATAAGTACCTGTCTGGGTTTACTTCCTTCATAAGGTCCCACAACTCCCTGATCTTCAAGCATATCCATCAAGCGCGCAGCCCGGGTATATCCGAGTTTTAAGCGTCGTTGTAAGAAAGAGGTCGATGCTATACCGCTTTTAAGACAAAGTTTTCCCGCTTCAAAAAACAGCGCATCATCCGGCCCGTTACTTTCATCGTTCTTTTCCGGAGTTTCTGCAAACAACCGTTCCGGATCAAGATATTCGGGTTTGCCAAGACTCTTCCAATGGGCAATGATCTTTTGAACCTCTTCATCGGTCACTAAACAGCCTTGTACGCGTAACGCCTTATTAACTCCCAAGGGAGAATAAAGCATGTCCCCTTTGCCCAAAAGTTTTTCGGCTCCAGTAGCATCAAGTATCGTGCGTGAATCGATTTGAGACGATACCGCGAAGGAAATTCGGCTGGGAATATTGGCCTTAATGACCCCTGTTATCACGTCAACAGATGGACGCTGGGTTGCAATTACAAGATGAATGCCTGCTGCCCTCGCCATTTGGGCCAAACGGCAGATGGCCTCCTCAACTTCCCCGGGAGCTACAAGCATGAGATCTGCCAATTCATCGATGATGACTACGATGTAAGGCAGTTTCACGGACGAATCAGCTTCAGACTTAAGTTTATTATAGCGGACAACGTCTCGAACTCCAGCAGCGGCAAAAAGTTCATATCTATTTTCCATTTCTTTAACAATCCATTTAAGAGCACTGGCAGCCTTCTTAGGATCAACAACTACGGGAGCAAGAAGATGAGGAATTCCGTTATATTGACTCAGTTCAACCATTTTGGGATCCACGAGTAAGAATTTCACTTCTGCCGGCGTTGCATTAAATAAGATTGAATTTATGATTGAGGTAATACAAACACTCTTTCCGGAACCTGTAGCTCCGGCTACCAAAAGATGGGGCATTTTAATCAAATCTGCGACGATGGGCTGATCTGCTATATCTTTTCCTAATGCTACTTTAAGTTTCGAAGGATAGTCATGAAAACTAGGGGTCTCCAGTACTTCTCGAAAAGGTACCGAACGCGCCTGTTTATTGGGAACTTCGATACCAATAGCCGCTTTTCCTGGAATAGGAGCCTCAATACGTACATCACGAGCCGCCAGACCTAAAGCAATATCATCCGCCAGATTGACAATCTTACTAATTTTCACTCCCGGTGCCGGTGCCAATTCGTAACGAGTGATCACAGGTCCACTGGTAACCCGAATCACCTTTGCTTTAACTCCGAAATCTAAGAGAACTTTTTCTAATAACCTGGAAGTCTCCGGATCTTGGACAGGGGAATGTTTTAAAATGGGGTCAAGTAAAGAAAAGTCAGGAGATTCCCAAAGAGTATAATCTTGAGCTTTATCTTCAGGATCATCTTCATGAATACTTTTTGAAACTTCTTTAGGAATATCTTCGAAAGTAATAGGAACGTGAGTTTCGGGAGAAGGCTCCAAGGTAGATTCTAAGATCGGTTCTGTCTTTATTTCTGAATCTGATATTTGAGCCGATATGGGTTCTTGGATTGATTCGGTCTCTAATTCCATTTTAGATTCTGCGTTAAATTCCGGCTTCTTCTCCACTTCCGCAGAATCCAAAATTGTGTGCGGACCATTATGGGAAATCCCCAAATTAACGCCTGAATGATCACTGGGCCTTTCATCTTTTAAGATGCATTCCTTTACAGCCGTAACAGTATTAATCTCATGGTTGATCCGCAGATCAGGCTTATCCTCAGGTTTAAGGCCTTCAACCTGAGAATCTGTACAACATTGTTGATCTGATGATACCTTAAAGTTCTCTTCCAAATCCCTGTGAGTTGGATTGTTATCGATTTTAAACTGCGCTAAAAACTCTGCTTGATCTGCTTGTGATTTAAAGATAGGTTTAACCTGAATAGGTTTCTCTTTCAAATCATCCTGTACCAGTGGCCGGTTATTTTCCGATTTAGGAATTTCGTTCTCCGTTGTCTCTTCTTGGTCTACGTCCTCAAAATACGTTTCGATTCCCCTTAATAGAGTCAATTTCGGAGTCTTTTTCGGCAAAAACGACTCACCGGCTGCAAAATATGAAGGAAAATCTTCGCCCAGTTCGTTCATTTCCATCGCTTGTTCCTGATCAATATCTTTAATTTCTACCCATTCCGGCGAGGAAAAGTAATGATTAAAGCCTTGCAAATTAACAAGTTTTCCACCAGGCAAGGGTATTCCCTCGTCATTTAGGTTAGGACTTGTTAACCACGTTTTCGTGGGCTTCGCTTCAGTTTGTCTTCTGCTTTGAGCTTTAGCGACTGCTTTAGAATGAACACTCCTTGTGGTCGTTTGAACTTGAGTTTGAGACCGAGACCGAGATTGGAAAGACTGGACTTTATCCGAATAAATCCATAAAACGATAGCAATAATCATACATAAAAAAAACGCAATCCAAGCAAAAGAAGCCCCAAAAATTGCCGAAATCCCCGAAAAAATCTGTCTTCCCATAAAAAATCCCCGACCACCCATAAGGCTTATTAGAGAAAACAGGAACAATAAAATACTTATTATTTTTAATGACATTATTTTTAAATCAAACATCTCTAAATTCTTTCTATTGCCTCGCACCTTTTCACCCCCATGCTATATTACTCATTATGGTTGATACGCTATGAGAATGTCAAAAGGTTTTTTAGTCTAATCTCCTTAGTAACTTAAAAGCACACCCTCTTGATTAGGGAAATGATTAAAAATTTCATAGGATATTTCACCGTTTTCGTTCAAGTAAACATTGCCGGTATAGAGAAAATCACCTTTCGTCCAATAACGCAGGTCGACGAATTCCACCAAACATTCTCCTGAATCAGAGTTATGAGCCACCACATGATAATACGGGGTAAATTGACAAAACATTTCCGCCAAATTTCCCTCAAGAGCATTAGAAACTGAAGGATTGTCTTTATCGAATTTCGGTAAAACTCTGCAAATTGAAGGCATCTGATTACGAACAATACCAAACCGCACCGAATCTCCCTGGAAAAGAATAAAATTCCAGGCAAAAGGATGATACATGGCCGGAAGGACTTTAACCTCAGCACGAGATTTAATTGAATACACTCTCATAAGTTTACTACGAGTTTTCAAACGGCCGATTTGACGGTAGCCTAAATATAATAAACTGAAAAATATAGCAAACGATGCAGAAGGCCTGGAAAAATCAGCAGAACGCAATGAGGCCATAAAAGATCCCAGAAACAAGCATGATATGATGGGATCAGTAAGCATTATCATATCAACTGTAATTTTTTTACGCGAAAACGGCCATAACAATTCCGCTCCAAAAGAATTTAATAAGTCCATAATACTATGGGATAATGTTCCAATAAGTGTCCATAATACCACAGTCCACCAGGATGTCGTGGGATAAATCAAATATAAGGCAGTTCCGAGTACCAGAGACATTCCAGTTAAAGCAAGCAAAGAATGGCTTGCACCCCGGTGGTTCAACAAATAATTTAGCCGACCTTTGAGATAAGCTAAAATATCGAGATCAGGAAGCATTGCGCCCAGAGTACAGCCCAAAAAAACGGGATCATTTAATTGCATCGTATGACCTGAGAAAGCACTTAAGGCAATTCCGACGAGTCCATGAGTTATGGGATCCATTATTGCCCTCCTTCACATAATTGTCACGACCCTAACAGTTTTTATTATAGCATAAAGTTATTGAAGCAACCCGAATTTCATACTCAGAAATGCATTTCCTGATTTTTCATCTGCTAGCACATAATTAGAAAACTCCGCATTACCATGCGGAGTAAAATTCAAGACACAGATAGCAAAGTATCTAAACCTAAGTCAATTACCCTTTGCTGGAATGTGCGGCAACTTTAATGGAATTATTAACAGTATGAATCTCAGGGATGCCTTTAATCATTTCTTCAGGCAGATCACGTTCCTCTTCGGTGTAAACTTCTCCAGTCAGAAAAGCAATACCATTCTGTACAAAAGCTCGAACTTGACCTGAATTTAAACCATGCTGTCCCAACTTTGATACCAGCTGCTCCGTCAGCCACAAGTCGTCACCTTGCGACCGATGGCGAGTCATGATCTCACTGACAACAGCCTTCACACCGGGAACTTGATATGCGGTTTCAACGGCCCATTCCATCTCTTCCTGAGTGTCGACAAGACCGCTTAACGTTATCAAGCCATTACGCACACCCGTCTGAATTTCATGTGCATTAACCCAAGGCGATGCAACCAAGGCATTTTCCACGCGATTTACTAAAGTCGCATCATCAACAGCTTTCTCCAAAAATTGAATTTCGCTGCGGATTTCTTTTACACCGCGTACCTGAGAAGCAAGGCGCTTAGCTAACCGTTCAGTGCTTTGGGTCTCGACATGTCCGAGCAAGGTGGCAATTCCGCGGCTAACCCGACACCCCAAATGAGTAATATCCTCAAAATTAGACCTCTTAAACCGTTCAACAATTCCCTCTTCTATATCCTTATCCAAGATATTTCCGTCGTTAGCAACCGTCAGAGAGTTATCTAATTCACGAACACCATCGATGCGGCCCACACGACTCCCGAAAAAATCCTTTTCCACCAAACTATCAACCGTTCCCCAGATTATTGCCCTGTCTCCTTTGACCTCCACGTGAATTCCCTGTCCGCTTTCTCCGAAATGTGTATGAATAAGTTTTTTGATATCACTAAGAATGTCTTTTTCGGATCGTGAATTATGCATAAAATCTCCCTCCAAAATGAAGCTGTGTTTTCATACTCAGAGGGTATTTTATCCCAAGACTTCCTCTTTTAATCTATCCTATTTCAGCAGGCTTTAATTTTGTCAGATTCGCTGCCACTTCTTCCAAAAGATGCAATTGTTCTCTTAAACCCAACACTATGAGAAGATCACCTTCTATGATTTTCTCTTGAGCGCTAGGATTACTGATAACACGATCATTACGCAAAATTGCTAAAATCATAGCACCAGTTTCCTGCTTAATACCGCTTGTGGACAAGGTTCTTCCGATCAGGCAAGACCCTTGATCAACTTTAAGTTCCATAATTTCCATCCCAATATTTTGATCATGAATACAGGTTTCAAGATACTCAATACTAACAGGTTTCAAAATTGACATAGCCATTCTCCAGCCGCCTAATATGGCTGGAGAAATCACCTTGTCAGCTCCGGCACGCAACAATTTATTCTCGGATTCTAACCGATCCATGCGGGCAACCACCTGAATATTCGGGTTTAGTCCTTTTGCTGTCAGGGTTACAAACACGTTTAGGGAATCTTCAGGAAGTGCCGTAATTAACCCCTTTGCTCGCTCAATTCCAGCCTTTTTTAATACCTCATCTTCAGTAGCATCATTATTGATGACTAGATATCCTTCCTCAACAAACTCATGGGCCAAATCCTCTTCTTGTTCAATAACGACACAAGGATGGCCTTCTTTCTTCAGACGATAAATCACTTGTTTTCCAACGCGCCCTGCTCCGCAGACAATAATATGGTCTTGAAGTTCTTCGATCTTTTTATTCATCTTTCTTCTCCCATACGCCCCGGCCAGTTGACCCTCAATTAAAAACGCCATCATTAATCCAACGAAATAGAGCATTACTCCAGCTCCGCCAATCATGAGAATGATGATAAAGACATGGCCGGAATCTGATTTAACTTCATAATCTCCGTAACCCACCGTCGTAATGGTCTCAACAGTAAAATAAAAAGCTTGGGCCAAAGTGAGGTGTTCCGTAGTCATTAACCCAACTGTTCCGAAAAACAGCGTAAACAAAAGAGCTGAAAAGGCTAGTCCAATGCGTCTGCCCAAAAAATCACTTCTTCCTTTACAACAACCTCTGGCTTTAGGTCAGTAGGTTTCGCAGCTTGTAAACTCCTTCAAGGGGAACATCCATCTGACCCATTTGGATCCGGCCAAATGGCCCATGATAATCACTTCCACCTGTAGCCAAAAGGGCAAATTGAGCAGCAACTTCAGCGTAATAAGAGATTAACCTCTGCTGTTGTTCCCAATAGCCATAATACACTTCAAGCCCAATTGGCCGATAGGCTAAGAGATCAAAGACCATATCCGGTTCAGACAATAAACCGGGATGAGCCACAACAGGGAAACCTCCGGAATTAAAAATCAAATCAACAGCATCTTCAAATCTATGTTTTAGATAGGGAAGATAGGCGATTCCACCGGGGCGAAAATATGTGGCGATATCTTGCCAGCTTTTTGGATTTAAGCTGCTATATCGATGATGTATAGCCCTCATAATATGGCCCTTACTAACAGCTCCAATCGAACCGACCTCACGCTCAACATCCTTCCATTCAATGGAAAGTCCCCCCTTCTGAAGACATTTAACCATATCGTAGGCCAGAGACGTACGCTGCTTTCGAATCTCGCTTAAACGAGTTTGCAAAACTGAATTGTGAATATCTTTAAAGTAGCCTAGTAGATGAACTTCCTCTCCCTGAAAATTTGTTAATAATTCAACTCCGGGGATAACTTCAATATTTAGATATTTGGCCAATTCTTCTGCCCTTGTGATTCCCTCAGTACTTTCATGATCTGTGATAGCAAGTATTTTAACGTCATTTGAATGGGCGAGATTTAAGACCTCTTCGACAGTCTGCGAACCGTCAGATTCTTGAGTATGAACGTGTAAATCAATCCTCAAGGTACCCACTCCCTCCCATTGACTTATTTTATAATGCCTATTCTGGTTTTTCTTGAAAAATCCTGCCGCCTTTATTATATTTCATTTAAATTAGTTCCATAATCATAGTTGACACATATCTTATTTTAAGCTATAATTCAATTCGTCGCCAAAACTAAAGGGGATTAGTTTAATGGTAGAACAGCGGTCTCCAAAACCGTCAGTGCGAGTTCGACTCTTGCATCCCCTGCCAACCTAGAAACCGCATCCAGCAAGTGATTGCTGGATTTTTTATTTTGCAATTTTGGCTACTACATAAGAGATTGGCTACTATTTGGCTACTAAAGATACAAGAAAATACCATAAAATATAAGTCAATACGTAAATTTTCTACCGCAAATTTAAACATGAGCATACAATTAAGTATGCTCATGTTATCTTGTTATCTATTGAAACTAAAAAGTTAGTATTGTCCTTTTTTAACCCAGTCTGTACATTCGGAGTAAATCTCATCAGCTGCTTCATGAATCCAATCCTCAGGAATATCAGGGAATTGCATATACAATTCTTCTAAAGGATCATCATTACCTTGAGCGGCCTGATAATAAAGCCCTGGTAACTGTGCGAGTACATAGCAATAAAGAAACCCTATAATGAATATTTTAAGACCCTTATAATTCTTATTCTTGAATGCCGCAATTTGCTTGTTATAGAGTTTAAAGGCCCACTAAAAACAAAAAGCTCGGTTTTAATAACCGGGGTTTTGATGGTCATCATTAATTCGCGAAGCTTTGAACAACAACATAAAAGCTTATTTATATTATGAATGCCTGGCTCATTAGAGCCAGGCATTCATAATAATTATTTACCCAAATATTTCTTAACTTCCGCTGCTGAATCTCCAACCGCTTTAACTGCGGCTTTAAGTTGAACCTCAGTGCATCCAAACGTATCACACCAATAATTCACTTCATAAGGTTCATGAATATTAATTCGCGAAGAATCTTGAGGTCTTTTCTTAGTTTTATCATCTGGCATCTATGTCATCTCCTTTCTTCTTAAATCTTCGGCACACGGAATTTTTTTCCTGCATAAAGTACCATCACTCGAAGGGCTTATCCCATAAAATGGAGAAATACCCCTTTATTATCTATTAAGAAAGGGGGAATCAAATAAATGACGCCTTTATTCCAATGTCAAAAATGCTTAAAAGCCTTTGTTCCCAAGGAAGATCTGTATTCGAAAGTATACGCAGAGCAATCATTATGCATGATGTGCAGAAAGGCCGGTGGTCAGGATAAGTTTACACCAGAAGAAAATATGAGCTTGTTTGCAGAAGAACAATTGGCGAAATAAATCCTCTCTATATTAAGACAGCCCCTCCAAATAAGGAGGCCACTGAAAAACTTTATCTTCGAGAAGGTCAGTACCATATATAGTGCTGACTTTCTATTTTACCTACGGCATATGGTGGCTTTGGATACCCAAGCAATAGATTTTCCTAGATTTTCAGTGGCCTCCAAATAAGCTGGAGGGGCTTTTCTTGTATCAGCGATGCACCGTGCATATTAATTAAAGAATACTTCCAGCAACATCGATGAGAGTATTAGAAAACAGAGATGGTCGTTAAATATTATGCCCAGGGCTAGGGGTGAATTCAACCTTATCTTGCCCATGAAAGAATCTCATCGTCGCTGATTCTATGCAATGTTCGATTAGTGTAACATAGACATAAAGGCACTTCCCAATCCATTGGCCAAATAACTTAGGGCTAATAGCGATATACCATTGATGTAAAACCAGTTACCTTGACCTTTTGTTTGTTGCTTTAGAAATCTTACGGATTTACGCACTCCAAAGGAAACAGAAACTACCCCCCCAATTAAAAATAAATTTGCGAACCATAGCAAATCTCTTCCTATTAGACTCATTGTTCCCCACCCCCTTTTTTACCACAAAAACAAAAGAGACTAATTTAAACGCTCTGTGATTCGAGCGCTAAATCAGTCTCCGTCTTCTTGCGGTATCGCTGTAATATTGAATTCAAACTATTCTACCTTAAAAATGAATCAGTTTCAAGCCTTTCACATTTTACATATCATCCAATCACCCACGATCTTCTCCTCTTACATGGAGATGCCCCACTCAATCTAGTTTTCTTTGTCATCGAGATTGAAGCTGACTGAATGAGGGCGGCGGTTGAGGTCAAACCAGGCGGGAACGAAGATAGCGTTACGATAATTTATTTAGGATTCATCCGGTCCTATAATATCATCCTCTTTTATATCATTCGCGTCTTTTAATGGCTGAAGCCACTCTGGGTCTGGCCTAGTTATCAATCTAGCATTATTGTACGCCATATCTAAAGTGAGTATAGTCTTCGCTATATATACATCATCAATTTTTCTGACTGCTAATGCACAATCTGCTATTGTTTTTTTAGTAACACATACCGGAATCAAAAGTTGAATTTCATCATGCCTGGGTGAATATTGAGGAATTGCTAATTTGTAATTTCTTTTCAATCTTCTATATGCATTTCGCATGCGATTTACAATAACATCTTCTCTGTAATCTTCCGGAATAGTCTTAATAACTTTAGGTAATCTTCCTTGCCTTTCATCAAGAATATGATTTAAAGAGTAATTCATTTCCTTTGTAGCATCAAATATAAAATCAGAGGGATTTATTATATAATTTGCCGGTTCAGGCAATTTCCCTCTAATAACGTTTAATATATTATTTGTCTCTTCGTAAAATCCAACTAACTCAAACTTATCATTTTCCGTTACTCTTTTAAAAATAGCGAAAATTTCCTCATACTTTTCCGTCTCTAAACCTGTATTAAAACAGGCATAATTGCTATTTTCGAATATTTTATGTGGTTCCTTTTTCGTCAAATATCCAAACGTGTGATGAATATATTTCCATAAAACAAAAAGATTTTTATCGACGCTTTTACAAGGTCTTTCTACACCACTCCAATCCTCTTTAGGAAAAGATAAGCTGGCAAGGTCATTTAATTTTCTATTTTCATCAGTACAGTTAGCCCAGTTATACAAGTCCGATGCACCGGCCATTTTAATCGCTCCCGCTCTAAGTTATATTTATTTCGCCTATATCATCTCACAACCTTTTCGCGAAGTAAGGGGAAACTTGTCTAATCATTAAAAAATCCCTCACCAATTGATGAAGGATTAACGTGAAATTATGCTAAAATCACTAACGAAAATATTTAAGCGCTTTACCCTTTGTCTATCTTACTCTGGCACTTAAACAGCAGCATCCAATTTGCCTGCGACCTTCTCTTCTTCCATGGAGATGACCTGCTCAATCTTGATCTATTTGCGATCTAGCTTGAAGCGAACTGGACAGGGCGTCCATTGAACTCGAACTAGGCGATGACGGAGATGAGGGTAACGAGGATTTTTGTAAAAGTGACTCCTCTCCCCCGATTTTTTCATTCATCCAAGATAGATCAAAATTTATATGTTTAATGGTTTATATCTATTAATTAGATTTGGTATTTCATATTTATGATC
This sequence comes from Desulfosporosinus sp. FKA, assembly GCF_002196785.1. Classification (NCBI taxonomy): domain Bacteria; kingdom Bacillati; phylum Bacillota; class Clostridia; order Eubacteriales; family Desulfitobacteriaceae; genus Desulfosporosinus; species Desulfosporosinus sp. FKA. The sequence goes on along the minus strand of NZ_NAHZ01000033.1, from coordinate 8,259 downwards.
CTCAAATAAATCTGATAAAAACTCATTATTTATTTCAAGAGCTAAGTCAAACATCAATTTTTCTAGCTCAGCTGCCTTGGTTATAAACACATTATTAAATTCATTCAATAAATCATCAGTTAATAGCTGATCAATATTAATGCTTTTATGTATAGCATCTTCCGTCGCTGCTAAAAATAATTTTATTTTTTCTACTGAAGTATTAAGTTCTTCATTCAATGTCACAAATTTAATGATTTCTCCGTAAAACTTATTAAGAATAATAATCCTTGAAAATATGATCTTTGACATGATTGCTTGTTGATCATCTAAATTTTGTAAATTCACTTCTAGCAAACCAATTAAATTTTGAAATTCCCTTTCAAAGTCAAAAGAACCATTATTAACTATGGTTAAATCTTTCTGATATTTAACGGAAAAAATGATAAGCCTTCTCATATGAGAATACAACATTTGTAAATGCTTTTGAAAGTATACAATAGGCTCATTAACATTTTTCGCAGTTTCTATTTGAAGATCTCGTTTAATCCTATCATTATTTTCCTTATTTAAAGATTCTTTTTGTACTTCAATTTGCTTTGAAGCAATTATATATGCAATATAACCACCAATAGCTCCCCCTAAGCTACATCCGAGTATACTTCCAAAATAACCAATCCAAGCCGAAGGTTGACTATGACTTACAGTATAAGGAATCATTCCAAAAGCAAAGTAGTTAGTGAATATTGTTACAATAAAAATGATTAATAACCCTAATATAATATAATACATTATTCTATTTGTCTTTTTATTCTCATTCATTTCGGTTTGCCCAGTTTGCGTCATATCATAGGCCTCTTTTATCTTAGTATATTGTTGTGAATTATGAATTTTTAAGAAATTTAGTTTCTCTATATGTCTCCCTACACGGCTTTCAATCAATTCCTTTTTAAGGGAAGTCTTGCCTTGACGGGCCTCAAAGCTAAAAATATTAGCTGCTTTACCTTAAATACATAAACTGTTCATGGGGTTGAAGTAAACACTCTAAATTTACCTTCTGCTTTGTGTTCAAGCCAAAACGTTACCCCAATCCTATATGATTTGTTATTTATTTAATTTCATTTTTCAAATTGCTTCGACGCAGATTAACATTTTCCTGCTTTTACAAAAAATTATACTTACACCGAAACGAAACTCAGTATAAGTTCTTAATTAATTAAATAGTAATACCTACCTATATCAATCATTTAGTGCTTTAAAGAGGTAATAAAGCGGAAAATAGTAACGTTTTTTGGGGGCACATAATTAAATGCGATCTTCTAGCAAACTGAGTTAAAAAACACTAAATACATGTTCCTTTTTTACTCTATTTTACTAGTTCGGAAAAACAAAAATCCCGATTATATCTTGTTTGAGCCTTGTTAAGAAGTCCAATCTGGCGAAACGAAACGCCCCAAAAAATTTTTTTCAAAACTAGTTTTTTTCGGGACTCGCAAGACCCGCATATCCCCAGTCAGCTGAAAGGACCCGCGATTATTTGATATAGTTAGAAACCTTATTCAACTATTCCCCCACTAACAAATACACGCATAAGAAATACGCATATTTTCCTCGCAATTACTTGACACGCATTATTTACGCGTGTTATAATTATATCAGAAAGGAGGTCAGGAACTTGGGGAAACAAATAACAGTAAGGAAAGTGCTACAAAAACTAAAAGAAGAAGGTTTTGTTAAATCCCCAAACCACGGTAATAGCACCAGCCATCAACGGTACATACACAAAACAAACCCTGAGAGATACGCCGACATAGCCTTTCACCACACCGGACAGGTAATCCCAAAGGGAACGCTAAGCAATATAGAGAAATCATCAGGGGTTAAGTTCTAACCCCTGATGTTAACCACATAAAAGCATATATAAAATAAACAGGAGTTGATTATTAATGTCTAATCATTTGATTTATCCAATAGTCGTTGAAAAAGCTGAAGACGGAGGACTCGGGATGTATTTCCCTGACTTTCCTGGCACTGCTATCTTGAGTCTTGATATTGCCGAAGGCATCCGAAAAGCCAAAGATATGCTTGTAGGTCTTGTTCTAGAAAAGGAAGAACAAGGCCAATCTCTTCCCGTTCCTTCAGTTCCTGAAAATATCTCCTTATTTGATGAAAGTGACCGAATCGTTTTTGTCGAAGTTTATATGCCTCCATATCGTAATGAAGCCGCGAACAAGGCCGTAACTAAGAACTGCACTTTGCCTAAATGGTTACGAGATGCCGGCGAAGAGGCTGGTCTGAATTTCTCACAGCTTCTTCAAGCATCCATCAAGGAAGCTCTCGGCATTAAATTAATAGAAAAGCATCATTAAACGTAAAAATAATTATTTAGCAGCCTTAACCGGCTGCTTTTCATTCTAATTCCTTTTTCTTCTTGATAGATTCCTCATGATCTTTCTGCTCTTTCAAACATTCAGGACATAATTTCAAGAAAAGAGAAGTATTTCTTTTTGCATCTTGAGCATTGGAAAAGAATCGGTTTAATTCTCGTTCTCTTAACCGAAAATTTCACTTTTATCTTCTTCAAAAAAAGAAGGCTCCGCTCTGCCTGTTGGAAAGGCCAAAAATTCAGAACGTAATCCTACTTTAATTGTTAAAAAAAGGGTAAGAGTCAAGCTCCTACCCCATGCATTATGATATATATCCTTTCTGATGATCTGTAATTCAATTCAATGCCTTCTTGGCCACACCGCGTACATGTTCTAACAAAGGATCGTTGTTTGACGCTCTATGGCCATTAAGGGTATTCTGTGCAATCTTGCTAACATGGTCAAGAATTGCGTCAACCTCTTTCTCTGCCTTAAATAAATCCAGCACTTCTTTTGCATCCTCAATTGTTGCTTCTTTATTAACTGCCTTTGCCATGAGTTCTTTAATTCGTAACTCCCTTGCTTTGCTATCATTGTTGTTAGCCATATTAAACATTCCTTTCATCATTAGATTCTAGTTAAACCGGAATTACCCCAGTTAATCGATGGTCCTGCCCCAACATTCTTCGACGAAGGCCCGTAATCCATCGGAACCTCAATATATTGGTCCAATAGTTCACCGGTAATGCCATTAATAAGTGCGGAAAGATACCTTTCTTCATACATATTCTTGATTTTACGAGGCTCTATATATTTCAGCAGTGGAAGCAACTCTTTAGCCTCTGTCCTACTTACTAAAGAATTCCTTTCGCTTTTTGCACATTCAAGTTGTTTCTTCATGGACTCAATATCTTTCTCTAACTTATCGCATTGATCCGTTTTCTTTTGTATAAGTATGCTTCTTTCATCTCTCACCTTACGTGCCATATCAAGAGCTGTTGATATTCCAGTCTGAATGATGGACTGGTTATTCATTGCTTCCTTGTATGCCTCAACCCTGGCTTGAAGGTCATCATATTTAAATCTGAGTTGAGCGATCTTTTTGTTTGCAGTTGCTTGACCTTGTTCGTCATCTGCTAGGTCATAATTAACTAGGTCCTGCATTAAACCATCAATGCTGCTCTTTACTTCGACAGCCTCTTTCTGCAGACTATTAATCTTCTCCTGAATTTTAGAGTTTCGTTTAGCAACCTCACCTAAAAGACTATCTACCGCTTCTTTGACCTTTGACATAATTAATTCCTGCCTTTCTAGTTTTAAGATTACCTTTCTTAGGGCTCGATGAATATTGCGTTTTATTCCAAGGAAAGCTCCTTAATCTTCCGCTCTGTAATCGATGACTTAGCTTCGCTGAATATACTAAGCCATTAGCCGTGTGCATCTTACATCACCTCCAGAGTTGAGTTACTTTATTGGGTATACATGAAAAGCAGTAGCACATTTACCATTTTCTTTTATTCCGTGTCCCACAAGGGAAGCTCTTAACGTTCAATCATCCAGGTAAATTCATCAATCTCACGAATTTTATACCCTTCAGCTATGACTCGATCCTTTAGCCTTTTCCTACGCCTATTTGCTCTTATGATTTCTTTCATAGGCTTGATATCAGGCAGTTCCGAAAGCTCGCTTATTACATTTCTAAGCCTTCCTTTTGGAATCCGTTTACCGTCACAACCAATAACTTTTTGCGACTGTATTATAGCCAAAAGCAAGGTCGGTTCCCTCTCCCTAATCTTGTCCAACATAGATTTCATGCTGCACATTCCAGTTAATTTATGTTCGATACCTAAAATGTTATCATAATCTACTTGATCCTCACTCACTTTCCAACCTCCTTGTGATGAGTCCTTAAGCTGAATGAACTCATATCATTTGCTTAATTTCCTCATTGCTGCCAATATCTTTCGGCATAACAGCTATAGTTACATCAATCTTTCCAACGTTCTCAATCATAGAAATCCCTTCACGCCCAGCATAGTAGTACATCGCCAGCGTTCTCAAAACCGGGCCGGAGTTGCCAAAAAGCTTATCCAAAAGAACTGCTAAGGCGACAAGAGAAAGAATAACTATCTTTCTAATGCCGCCCCAAAACATAACTTCGGAATTTACTTTCTTCTGTCTTACCGCCCCTAAGAAACCTGTAATATAATCTAAGACCATAAGGTAAACAAGAACCTTAAGCGCGATATCCCACCCACCGCACCAAGCCGTAACGGCCGTCCCTATCGCGGCAAACGATGATTTGAAAATGAATTCCTTTTCGTTCATTTCTGCCTCCAAGTGCAAAGATGGCCCTGGGTGCCTTACTTCGCTGTCACCTCCTGCAGCTTTTCACGCTTAGATTCCAGGGCATAATAAAAACGCCCCTATTCAGAGCGTTTGGCAAGTTTCTTGTCATTAATTTTTCTGATTAGTCGGATTTCATTGCTCCTTCCCCAAACTGTATTCACCCATTCATATGTGAATTTTTTCCCAGTCTGCGTTTCGAATGATATAAATATTGGTGTAATCATCTGTATCCCATAATCTAAATCTTTTATTTCATAAAATGCTTCTCTACCGCTAATCAGCACGTTAGGTCCTACTGCTTCTACCCGGGTTATTTGATTACCATTTTGCATTTCAACTTTAACTATAACTTTTAATGCGTGCCCTGGACCGTAATTGACTAACTTAAGTTTGCATCCCATTAATTCCGGATTACTGAACTCTTCCAAAGATACAAATGCATTAGAACTTTCTTCAACGAGTCTCTTATTAAAATAAACATAAATTGCCGTCGTTATCAGCAACAGCACGCTTGATATAGCTTGTATCCATGATGCTAATTCCAAATTAATCACCTCTAGATTCTAATACTAGAAACAGGAGGAAGAATCCTTCTTATTTCATATAAAGAGTCTTTTAGTTAGGACAATAAAATAGCACTCTTTCGAGTGCCTATTACTTCATATATTTTTCAACTATTAAATCCAGATCATTGATGAACTTCTCTTCTCTTTCAGTAAGCTTATCCTTATCGAGTAATTCTTTGCCAAGTTCCAAACAACTTTTTATAAAATTTCCCATTAATTCTTCCAATCCTTCTCCCCCCAATTTCATGCATCCATTTCAAAAAACTCAATAAATTGAACGCCTAAAGTGCTAATTCTCACTTTATCAGGTGTTGCTTTTGAAATAAAATCGCCTTGCAGATCTCCAATCGTTTTTTGGATAGATGCTAGACATAATGACTCCAACTTTCTAAGGATATGCGTTTCAATTGCCTCATACTTATTCATACTATTACGATTTTCGTCTATTAAATAACTTACTGCTGTTTTTTTACTTTCTTTATATAATTGAATTAATATTCTTATATCCGCTAGCCTTAAACTATTTAATACATCGTAATATGCTATGATTATATCCTCGTTAGAAACTTTATTCTCTATAGCCGTATTAATTCCGTTTATAATGAACTTAATTTTTTCTTCCTGAATTTCTTCGGTTATGCTGTCAAATGCAATTGGAATAAGCTTTTCACTTATAAATGTTTTTTCAATATCTGACATTTGTTTTATCACATCTTCTATTTTAACAATTCTACCTTTTAGCTGCTCCATTGCATTGAATAACATCTTTTCTGACCTTTTTTGTTTATAACTTAAAATTGTTGTTGCAATACCAGGAGCTATTTGACCAAACAATGTATCAGATAATAGGCCGCCAGCAAGCGAGGCTCCTCCACCTAATACGGTATCAAAACTTTCTTTTAGTTGATTTTTCAAGTTTTCTTTCATAATAAACTACACCCCTTTGTATGAAATATTTGACAAAGGAGTGTGATTTCCTCTTTTTACTTGCTGCACATAATACGTCTTACTGCGTAATACTAGTTTTTTATTTAGGTAAGCTAACCACGATGCTTTGCACCTTTAGCTTCGCCGATAGTTAGGAAATGAGAGATTCAAAACAACCTCCCCCGACTAAGCAAGAGAGGTTGTTTGTATCCTATTAGTTTTATCCCATTTCCTTATGAATTAACTCTCACATAAATAGTATAAGTCTTACCGCTATAAACTCCTTGAACAATACAGAGGCCATTAGCCACTCCTTTAACTTTGCCTGTGCTATCTACTGATGCAACACTTGGGTCCATCGATGTCCAGGTAACACTCGATGCATCATCGGCTATCCACAGGCGTTTTGACTCCCCCGCTTTGAGATTCAAGGCAAGTCGAAGATTTTCAGCACCCTTAAGAACCTTTACAGGTATATAGTCTGTAAATGAATTGTCACTCTTGGCTGCAGTTATATTGCATATACCTTCTTTTACAGCTGTAACTTTGCCATTTGCATCGACTTTAGCGACTGTAGGGTCTGAGGATGTCCAGGTTAGGCTTGCATTATCAGAAAGGCTACTTGTAACACTGAGTTGTGCCTGTTCTGCAACGTCTAAAAGTACTTTGAGGTGATCATCATTAGTGGAATAAACGTTATGACCAGGGCCAACGTAACTAGGCCCTAAAACAACAGTTCCATCAGAATATTTTTCAACAATTTCAATAACATCATTTGGAGTAGCCTGAATTGGAGTATCACATTTTTTCCAACTATCTAAAAAATTAATAGTTTTATATGTCATAGGAGGATTAGAGCCAGAATCTATTAAAGTATTATTCTTGTATCTATACCAATACATAGTTTGATTAGCAACATTATTATAAACAGAAGAATCTATATAAGTATAAACATAACCGTCATTACCAATAGCTAGCTGTCTACCACCTACCATTTGTCCAACCTCACAAAAATTAGATGGATATGGAGAAGGATCAGCAAAAACAGGCGTGATAGATGCAAAAATAAGAATTATAGCTGAAAGAATAATAAAAATTAATTTATTTTTCATGATGACCACTCCTTTGCAAAACAATGTCAAGTTCATACTTGAATATTGATAAAGCAGATGTACGAGATGAAGATACCCTTCAAACAGGAATATCTTGAAATTTCTCAACTGGAACATTAACTTAAAAAAATCAGTATTTACGGTAACCCATGTAGATCCACCGTCACTATGATTGTATAGTAATTTATTTGGGCTGATACTGAGCAGGACCCAAAGCAATCTTCATGTCACTATTTTTCCCTAACTACCTTACCTCCTTTATGATATTTCGGCGCCTGTCAAAAATTATAATCTCTAACTGTAAAAATTTGTAGTCTTATGTTGAAATTTCTTATATGTTATCATTTATGGTTAACCTGTAAAATGATCCCTAACCTTACTTTGGAGCATTAAAAACACCCCTTTTTCAAGGAGTGTGATTGTGAGCTAAATGGGTCTACTGTGACAAAGCCTTCAGCGTTTCGTAACCATCTTCTACTTGTTCTCTTGTTAAAAAACTATTTTCATAACTGTTGTAAACTCTCCCATCCTGCATTTCCCAAAATCCATCTACTTCTTCAACCCAACCAACAATTTCCAAAATTTTAAACATATATAATACCCCCTTCATTTTTGGAGTATTATATTAATTACATTAGAGAGTATTAACATTTTTGTTAAAGGGCAAAGAAAAGAGACTATCGCTAGTCCTTGCTTTGCCCTTCTTTAGAATTAAGCCGCTGTGCCGTTTACGACCTCAGTTACAACAGTTTTGAGGTTATACAGATTAGGTACCTGGTCGAGCTTGTAAGTTCCTGTCATAACCAGGGATACCCATACTAGCACTAAGCCGCTGTTATTGATTTATACTGAAACCTGACCCCACTCTTTCATTGAATATTGACCCCCTCACAATAAAAAGATATCCTTTCTCAGTCAGTAGCAATTACATAGAGAAAGGATATCTGGGAGGAGAATGAA